>NZ_CP024866.1:5579867-5892922 GCF_004136015.1 Pseudomonas sp. ACM7 | reverse complement strand
CTTCCTGCTTATGCCTGTCGGATCTACGTCGCAGCGTCCCGTGCAAGTATTGGGCTTTAGGGAAACACGCCCCTTTACCCCGCTGCGCCGCCTCTATCCGCTTGCTGTTCGTCAAGCCAGCATTTTGCCTCGGGCTTCCTTCAGATTCGCGGTCACCCGCGACACCCTTGCCTCTGGCTAACACTTCCCCTTGCCGGGTGTGTAGAGGACTTTCACCTCCAAGTCACCAGCGAGGCCACCACAGCCAAGCTGGTTGCGCTTGCGCGCAACGCGCCATGCCTGGCGCACATGTAAAAAGGGGCGGCCATGACGGTCGCCCCTTTTTTTGTCCCGCGTTTACCCGATCAAGCCAGGTCCACCAGGACGATTTCACTGTCTTCGATGGCGGTCACCCGCAACACCTGCTCATCGGCAACCGCAATACCGTCTCGAGCTTGTGCACGCAAGCCATTGACTCCAATGACACCGGTAGCCGGAACCAGATAGGCACGACGGCCATTGTCCAGGCGATATTCGGCGGATTCACCGGCCTTCAGGTTCGCGGCCACTAATCGGGCATCGGCTCGAATCCGCAGGCTTTGATCGTCGCCGGCCTTGCCGCTTGCCAGTGTCACGAAACCTTCGCGCTGGCCTTTGGGGAAGGGTTTGGCGCCCCAGGACGGTGCCAAACCGGTTTCGTTCGGGATGATCCAGATCTGGAAGATCTTGGTCTCTGTCGCTTCCAGGTTGTATTCACTGTGGGCGATCCCGGTACCGGCGCTCATGACCTGAACGTCGCCCGCTTCGGTGCGACCCTTGTTGCCCAGGTTATCTTCGTGAGTGATTGCGCCTTCACGGACATAAGTGATGATTTCCATGTCCCGGTGCGGATGTTTCGGGAAACCGGTGCCAGAGGCAATCACGTCGTCGTTCCACACCCGCAGGTTGCCCCAGTTCATGCGTTTTGGGTCATGGTATTCGGCGAACGAAAAGTGGTGATGGGCATCCAACCAGCCATGGTGGGCGCCGCCCAGGGATTTGAAGGGTCTGAGTTCAAGCATGATCGTCTCCTGAAAAGGTTCGTCATGGGGCAGAGCGCCTGAGCCACGAAACGCGAACCGGTGGTTGATGGCGAGCATCATCTATCAGGCACTGATCGATAAAAAGCGTAAAAAATGCCTCAATACAATCGAATAATTTGATATCAAATAACCTCGAAAGTTTCTCACCCAACCTTCACTTCATCGCATAAGCCAATGACCTGTAAGCATTTCACTAGAACTGAACGGCAAATGCAGACACCATAGCCCTCAACAGCCTCACACCCTGGAGTCAGCCCGCGTGCCGCAACACACTCCCGATCTTCCTCCTGAACTTCGTCCCCTGACCGAGATGCCGCTGCTCAAGCGTCTGGCCGCCCGGTTCTTTGGTCACGGCCTGACGCGTCTGCGCGCACAACACCGGGCATCCTGGCTGCACGGCCAGGCTGACGGCTTTCGCAGTGGGCACAGTGCCGGGGTGGATTACGGCTATAAGGAAGGCAAACTTGAAGGGTTGGAAGAAGGCCGGCAGGTATTGCTGATCCGCGACTCACGCTCGACCGAACACCGGCCGCCCAACGTTGACGAGAATCTGTTCGACGATTGGCGTCTGCCGTTGAGCGCCGAGTTGAAGAAGCGTATGAAGACGGATGTCGCTCGCTTGCTGCCACCGCATGCCCAGCCCAGCGCCGCGCAGTGGAAAATGATCTTCAGCGACACGCCCTCGACCTCGGTGATTGCCGGCGCGGGTGCGGGCAAGTCGACCACGTTGGTGTTGCGAATTTTGCTGCTGACCCATTATCTGGGGTTCGAGCTGAGTTCGATGACGGTGGTGACCTTTACCCGTGAATCGCGCAAAGACTTCATCAACAAACTGATCGAGCTGTTTGCACTCTGGGGCCGGTCGCTCAGTTTCAAAGAGGCGCGTGATCTGGTGCGCACCTTCCATTCGCGAATCCTGCCGATGGTTCGAAGCTTGCCGGGGTTCGAGCGGCTGCAAGCCTTCGAAAACCTCAGTCACCGTCCGCAAAACGGCGATGAGGAGGTCGACAGTAATCCTTTCGACCTGCGCATCAACGACGCCCAGCGCCAGCAACTCAACGCTTGCTATCACAGCCTGCACACTCGCAATGAGCGCTTTCGCGAATTGATCAAGCCCTTGTCCCGTCACGCGCTGCAACTCAAGGAGCTGGAACGCGATCACCCGGACGTGCAAAAGCGCATGGCTGTGACCGAACTGGCCGCCAAACGCGACGAAGAGCTCTGCGACGCTATCGAAGATTTGTGGTTTCGTGCGGGCGCCTGGCCAATCAAAGGCATCGAGCCGAAGCGCCAGACGTTCGATATCAACGGCTCGCCATTTCATTGTCATGGCTATATTCCTAGCCTGGACGCTTGGGTGGTGCTGGGGTTCGATCCTCGGGAAAACCCGCAGGTCAGCCGCCCCAATGCCAAATTGAGCGTGCGGGCGGAATGGGCGGTCAAGCGCACCCTGTTTCAAGCTTTCTGTCGTAAGCCATTGATATGGCTGGATAGTTACGAGTCATCAAAGCGAGTATTGGCGTCCCTTGGAGGCGATGCCAGTGCCGGGCCGGGCTTCGATTACAAGGTCAAGGGCGAACTCAGCTCTGCGCCGTTACTGGACTGTTTTGTCGCTGCCGCCGGATTTATCGAGAACCTCGGCCTGGATGTACCCAATGCCGTGGGCCAGATGAGTTTTGCCAAGGACGACCCCGACCGGTTTTTCTTCGAGGCCTTGAGCCTGTACTGGCGAGCGCTGGAAGATCATCTGCTTGATCAGAAACCACCGGTTATGACCTACAACCGGATGTTCGCCTTGTTCAGCGAACATTCGCCGGAAAACCTGAAGCTGCTGACCGATGAGCTGCTCAGGCCGATGTCGCACTTGATGATCGACGAATTTCAGGACGTATCGCCGCAGATCGTTTCCTGGATTCGCGCGAGCCTGACGGAAATCCGCAGTCGCGGCCCGGCCATGCACGTGGGGCGCGGCGCACAACGTTCGTCGTTGCTCTGTGTCGGCGATGACTGGCAGTCCATCTATGGCTGGCGGGGCAGTTCGCCGACGTATTTCATGGAATTCAACAAGGAATTCCCTTCGCCGAGCACGACCAAGGTCATGCTCAGCGACAACTACCGCAGCCATCAGCACATCATCGATGCCGCCGAACACATCGTTCGTGCGGCGCCGGCGATCGCTGGCAAGAAGGCCAAGGCCAGTGGCGAGCCGAAGGCATTGCTGCCGGTTAACGTTCTCGATCGTGACGATCAAGGCATGGCCAAACGCCTGATGGAGCACTACAGAAAGGGCGATTCGATCTTGATGCTTTATCGAAAAAGTAGCGATAAGTCATTGATAGAAGAGCATATTCAGTCTGTAGTTAATGTAGATTCTAGCTTGCCGTACGAAGCACGACGGCTGAAGCAGCTGACGTATCACAGCGCCAAGGGACTTCAGGCTGACGCCGTGTTCCTGTTGGGTGATTGCCAGCACCTGACCAGTTCGCCGTACAAGAACCAGGTCTATCGCATGGCGGGTCTGGGCAAGGCTGGCGACAGCGAAGCATACGACAGCGCACAGAAAGACGAGATCCTGCGACTGGCTTACGTCGGCATCACTCGGGCGGTGAGTCATTGCTATTGGTATGTCGATGGGCAAGACACCCAGGCAGCCAACATGCCTAAAGCTTCCGATCGGATCGGCAAAGGCAAAGTGTTCTTTGCCGATCACCGACTGGGCAAGACATCGGCGTGAACCTTAAGAGATCGTCGCTCACAAAAAAGCCCACTTAACGTGGGCTTGTTGTTGAGTGTTCAGCCTTCAGGCGTAGCTCCTGAGGGCGGTGGGTGGAATGAAAGCCTCAAGCTCGTCTTCCACCGCTTCGATTATTCGTTCTACATCCGCAGCATTCATTACCGTCGCGCAAGGAATGCCGGCGATGGCGATCATGGTCTCGCCACTGGCACGGTCAAATAGACGGGCAATCATACTGCCCGGCGCATCCATGCTCGCCTCGAAACCCATGGGATGAAAATGCCAGCGCATCAGCTGGCAGGCGTTTGGAAAGGTGACTTTACTGAACCCTTTATTCATATGTAGCCCGCCTCATTCATCGAGCGCTTCCTTTAGCTCATGTTAGGAGGGAAGAGCCTTCAATGGCTCAACCGATGACTGCCTTTAAAAGTAGCAGCCAAATGTGAAAACGATGTGGATTTTTCAGGCCGTTTAGCGATTGGTTCAGTTTTTTTGATGCAGGTCACGGGAACGGTCGGTGTTCGGCAGTTGGCCACCACTGGTTGGTCATTGAAGCCGAGACGGAATTTCGGCAAGCTCGGCTTTTTCTCGCCGAGTCCTTTATGCACGCCGATGATGATGGTCCGCTGCAAACCCAGGCCACGGGCGACACGGTGATGCGTTATCACTTGCGCTGGAAACACCGGGACCTGGGCGGGGTGATGGCGCTCTATCACCCAGAGATTCAGTACAGCGATTTCTTCCAGAACCGTGTGATGGGGCTGTCGGAATTACGTGAATACGTGCGCAGCAGCATGCCCCGCGATCCCGATGAAGCCCTGGAGCACTCGGACCGTATTCGTCTGGACGGCAACACGGCGTTCATTCAGTACCGTATAACCCTTCGCGGCGGTGAAGGCCTGGTGTCGTTCCGGGCCAGCGAGGCGATTACCGTACGTGACGGACTGATCTGGCAGGTCAACGAATACGCCTCGCTGGTCCATGAACAGCCCGTCAGCAAAGCCGCCAGCAGCCAACGCCCGGCGGTTAGTCGACTCGGGCTGTCTGCACGCCAGCTGAGTTTCATGGCTGAAGATTTGCAGCAGTATTTTCAGCGCCAACAACCTTACCTCGATGCCGAACTCGACCTGCAACGGGTGGCGAAGGAGTGCGGGTATAGCCGCAATCAGATTTCCTACCTGCTGAATCAGGTGCTTGGCCAGAGCTTCTATCGATACGTCAACCAGGCGCGCCTGCAGCATTTGCTCGCGGCGCTGGATAACGCCACGCCGCCACTGCGTATCGACGAACTGGCGTTTGCCGCCGGGTTCAATTCGCTGTCGGCGTTTTATAGCTGCTTCCGTCAGCACACCGGCCAGTCGCCCAAGGCCTACGTAAAACAAATTTCTTTGCGTGCACGCGCGCAAGACAGCCTCTAAGTCCACGCACTAGGATCGACGCCATCGAAGTTTGAGTGGCGGAGTCTTGCATGTCGGCGTGGCGCACTATCAGTTTGTGGATGGATCAACTCGACGAGCCATTGTTGGCGCGTCCAGCGCTGGAACAGGATCTGGACGTCGACGTCGCCATCATAGGCGCGGGGTATACCGGGCTCTGGACTGCGTACTACCTCAAACGCCAGGCTCCCGACCTGAGCATCACCATCGTTGAAGCGCAAACCGCCGGTTTTGGCGCCTCGGGGCGTAACGGCGGCTGGCTGATGGGCAATGTGCTGGGTGAAGACCGCTTGCTCGCCGACTTGCCGCCTCAACAGCGCCGGGCTTCTTTCGATTTGCTGCACGGCATTCCGGATGAAGTCGGGATTGTCCTCGAGCGTGAAGACATCGCCTGCGATTACCGCAAAGGCGGGGCGCTGTATTGCGCAGCACGCTATCCAGAGCAGGAAGCCAGCCTTCGGCATTATCTCGACACCCTCTACAGCCAAGGATTGACCGAAAGCGATTACCGCTGGCTCAGCCCCGAGCAGTTGGCGCAACAGATCAGAGTCGCCAAACCTTATGGCGGTATCTATGCACCGCACGTCGCGACCATTCACCCGGCAAAGATGGTGCGAGGTCTGGCTCGGACGGTGGAGAAAATGGGCGTCAGGATTTACGAGAACAGCCCGGTCACCCAATGGCAATCGGGTGGCCTGCACACGGCGAAAGCCTCAGTTCGCAGCCGTTGGATCGTGCCGGCGGTCGAAGGTTACTCGGTCACCTTGCCACCGTTGGGGCGTTATCAGCTTCCGGTGCAGAGCTTGATAGTGGCCACCGAGCCGCTATCCGCTGCCACGTGGGATGAAATCGGCCTGAATCGCGGCCAGGCCTTCAGCGAAAGCAGTCGCCAAGTCACTTACGGTCAGCGCACGGCTGATAACCGGTTGGTGTTCGGTGCCCGGGGCGGTTATCAGTTCGCTGGCAAGTTACGCCACGACTTCGACCTGAGCACCAGCGAAGTGGAGCTGCGGCGTTATCTGTTTGGCGAACTCTTCCCGCAGCTCAAGAACGTGCGGATTACCCATGCCTGGGGCGGCAATCTGGGGATGTCCCGGCGTTTCAAGCCGCACATGCTGTGCGATCAGGCCAGCGGCATCGCCTTGTCGGGTGGCTATGGCGGGGAGGGCGTCGGTGCCAGCAACCTGGGTGGCCGGACCCTGGCCGACCTGATTCTGCAGCGCGACACCGAGCTGGTTCGCCAGCCGTGGGTCATCCAGGGAGGGCTCGATGCGCTCAGGGCCTGGGAGCCGGAGCCCTGCCGCTGGCTTGGTTACAACGCGATCATCCGCAGCTTCGCCCATGAAGACCAGACCCTGGCCAACCCGGCCACCGCACCATGGCGTCGCAAACTGGCGAGCGGTATTGCCGGCTTCATGGAAGGTTTCATGCAGTAAACGGCGCGCTCTTCATCTATAGGCTCAATCGACAGGTACTCCCATGAGCATCACGCAATTCAAGAACACCGCAACCCTGAAGCTGGAAGCGTCGAATCCAGTCGCCGTACCACTGGGCATGCCCGTGGCGGTGGCCTCGACCACCAGCGTTGAACGCGACGATGGCGTCGAAACCGGCGTCTGGGAATGCACGCCCGGCCGCTGGCGGCGGCAGATCGTCGCCCAGGAGTTCTGTCACTTCATCCAGGGACGCTGCACGTTTACCCCGGATGACGGTGAAACCCTGCACATAGAAGCCGGCGATGCACTGATGTTGCCAGCCAACAGCCTTGGTATCTGGGATGTCCAGGAAACCGTGCGCAAGACCTACGTTTTGATTTTTTGATCCTCTGATTGCCTGCCAGCTCTCCAATAAAAAGAAGACAAACCAAACAGGAATCGACTCATGATCCGAAAGACACTGACTCTGGCTCCACTTGCGCTCTTCGCGACTCTCGGCCACGCGGGCGAGACCGTCAAGATCTACAACTGGTCGGAATACATCGCCCCGGACACCACCAAAAACTTCCAGAAAGAAACCGGCATCGCGTTCAGCTACGACGTCTTCGACAGCAATGAAACCCTCGACGGCAAATTGATGACCGGCAAATCCGGCTACGATGTGGTCTTCCCGTCCAACCATTTCATGGCGCGGCAGATTCAAGGCGTGGCGCTGAAGAAACTCGACAAGAGCCAACTGCCGAACTGGAAAAACCTCAACCCGGCGTTGCTCAAGGCCTTGCAGAGCAACGATCCGGGCAACGAACACGGCTTCCCGTATCTCTGGGGCAGCACCGGCATCGGTTACAACATCGCCAAGGTCAAGGCCGTGTTGGGTGATAACGCGCCAGTGGACTCCTGGGACCTGATTTTCAAACCCGAAAACATGCAAAAGCTGCAGAAGTGCGGCGTGGCCATCCTCGACAACGGCCCCGAGCTGTTGCCGGCGGCACTGAACTACCTGGGCCTGCCGCATCACAGCAAGAACCCGGAAGACTACAAAAAGGCTGACGCGCTGCTGATGAAAGTCCGCCCGTATGTCAGCTATTTCCACTCGTCCAAGTACACCAGCGACCTGGCCAACGGTGACATCTGCGTGGCCGTCGGCTTCTCCGGTGACATTCTGCAGGCCGAAAACCGTGCGAAAGAAGCCAAGAACGGCGTCGACATCGGCTATTCGATTCCCAAGGAAGGCGCCGCCATCTGGTTCGACATGGTTGCCATGCCCGTAGACGCCCCGGATGAAAAAGCCGGCTACGCCTTCATGAACTACCTGCTGCGTCCGGACGTCATGGCCAGCATCAGCAACTACGTGCATTACGCCAACGGTAACGAACAGGCCGACAGTTTGATCGACCCGGCGATCAAGAATGACACCAAGGTCTACCCGAGCCCGGAGATGATGGGGAAATTGTTCGCGCTGGAGGCGATGCCGCTGAACATCGACCGGGTTCGTACGCGGGTGTGGAACAAGATTCGGACCGGGAGTTAAGAGTTCATATCTTGTAGTCATTGGGTGCTCATCGGGTTGACTGACACGCTGTAGATTCCTGGCCTCCTTTCGATGGATCAGGAGGCAATGGAATGCCTGTTTATACAAATGCGGGTCAGCTACGCGTTGGTCACTTCTCTGAGTCCGGACGTATTTATCTGCTAACGGCTGTCGTTGACCAACGGCAGCCGTTTTTTGTTGATTGGCGACTGGGGAGGTTGGTCGTTCAGGAGTTACGTCAGGCGCAGGAGGAGGGTTGGGCGGATTTTTTGACGTGGGTTGTCATGCCAGACCATATGCATTGCCTGGTGCAGCTGCATGACAAGACGCTGGCGGAGCTGATGTGCCGAATCAAATCCCGGAGCGGTTTGGCGGTTAATCAGGCGTTAGGGCGGCGAGGGAGGTTGTGGCAGAAGGGGTATCACGATCGTGCGGTTCGGCGGGAGGAAGATGTGAAGGCGCTTGCCCGGTATGTCGTGGCCAACCCAATACGAGCAGGACTGGTGACACGCGTTCATGATTATCCGCTGTGGGATGCGTGTTGGTTGTGAGTATCTGACGACTGCTGCGCAGCCGAACGCAGCCTTCGGCAGCTGCTACAAGGATTGTGGTGTACGCGAAACCTGTAGCAGCTGGCGCAGCCTGCGTTCGGCTGCGCAGCAGTCGTCAAAAACTCTAATTCAATAAAAATTCAACTGATATCAATGTGCTGGCACTCATATTAATAACTCACACAAAGTGAGACCCCATCGACAAAAAATAACTTACCTCTATTTAATAATTAAATAACAAATTGTCAGACAATTTGCGCAAACCGTCATCTAACAAACAATATTTCGACAGCGCAGGCATTGTTTCCGGGTACTTGCAGGAACAACTCAATTTGACGTCAAAAAAGTAGTGGACGTTTGATTTCAAATTGTGTCAGTTTTCTTTCGCCTTCATTGGGCGAGTGATAGGACGATCTCGCCAGAGATTGTCGCTGTCTGACAAAAAACTGTTCCATAGCTAAACAAGGAAGTGTGTTTATGTCGAAAGTAAAAGACAACGCTATTGATACCGCCGAACAGGCGTTCCAGCCACTGCAAGCATTGGCTGCATCCAGTTCTGCGTTCAACCAGATCAATAGCTTCAGCCATCAGTATGATCGGGGCGGTAACCTTACGGTCAATGGCAAACCCTCCTTCTCCGTCGACCAGGCAGCTACCCAGTTGCTGCGCGATGGCGCTGCCTACCAAGACAAGGACGGCAGCGGCAAAATCGAACTCACCTACACGTTCCTGACCTCGGCGTCGTCGAGCACCATGAACAAGCACGGGATTACCGGGTTCAGCCAGTTCAGCGCTCAGCAGAAAGGCCAGGCTGTGCTTGCCATGCAATCCTGGGCCGATGTGGCCAATGTCACGTTCACCGACAAGGCCACGGGCGGCGACGGTCACATGACCTTCGGCAACTACAGCGGCGGTCAGGATGGTGCAGCGGCCTTCGCCTATCTGCCTGGCACGGGTGCGGGTTACGACGGTACTTCCTGGTACCTGACCAACAGCAGCTACACGCCAAACAAAACGCCGGACCTGAACAATTACGGCCAGCAAACCCTGACCCACGAAATCGGTCACACCCTGGGCCTGGCCCATCCTGGCGACTACAACGCCGGCGAGGGCGCTCCGACCTACAACGACGCGTCCTACGGGCAAGACACCCGCGGTTACAGCGTCATGAGCTACTGGAGTGAAAGCAATACCAGCCAGAACTTCAGCAAGGGCGGCGTCGAAGCCTATTCGTCCGGTCCGCTGATGGACGATATCGCGGCCATCCAAAAGCTCTACGGCGCCAACACCACCACCCGTACCGGTGACACCACTTACGGCTTCAACTCCAACGCCGGGCGCGACTTCCTGAGCGCGACTTCGTCGTCGGACAAGGTTGTGTTTTCGGTATGGGATGCGGGCGGCAAGGACACCCTGGACTTCTCCGGTTTCACCCAGAACCAGAAAATCAACCTCAATGAGGCCTCGTTCTCCGACGTTGGCGGCCTGGTGGGTAACGTGTCCATCGCCAAGGGCGTCACCGTCGAGAACGCTATCGGCGGTTCGGGTAACGACCTGCTGATCGGCAACAGCGTGTCCAACGAACTGAAGGGCGGTGCCGGCAACGACATCCTCTTCGGCGCGGGCGGTGCGGACAAACTGTGGGGTGGCGCCGGTTCGGATACCTTCGTGTTCGCGGCCAGCAGCGATTCCAAACCCGGTGCTGTCGACCAGATCCTCGATTTTGTCAGCGGCCTGGACAAGATCGACCTGACCGGTATCACCAACGGCGCAGGCCTGCATTTCGTGAACTCGTTCACCGGTGCGGCAGGCGATGCGGTGTTGACCTCTTCGGGTGGCAACAGCCTGTTGTCGGTGGACTTCTCCGGGCATGGCGTGGCTGATTTCCTGGTCAGCACCGTGGGTCAGGCGGCTTACTCCGACATCGCTGCGTAATGTGAGGTGAAAAGGAGGGCGGCGCAGACGCGCTGCTCTCTGCACCTTGATCGGAGTAAAGCGCCTTATGATCGATAACGGCTTCACTTACAGAGCAACCGCGTGGCTATTGGCGACGTTCATGATGTTTTTTGGAGATTTAGCCATGGCAAGCAGCCTGAAATTAGCAGACCCCTCGGAACTGGCCGGCAAATGGCAGGCGACCCTGATCGCCAAAGATGACTCGCCAGAGTCCCAGGCGTTGCAGGACAAACCGTCCAACGCCTGCGTCATCGACTTTCAACCGAAACAGACGCTGGGTGAGGGCGCCGATTGTCTCAGCGCCTGGCTGGACGGCGAATCTGCGATTGGCTGGTTCCCTGAGCCGGATGGCCTGGCGATCACCGGCAAAGAAGGCTCAAAGATTCTATTTCTCAGCCGCCAACGCAACGGATCGTATAAAGCCACATTGAAATCCGATCTGGTCATAACACTTGTGCGTCAGGTGCAATAACACGATTTGAATATAGCGCTCGTCATTGCCGACATAAGCGCGACACAACTAGTGGAGGCGCTCTGCCGCCCACGAAAAGTTGTTATTAGTTTGTAAGCGCTACTGCAAAGCCTATATCCGTCCCTGCGCGGACAGTTAATGGAAACTTCGCCAGATAGGGCGAGGAATAACACCTCAGGAATAACCCATGAAGATGGCAAAGAGCCCGGCCACCGCACCATTATTCAAAGCGCTGGGCGACTACAAGAGCATCCTGATCAGCGTCGGTTGTTTTACTGCGTTAATTAACGTGCTGATGCTGGTCCCGTCGATTTACATGCTCCAGGTCTACGACCGCGTGCTGTCTTCGCAAAATGAAACCACCTTGGCGATGCTGTCGTTGATGGTGGTCGGGTTCTTTGCCTTCATCGGTTTGCTTGAGATCGTGCGTAGCTTCATCGTTATCCGCATCGGCAGCCAACTGGAGCGCCGCTTCAATCTTCGGGTCTATCAGGCCGCATTCGAGCGCAACCTGTTTCGGGGCGAGGGCAACGCCGGGCAAGCCTTGGGGGACCTGACGCAAATTCGCCAATTCGTCACCGGTCCTGCGCTGTTTGCCTTCTTCGATGCGCCGTGGTTTCCGGTCTACCTGTTCGTGATCTACCTGTTCAATGTCTGGCTCGGCGTGTTTGCGACGGTGGGCGCGGTGGTGCTGATTGGCCTTGCTTGCCTCAACGAGACAATGACCAAAAAGCCCTTGGGTGAAGCCGCAGGGTATTCCCAGAAATCCAGCCAACTGGCCACCAGTCACCTGCACAACGCCGAAACCATTCAGGCCATGGGCATGCTCGGGGCATTGCGTAAACGCTGGTTCCAGGTCCATTCACGTTTCCTCGGCCTGCAGAACCAGGCCAGCGACACCGGTGCAGTCATCAGCTCTCTGAGCAAAACCCTGCGCCTGTGCCTGCAATCGCTGGTGCTGGGGCTGGGTGCATTGCTGGTGATTAAGGGCGACATGACCGCCGGGATGATGATCGCCGGTTCCATCCTGATGGGTCGGGTCCTGAGCCCCATCGATCAGTTGATCGCCGTGTGGAAACAGTGGAGCGGCGCCAAGCTCGCTTACCGTCGTCTTGATTCGTTGCTGCAAGCCTTTCCACCGAGTGACGAGGCCATGGCGCTGCCGGCACCGAAAGGCCAGATCACCTTCGAACAGATCAGCGCCGCGCCGCCGGGGCAACGGGCGGCCACGCTGCATTTGGTCAATTTCAGCCTCGGTGCCGGGGAAGTGCTGGGCGTGCTCGGGGCGTCCGGTTCCGGCAAATCGACATTGGCCCGGGTGCTCGTTGGCGTCTGGCCGACGCTGGGCGGTACGGTGCGGCTCGACGGCGCGGACATTCATCGCTGGAACCGCGACGATCTTGGCCCCTACATCGGTTATCTGCCACAGGACATCGAGCTGTTCAGCGGCAGCATCGCCGAAAACATCGCCCGGTTCAGCGAGGCGGACCCGCAAAAAGTCGTTGCAGCCGCGCAGCAGGCCGGCGTTCACGAACTGATTCTGCGCATGCCGCAAGGCTACGACACCGTGCTCGGCGAGGACGGCAGCGGCTTGTCCGGGGGGCAGAAGCAGCGTGTGGCACTGGCCCGCGCCCTGTATGGCAACCCGCGCCTGGTGGTGCTGGACGAACCGAATTCCAACCTCGACACCGTGGGCGAAGCAGCATTGGCCAGCGCCATTGCGCAAATGAAAGCCCAAGGCACCAGCGTGATTCTGGTCACCCATCGCTCCTCGGCGCTGGCCCAGGCCGACAAGTTGCTGGTGCTCAACGAAGGACGCTTGCAAGCCTTCGGTCCGAGCCAGGAGGTGCTGAAAGCGCTTTCCGGCGCCCAGGAACAGCAACGGGGAAAAGCCGCGCAAGCACCGGGCGGGCTCAGCATGAGCCGGCAGTATCAGCCTTCGACAAGGAATTCGGGTGTATGAGCAACATCAGCGAAGCCACCATGGAACACGACTACATCGCAGAACGCCCTGAGCGCGACGCGCGTTTCTTCGCCCGCATGGGCTGGATTCTGGCGATCGTCGGCGCCGGCACTTTCTTCACCTGGGCCAGTCTCGCGCCTCTTGACCAAGGCATTCCCGTGCAAGGCACGGTCGTGGTGTCGGGCAAGCGCAAAGCCGTGCAATCGATGAGCAGTGGCGTGGTCAGCCAGATTCTGGTGCGCGAGGGCCAAGTGGTGAAGCAGGGCCAGCCATTGTTCCAGCTCGACCAGACGCAAGTCGCCGCTGACGTGCAATCGCTGCAAGCGCAATACCGCATGGCCTGGGCCAGTCTGGCGCGGTGGCAGAGTGAACGGGACAACCTCAAGCAAGTGAGTTTCCCCGCTGAACTGAGCAACAATCCTGACCCGCGTCTGGCCTTGGTGCTGGAAGGTCAACGGCAGTTGTTCAGCAGCCGCCGTGAAGCGTTTTCCCGCGAGCAGGCTGCCTTGCGCGCCAGCATCGAAGGCGCCAGCGCGCAACTGGCTGGCATGCGCCGCGCCCGCACGGACTTGACTGCCCAGGCCAGCTCTCTGCAACAACAGCTGAGCAACCTTCAGCCCCTGGCGGATAACGGCTACATCCCGCGCAATCGGTTGATGGAGTACCAGCGTCAGCTGTCGCAAGTTCAACAACAATTGGCAGAAAACACCGGCGACAGCGGCCGTGTGGAGCAGGGCATCCTCGAATCGCGGTTGAAACTGCAGCAGCACATCGAGGAATACCAGAAAGAGGTCCGCACCCAACTGGCCGATGCGCAATTGAAAAGCGTGACGCTGGAAGAGCAACTGACCTCCGCCGGGTTCGATCTGCAACACAGCGAGATCATCGCCACGGCCGATGGCATTGCGGTCAACCTCGGGGTTCACACCGTGGGCGCAGTGGTGCGTCAGGGCGAAACCTTGCTGGAGATCGTGCCTCAGGGGACGAGTCTGGAGGTGGAAGGGCACCTGCCGGTCAACCTGGTCGACAAGGTCGGCACGCACTTGCCGGTGGACATCTTGTTCACTGCATTCAACCAGAGCCGTACGCCGCGCGTGCCCGGCGAAGTCAGCCTGATCTCCGCCGACCAGATGATCGACGAGAAAACCGGTGCGCCGTATTACGTGCTGCGCAGCAGCGTCAGCGATCAGGCCATGGAAAAACTCAATGGTCTGGTGATCAAGCCTGGCATGCCGGCGGAAATGTTCGTGCGCACCGGTGAACGTTCACTCCTCAACTATTTGTTCAAGCCGCTGCTCGACCGGGCAGGTTCCGCGTTGACTGAGGAATAAGGATGTTCCGCTGTATGAATAAGCTTTCCATGCTCGCCGCGACCCTGGCGTTGCTGACCTGCAACAGTGTGCTGGCGATGGGACCGTTCGACATCTACGAACAAGCATTGCGCAATGATCCGGTGTTTCTCGGCGCCATCAAGGAACGCGATGCAGGCCTTGAAAACCGCGCCATCGGCCGCGCCGGGCTGTTGCCCAGGATCGGTTACAACTACAACAAGGGGCGCAACTCCTCCAAGGCCACCGCCCTCAATGAGCGCGGGCAGAACCGGACCGATGACCGCAACTACAGCAGTTACGGCTCGACCCTGACCCTGCAACAACCGCTGCTCGACTACGAGGCTTACGCGTCGTACCGCAAAGGCGTGGCGCAATCGCTGTTTGCCGACGAAGCCTTTCGCGGCAAGAGCCAGGAATTGCTGGTTCGGGTGCTGGAGAATTACACCCACGCGCTGTTCGCTCAGGATCAGATCGACATCGCGCAGGCCAAGAAAAAGGCTTTCGAGCAACAGTTCCAGCAGAACGAACACATGTTCCGACAGGGCGAGGGCACGCGCACCGACATCCTTGAGGCCGAGTCCCGCTATGAACTGGCCACGGCCGAGGAAATCGAAGCCCGTGATGAGCAGGACGCGTCGTTACGAGAGCTGGGCGCGCTGATTGGCGTGCCGGCGATCGACATCGGGGATTTGGCGCCGCTGGATCAGAGTTTCCAGACGTTCACCCTGCAGCCGGCCAATTACGACACCTGGCACGAGATGGCCGTGGCCAACAACCCGAATCTGGCTTCGCAGCGTCATGCCGTGGAAGTCGCGCGTTATGAAGTCGAACGCAACCGCGCCGGGCACCTGCCCAAAGTCAGTGCCTACGCCTCGGTGCGCCAGAACGAGTCGGAAAGCGGCAACACCTACAACCAGCGTTACGACACCAACACCATCGGCATCGAAGTCAACGTGCCGCTGTACGCCGGCGGCGGGGTTTCTGCATCGACCCGTCAGGCCAGCCGCACCATGGAGCAGGCCGAGTACGAACTGGATGGCAAGACCCGGGAAACCCTGATCGAGCTGCGTCGGCAGTTCAGCGCCTGCCTGTCGGGCGTGAACAAGTTGCGGGCTTATCAGAAAGCCCTGAAGTCTGCCGAAGCGCTGGTGGTTTCGACCAAGCAAAGCATCTTGGGCGGTGAGCGCGTCAACCTCGATGCGCTGAACGCCGAACAACAACTATTTACCACCCGCCGCGATCTGGCACAGGCACGCTACGACTACTTGATGGCCTGGACCAAGTTGCATTACTACGCCGGGACATTGAATGAGCAGGATTTGGCCAAGGTTGACGAGGCGTTCGGCCAAGGCCCGAGAACCCAATAGATGCCCCCCTGTAGGAGCTGTCGAGTGAAACGAGGCTGCGATCTTTTGATCTTCAACGCTTTCAAGAACGTTAAAAGATCGCAGCCTCGTTTCACTCGACAGCTCCTACAAAAAACAAAAAAAGCGAGAAGTCATGAACACGGACGTACAGATCAAGCCGATGTCGGTCGGCACGCTATTACTCCTGGTGTCAGCAATGCCTGGCTCGGCGCAAGCCGCTTACCTGGAAGCCGGCGTGCCCGGCGATGCCGCCAGTTGGCGCTCGGCGGAGTTCCAGCGCGACTGGGGACTCGCCCGCATGCAAGCCGATCAAGCCTACGCCGCCGGCATCACTGGCAAAGGCGTGAAAATCGGCGAGCTCGATTCAGGCTTCGATGCTGCCCATCCCGAATTCGCCACCGACCGTTACCACGCGGTGACCGCCAGCGGCAGTTACGTTGACGGCTCCCGGTTCAATGTCGACGGCACACTCAACGCCAACAACGACTCCCACGGCACGCACGTCGCCGGCACTATCGGTGCCTCGCGCGATGGCACCGGCATGCACGGCGTGGCCTACAACGCGCAGGTCTACGTCGGCAACACCAACAAGAACGACAGCTTCCTGTTCGGCCCCAACCCTGATCCACGCTACTTCAAAGCGGTCTATAACGCGTTGGCGGATGCCGGTGTGCGAGCAATCAACAACAGCTGGGGCAGCCAACCGCCGGACGTCAGCTATCGGACCCTCGACGATCTGCATGCGGCCTACGCCCAGCACTGGAACAAAGGCACCTGGCTCGATGAGGCGGCGGACGTTTCCAGGCGCGGCGTGATCAACGTGTTCAGCGCCGGTAACAGCGGTTACCCCAACGCCAGCGTGCGCTCAGCTTTGCCTTATTTTGAGCCGGACCTGGAAGGCCACTGGCTGGCGGTGTCGGGGCTGGATCAAGGCAACCAGCAGAAATACAACCAGTGCGGGATCGCCAAGTATTGGTGCATCACCACCCCCGGCGCAAAGATCGACAGCACCATTCCCGGCGCAGGCTATGCGATCAAGTCCGGCACCTCCATGTCCGCGCCGCATGCCACCGGTGCCTTGGCGCTGGTGATGGAACGCTATCCGTACATGAACAACCAGCAGGCGCTGGAAACCCTGCTGACCACCGCCACCCAACTCGACGGTTCGATCACCGAAGCGCCCAATACCCGCGTCGGCTGGGGCGTCGCCAACCTCGAACGGGCGATGCACGGGCCGGGGCAATTGCTCGGACGTTTCGATGCCAATCTGGGGGCAGGGCAGAGCGATGTCTGGAGCAACGACATCACCGACAAGGCGCTGATCCAGCGTCAGAGTGAAGACGCGGCGGAACACAGTGCCTGGCAACAGACACTGAAGACCAAAGGTTGGGAGAACGGTGTACCTGTCGGTGCCAGCCAGCAGGATCAGACCGACTATGCGGTGGGCTCGGCACGCGATCTCGCCGCCTCCACTCGGGTCTACGAAGGCAGCCTGATCAAATCCGGTGGCGGACGCCTGATGCTGACCGGCAACAGCACTTATCGCGGGCCGACCACGGTGAATGGCGGTCTGCTGTCGGTCAACGGTTTGCTGGCATCGCAAGTGACCGTCAATGACAGCGGCACGCTGGGTGGGTCGGGACGCGTCGGCTCACTGACCGCCAACCGCGGCGCTACGGTTGCGCCCGGCAATTCCATTGGCACCTTGCAGGTCATCGGCGACGTCACGTTTGCGCCGGGCTCGACTTACGCGGTGGAGCTATCGCCGACCGATAGCGACCGGATCGTCGCGGGCGGCACGGCCATGGTCAGCGGCGCGACCGTCAGCCTGTCACTGGAAAATAGCCCGACCTTGCTCAGCACTCAACAAGTGCAAAGCCTGCTCGGTCATCAGTACAACATCCTGCAAGCGGCCGGCGGCGTTCAAGGTCAGTTCGGCGAGGTGCTGCCCAACTATCTGTTCATCGGCGGCAACCTCGATTACGCCGCCACCGGCATTCAACTGAGTGTCGAGCGCAACGACACGACCTTCGCCAGCGTTGGCCAAACGCCGAACCAGCGCGCCGTAGCCTCCGCCGTGGAAGGGCTAGGGGCGGGCAATCCGGTTTACGAAAGCCTGCTGCTGTCGCCCACCGCGACGTCCGCCCAACAGGCGTTTCAGCAGTTGTCGGGGGAAATCTATCCGGCGCTGGGATCGGTACTGATTAACGACAGCCGCTACCTGCGTGATGCTGTCGGCGAGCGACTGATTGACGCCCAAGGCACTCAAAGCAATGGCTGGATCAAGGCGCTGGGCGCCTGGGGCAAGACTGATGAACGCCATGACACCGCCGGTTACACCACCTCGATTGGCGGCTTGCTCGCCGGTGTCGACGGAGCGTTCGATGAGCAAACCCGGATCGGTCTGGTCACCGGCTATAGCGACAGCTCGGTGAGCATGGGTTCTGGCACTCGCTCATCGGCCAAGGTCGACAGCTATCACCTGGGTGCTTATGCCGGCCGCGAGTCAGGTGCCTGGCGTCTGAGTGCCGGCGGTGCCTACAGCTGGCATCGCGCCGACGTCAAACGTGACCTGCAATACGGCGACGTCAGCGCCAAACAGAAAGCCAAGGTCGATGCCGGGACCACCCAAGTGTTTGGTGAAGCGGCGTATCGCCTGAACCTGCAAGCGCTGGCGCTCGAACCTTTCGCGAATCTGGCTTACGTGCACCTCGACACCGAAGGTTTCACCGAGAAAGGTGACGCCGCCGCACTGAAAAGCAGTGGTGACACGCGTGACGCGGTGCTCAGCACGTTGGGCGTGCGCGCATTGAAAACCGTGAACCTCTCCGGCCAGCAGAAACTGGACCTGAGCGGCAGCCTCGGCTGGCAGCACAACCTGAGCCATACCGATTCTGAAGAGCATCTGGCGTTTGCCGGCGGCAGCACAGCATTTTCCGTGGAGAGTTCGCCAATGGTGCGTGATGCGGCGCTGCTGGGCGCCCATGCCAGCCTCGCCCTGAGCCGGGACATCCGCTTGAACCTCGATTACACGGGCCAACTGGCCAGCCGCGAGAAAAGCCATGGAGTAGGCCTCAGCCTCAATTGGCAGTTTTAACCCGAACCCTGTAGCAGCTGCCGAAGGCTGCGTCCGGCTGCGTAGCAGTCGCAAAATCAGGCACTGCGGTCCGTCAGATACACCGTGCATGCAGGGTTTACGACTGCTGCGCAGCCGGACGCAGGCTGCGCCAGCTGCTACAGGACGTGTGAATTTGATGGGTGCTTTTCAAGGCACAGGGATTTTGGCAACACAACTAAGGACGGTAGCTGGATGAATAACAAGCACAACAACCTGGCCTTGCTCTGCGCATTGGCCACCCTCGGTACCGCGCAAGCGGCGCCTTACGTGGAAAACGGTAGAGCAGGCGATCCCAACAGTTGGCGCAGCACTGAATTCAATGCCGATTGGGGGCTGGGAGCGGTCAACGCACAAGAGGCCTACGCCGCCGGTTACACCGGTAAAGGCGTGAAGCTGGGGATCTTCGATCAACCGGTCTACGCCGCGCATCCGGAGTTTTCCGGCCCGAACAAAGTGATCACTCTGGTCACCAGCGGCATCCGCGAATACACCGACCCGTACATCCCGGTCAAAGCCGGCGATGTGTTTCGCTACGACGGTTCGCCCTCGATCGGTTCCAACGGCAAGCTGGGTGCCCACGGCACCCACGTTGGCGGAATCGCTGCCGGCAGTCGCGATGGCGGCCCGATGCATGGAGTGGCGTTTGGCTCGCAGATCATCAGTGCGGACAACGGAGATCCGGGCCCGGAAGACGGCATCATTCGCGGCAACGACGGCGCGGTCTACAAGGCCGGATGGGATGCCTTGATCGCCAGCGGCGCACGGATCATCAACAACAGTTGGGGCATCGGCATCACCGATCGCTTCGACCTCGGCGGACGCAACCCCGCCTACCCGCATTTCACCGTGCAAGACGCGCAATTGCAGTTCAACGAGATCCGTCCGTTGCTCGGGACCAAACCGGGCGGAGCCTACGATGGCGCCATCGCGGCGGCTCGCAGCGGTATCGTGACGATCTTCGCGGCCGGCAACGACTACAACCTCAACAACCCGGACGCTATCGCCGGCCTGGGCTATTTCGTCCCGGACATCGCGCCGAACTGGGTCACCGTGGCGGCGTTGCAGAGGAACCCGGACCTCAACAGCCCGGACCTCTACAACATCAGCACCTTCTCATCGCGTTGCGGCTACACAGCAAGCTTTTGCGTGTCCGCACCGGGCAGCAAGATCTACAGCTCGATCATCAGCGGTACCAACGCCGACAACCTGACCACCGGCTACGCCAACTACAACGGCACCTCAATGGCGGCGCCGCATGTCGCCGGTTCCATGGCCGTGCTGATGGAACGCTTCCCGTACATGACCGGCGCCCAGGTCGCCAGCGTGTTGCGCACCACGGCCACCGACCTCGGTGCGCCAGGTGTCGATTCGCTCTACGGCTGGGGCATGATCAACCTGCGCAAAGGCATCGATGGCCCGGCGATGTTTGTCACCGAGCAAGACATTCCCGAGGAGTTCCGCATCCAGGGTGCCTACGGTTCGAGCCAGTTTGTGGCGGACTTGCCGGGGATCGGCGCGATCATCGACGCGGGCAAACCGACTGAACGCGTGTGCAATGACGTGCACTGCGGCCTCGACACGTGGCGCAACGACATTTCCGGCCATGGTGGCCTGACCAAGCAGGGCATCGGCACGTTGGTGCTGACCGGCGCCAACACCTACGCCGGCCCGACGCTGGTCAATCAGGGCCGATTGGCAATCAACGGCTCGCTGCTCTCGGCGGTCACCGTCAACGATAGCGGGATCCTTGGTGGTAACGGTCGCATCAGTGCGCTCACCGCGAAAAGCGGCGGCACCGTGGCGCCAGGTAACTCAATTGGCACCTTGCAGGTGGCGGGCGACGTGACCTTCGAACCTGGCTCGACGTACGCCGTGGAGTTGTCGCCGACCAGCAGCGATCAGATCGTGGCGGGCGGTAAAGCCGTGATCGACGGCGCTACCGTCAGCCTGTCTCTGGAAAACAGTCCGACCTTGCTGACCACCAGCGAAGTGAAATCCCTGCTCGGCCATCAGTACAACATTCTGCAAGCGGCCGGCGGGATCGAAGGGCGTTTCGGCGCCGTGCTACCGGATTATCTGTTCATCGGAGGCACACTCGGCTACTCGGCCAATGGCATCCAACTGGCGGTAGAGCGCAACGCAGCGTCCTTCGCCAGCGTCGGACAAACCCCGAATCAACGCGCCGTCGCCGCGGCCGCCGAGCAACTGGGCGCCGGCAATGCGCTCTATGAAACCTTGCTGCTTTCGCCGACCGCCGCCGTCGCGCAACAAGCCTTTCAGCAACTGTCCGGTGAGATTCACCCGGCGATCGTCACGCTGCTGATCAACGACAGCCGTTACCTGCGCGATGCCGTCGGCGAACGCCTGCGCGAGCGTGATCTGTTCAATGCAGCGGCACCCACCGATGACCGTAGCAACGCCTGGGTCAAAGTCCTCGGCGCCTGGGGCAAGAGCGATGGCGGGCATGACAACGCCAGTTCCAACAGCTCCATCGGCGGCTTGCTGGCCGGTGTCGACGGTCTGATCACGGAAGATACGCGGCTGGGTTTCGTGACCGGTTACAGCGACAGTTCGTTGAGCATGGGCGATGGCACGCATTCGTCAGCCTCCGTCGACAGCTATCACTTGGGCGCCTACCTGGGCCATGAAATCGATGCGCTGCGTTTGAGTGTCGGTGGCGCTTACAGCTGGCACCGCATCGACGTGAAACGTGACCTGCAATTCGGCGACCTCAGCGGTAAACAGAAATCCAAACGCGATGCGACGACTGCGCAACTGTTTACCGAAGCGGCGTATCGCCTGGACCTGCAACCGCTGGCGCTGGAACCGTTCGCCAACCTGGCTTACGTGCACCTGAACAGCGACAGCTTCACCGAGAAAGGTGATGCCGCGGCGCTCAAGGGTGGCGAAGACAACCGCGACGCCGTGCTCTCGACCCTCGGCCTGCGGGCGAGCAAAGCGATTGCCCTGTCGGACAAACAGCAGCTGGAACTGTCCGGCACGCTGGGCTGGCAGCACAATCTGAGCAACACCCGTTCCGAAGATCATCTGGCCTTCGCCAACGGCAATACCGCATTCAGCGTGCAGAGCGTTTCCCTGGATCGTAACGCCGCCGTTGTGGGTGCGCGGGCCGGTTTGGCGGTGGCGCAGGACGTTCGTTTGAGCCTGGATTACAACGGACTGCTTGGCTCCAACGAGAAAGACCACGGTGTGGGTCTGACACTCGACTGGCAGTTCTGATTTAACGTAAAGGAAGCAAACCTATGGGACTGTTTGATTACAAAAATGCTGACGGCAAGGCGTTGTACAGCGACGCCATCGCGCTGACGCTGTATGCGTACACGCCAACAGGTAAACCGCTGCCGGCGACCGGTTGGGCGCCGATTGGCGCCACGCAGCTGGGTTATCAAGGCAAGGTCGGCGCACAAGGCACCTACTATGGTGAGAAGGATGGCTTCACCAGCGCCGAAGCCGAAGTGCTCGGCAAGTACGACGCGGCGGGCAAGCTGATCGGTATCGGCATTGCCTTCCGAGGCACTGGCGGCCTGGGTTACAGCGACACTTTCGGCGACATGAAAAACAATCTGCTGGCCGCCGTCGGCCCGGTGGATTACGCGACGAACTACGCGAAAAACGCTTTCGACAATTTGCTCAAGGACGTCGCTACGTTTGCGCTCGCCCATGGCCTGAACGCCAGGGATGTGCTGGTCAGCGGTCACAGTCTCGGTGGATTGGGCGTCAATAGCCTCGCCGAACTGAGCGGCAACAACTGGGGCGGTTTCTTCAAGGAGGCCAACTACGTTGCCTTCGCCTCGCCGACCCAGAGCGCTACCGGCAACAACGTGCTGAACATCGGTTACGAGAACGATCCAGTGTTTCGGGTACTCGACGGCACCACGTTCAGCAGCGGTTCCCTGGGCAAGCACGACGGACATCAGGACTCGGCGACCAACAACATCGTCAACTTCAATGACCAGTACGCGTCCACCTCGCAGAACCTGGTGCCGTTCAGCATCCTCAACCCGCTGAACTGGTCGGCTCACGGCTCGCTGGGGTATGCCGACGGGTTGAACCGGGTGATCGACTCGCGTTTCTACGACCTCACCGACAAGGACTCGACGCTGATCGTGTCCAACCTGGCGCAAGCGTCCCGGGGCAAGACCTGGGTCGAGGACCTTGGACGCAGCGGCGAACCTCACACTGGCAGCACATTCATCATCGGCACCGACAGCAACGACCTGCTCAAGGGCGGTGCCGGCAATGACTTCATCGAAGGCCGCGATGGCAATGACCGGTTCCGCGATGACGGTGGCTACAACCTCCTGCTGGGCGGCAAGGGCAGCAACACCTTCGAATTGCAGAAGCCGTTGCAGAACTTCAGCTTTGCCAACGACGGCGACGGCACGCTGTACGTGCGTGATGCCTATGGCGGCATCAGCATGACCCGCGACATCGGCGCTCTGGTCAGTAAAGAGTCGGGCTCATGGTCGGGGAGCAAGGAGGTGACTTACAGCGTCACCGCCAACGGTTTGCTCAACGGCAGTGAACTGACCCACTACAACCACTCGCTTAACGGTGATGCCTACGGCAACACACTGGCAGCCAGCGTCGACGGCGACTGGTTGTTCGGCAATGCCGGCAACGATCTGCTGCGCAGTGACAAAAGCCACGTGACCTTCGTCGGTGGCGCGGGCAATGACGTAATGCAGGCCTCAGGTGGCAACAACACGTTCCTGTTCAGCGGCGCCTTTGGTTTCGACGTAATCAATGGCTACCAGAGCAACGACAAACTGCTGTTCATGGGCGTTCAGGGCGCGGGGCAGGGTTATGACTTCAAGCAACACGCTTCGCAGTCGGGCCATGACACGGTGCTGAAGATTGGCGACTTTGCCGTGACCCTGGTGGGGGTGGGACTGGATAACCTGTCGGCTTCAGGCATTACGTTTGCCTGAGGCTGCATGCACTAAATGCTCCGGGGCGCCTCATGATCGGGCGTCCTGGTTGTGAGCTATCTCTAGCAATTCCAACAAAGAGAGAGGCAATACCAATGGGTGTGTACGACTACAAAAACTTCGGTACAGCCGATTCCAAAGCGTTATTTACCGACGCGATGGCGATCACGCTGTATTCCTATCACAACCTGGATAACGGCTTTGCCACCGGCTATCAGCACAACGGCTTCGGCCTTGGCTTGCCGGCGACACTGGTGACCGCACTGATCGGTGGCACCGACTCCCAGGGCGTCATTCCCGGAATCCCATGGAATCCCGATTCGGAAAAAGCCGCACTGGACGCGGTGCAGAAAGCCGGCTGGACGCCCATCACCGCCACGCAACTGGGCTATGACGGCAAGGTCGACGCACGCGGAACGTTCTTCGGCGAAAAGGCCGGGTACACCAGCGCTCAGGTGGAAATCCTCGGCAAGTACGACGCGCAGGGGCATCTTAGCGAAATCGGTATCGCCTTTCGCGGCACTAGCGGCCCACGAGAAAGCCAGATCAGCGACTCCATCGGCGATGTGATCAATGATCTGCTGGCGGCGCTAGGGCCCAAGGATTACGCCAGTAACTACGTCGGCGAAGCCTTCGGCAACCTGCTTGGCGACGTTGCGGCCTTTGCCCGGGCCAATGGCCTGTCGGGCAAGGACGTGCTGGTCAGCGGTCACAGCCTCGGCGGGCTGGCGGTCAACAGCCTGGCGGATTTGAGCAACGACAAGTGGGCCGGGTTCTACCAGGATTCCAACTACATTGCCTACGCCTCGCCGACCCAAAGCGGCACCGACAAAGTGCTGAACGTCGGTTACGAAAACGACCCGGTGTACCGCGCCCTCGACGGTTCATCGTTCAACCTGTCGTCGGTGGGCGTGCACGATGCCGCCAAGGTTTCGACGACCGATAACATCGTCAGCTTCAACGACCACTACGCCTCGACAGCGTGGAATGTGCTGCCGTTTTCGATCCTCAACATCCCGACCTGGATCTCGCACTTGCCCACCGCCTATGGCGACGGCATGAACCGGGTGATCGAGTCGAAGTTCTACGACCTCACCAGTAAAGACTCGACGATCATCGTCGCCAATCTGTCGGACCCGGCGCGCGCCAACACTTGGGTTCAGGATCTGAATCGCAACGCTGAAACCCACAAGGGCAGCACCTTCATCATCGGCAGTGACGGCAACGATCTGATCCAGGGTGGCAAGGGCAATGACTACCTGGAAGGCCGCGATGGCAACGACACCTTCCGCGACGGTGGTGGTTACAACATCCTGTTGGGCGGCAAGGGCAACAACGTACTGGATGTGCAGCAGTCGGTGAAAAACTTCGACTTCGCCAATGACGGCGCCGGAAGCCTGTACATCCGCGATGCCAATGGCGGCATCAGTATTACCCGCGACATCGGCAGCCTCGTGACCAAAGAGCCAGGGTTTCTGTGGGGGGTGTTCAAGGATGACGTGACCCACAGCGTCACTGCCGAAGGCCTCAAGGCGGGCAACAACCTGACTCAGTACGCGTCAACGGTAAAGGGTGGCGCCGGCGCCGATACGCTCACGGCTCACGCGGGTGGCGATTGGTTGTTGGGGCTGGACGGCAACGACCATTTGCTCGGCGGCAAGGGCAACGATGTGTTTGTCGGCGGGGCCGGTAATGACTTGCTGGAATCGGGAGGCGGGATCGATACGTTCCTGTTTAGCGGTGCGTTTGGTCAGGACCGGGTGGTTGGCTACCAGGCCAGCGACAAACTGGTGTTTCTCGGGGTTCAGGGTGTGACGCCGAATGACGACTATCGGGCGCATGCCACGGCGGTGGGGCACGACACGGTGCTGACGTTTGGGGGGGATTCAGTGACGTTGGTCGGGGTTGGGCTGGATAGCTTGCCGGGCGGGGGAATCGTTATCGCCTAGGTTTGCTGCCACACCATCAAAAGATCGCAGGCTTCGCCAGCTCCTACGCCGGTCGTGGGTGTAGGAGCTGGCGCAGCCTGCGATCTTTTGATTTTGCTGTTCAGTCTTCCTGTCGAATCGTGGTCACTTCATCGGCCTTGACCTTCACTTTCGCCCCGGAAATATCTTCGAACTCGAAGAAGCCGTCCTTGGTCTTGGTTTTCGGCGTGTCCTTGGTCAAATACTGGGTGCCGTTCTGCAGCGTCACAACCGTTGGTGTCGAGCAACCGGCCAGGGCCAAAAAGGCCGCTACCGCCAGGGGCAAGCCCAGAGTCTTGATATTCATAACCACCTCTCATCCTTCAAAAAAACAGCGCGACTGCCACGAGCGAAATCAATCGTCACTGTACCTCTAACGCGGTTGGTGCGATGGATCGGCAGAAAGTTCATAGCCATCCGAAAAATTACCGAATAACGCCGCCGCTGATCCTTTTCCGTTTGCACCGGGCAGGGCGTAGCTGGTATCTGTACGCATAACCAGTACTCGCTCGCCATGGCCTTTTTCCTGTGACTGCAAACCCTCTCGACGATCCGTTCTACTACTTGAACAACTTCATGCAAGTGCTTGATTGGCTTGAGCATCGCTATGCCGATGTGCTGAGCGTCGAAGAGCAACACTTCATTCGCGAGTTCAAGCGGTTGCCCCGTGAGTCCAGGGCGCTGCTGGTCAGGATGGTGATGCGCAAGGGGAGTCACTTCCGGGCGAGCAAGCTGCATTACGTCGAAATCGGCGACATCGCCATCGCCGCCGGCCCACTGCTGACGCTGGGCTGGATCGATGAACAATCGCCGCTGTCGATCGAAGCGCTGTTCGAGGTGTTGCTCAAGGCCGAAATTCTCCAGTGTTTTGGCACCACCATCGATCAACCAAAAGGAAGAAAGACCGATTGGCTGCCCGCATTGAGCGAACAGTTTCCTCAGGCTCACAGCTTCGGCCAGTGGTGCCCGTCGCTGGATGACCGATTGTTCAGCCTGACCATCATGGGCCTGTGCGACCGCCTGCGCTTGATGTTTTTCGGCAATCTGTACCAGGACTGGTCCGAGTTCGTGCTAGCTGACCTGGGCATCTTTACCTATGAAAAAGTCGAGTTCTGCGCCGACTCCCGAGGCCTGCGCAGCCGTGACGACGTGGACGCCTGCCTCTTCCTTCATGAGTGTCAGCAGCATTTCGAGGCCGGCGAAGCCGTGGACGGCATTGTCGAGCAGATAAAAGGGCTGGCGCTGAGCAATCCCTGGCTGCAACGACGTCGCGGCAAATTGTTATTCCAGATAGGTCAGCACTGCGAGCGCATGGCGGATTTCTCTACCGCACTGGCGATCTACCGCGAGTGTGCCTATCCCGGCGCGCGCCTGCGGTTGATTCGCGTGTTGGAGCGCTGCGGTGAATATCAGCTGGCCATGGACCTGGCCGCCGCGGTGGAGCAATCGCCGGAAAGTGCCGCCGAACAGCAACAATTGCTGCGTGTGCTGCCCAGGCTGCGGCGCAAGTTGGGCGGGCCGGTGATAAAGCGCTCGTCCCCACGGGAGATGCTGCGCCTGGACCTGCAACTGCCCAGAACCGACCCGGCGTTGTCGGTGGAGTCTTACGTTCAGGCGCATTTGGCGCAAGAGTCGGCACCGGTGCATTACGTCGAAAACAGCCTGATCAACTCGCTGTTCGGTCTGCTGTGCTGGCCGGCGATTTTCGCGCCGTTGCCGGGGGCGTTTTTCCACCCGTTCCAGCGTGGGCCGGTGGATCTGCTCAATGAGGACTTTCACGCGCGCCGCGCGGAGCTGTTCCAGGGTTGCCTGTCTGAACTCGATGACGGGCGTTACCGCCAGACGATTCGTGAACGCTATGCCAGCAAGTGGGGCGTGCAGTCGCCCTTCGTGTTCTGGGGTGTACTGAGCGAAGAATTGCTCGATCAGGCACTCGATTGCCTGCCGGCCGAACACCTCAAGCACTGGTTCAATCGACTGCTGTTGGACATCAAGGCCAATCGCGCCGGCATGCCAGACCTGATCCAGTTTTGGCCGCAGGACAAAACCTACCGGATGATCGAAGTCAAAGGCCCCGGTGATCGCCTGCAAGACAATCAATTGCGCTGGCTCGAGTTCTGCCATGAGCACCAGATGCCGATTGCCGTCTGCTACGTGCAATGGGCGGAGCAGAGCGCTTGAGTTACAGCATCGCGGTGCGGGCGCTGTGTGAGTTCACCGCCAAGGTCGGTGACCTCGACCTGCGTTTTACGCCTTCGCCGACGGCGCTGGAAGGGATTGTCGGCCACCGTACGGTGGCGTCCCGGCGCAGCGAGGGCTACCAGAGTGAAGTCGCGCTTGAAGGCCTGTATCAAACGTTAAAGGTAAAGGGCCGGGCCGACGGCTACGACCCCGCGCAAAATTGCCTGGAAGAAGTCAAAACCTATCGCGGCGACTTGAGCAAGCAACCGGCCAACCACCGTCAGCTACACTGGGCGCAGGCGAAGATTTACGGCTGGTTGATGTGCCAGAAACTGCAGCTGGCGCAGATCAATCTGGCCCTGGTGTACTTCAACATCGTCAATGAAAAGGAAACCTGCCTGGTCGAGGCTTTCAGCGCCGCGCAATTGCGGCTGTTCTTCGAACAACATTGCGCCTTGTTCCTGCTCTGGGCCGAGCAGGAAATGGCTCATCGCGAAGGGCGTAATCGGGCCGCGCAACAACTGGCGTTTCCCCATGCCGACTTTCGACCCGGGCAACGCCATCTGGCGGAATCGGTGTTCAAGGCCGTCAGCACCGGTCGTTGCTTGATGGCTCAGGCGCCTACGGGGATCGGCAAGACGGTCGGCACGCTGTTCCCCATGCTCAAGGCCCTGGCGCCGCAGCAATTGGACAAGGTGTTCTTCCTCACGGCGAAAACCCCGGGGCGCAAACTGGCGCTGGACGCCGCGCAAGTGATCCTCGACAGCGCCGACGCGCCACCCTTGCGGGTGCTCGAAATGATCGCCCGGGACAAGGCCTGCGAGCATCCGGACAAAGCCTGTCACGGAGAATCCTGCCCGCTGGCCCAGGGGTTTTATGATCGTTTGCCCGCCGCTCGCCAGGCGGCCAGCAAGTTGTCCCTGCTGAACCAGAACGCTTTGCGCGAGGTCGCCCTGCAACACGACGTCTGTCCCTACTACCTGAGCCAGGAAATGGCCCGCTGGGCAGACGTGTTGGTCGCCGATTACAACTACTATTTCGATTTCAGCGCGCTGCTGTTCGGGCTGGCCCAGGCCAATAACTGGAAAGTCGCGGTGCTGGTGGACGAAGCGCACAACCTGGTGGAGCGTGGCCGGCAGATGTACAGCGCCAGCCTCGACCAATCGACCCTCAACGGTGTACGAAAAACCGCACCCGAGGCGTTGAAAAAACCCTTGCAGCGGGTCAACCGTGAGTGGAATGCCCTGCATAACCTGCAACTCGGCGCCTATCAGGCCTATGACAAGGCGCCGGAAAAACTGCTCCAGGCGTTGTTATCGTGCAGCGCGAGCATCGGCGACTACCTGAACGATCATCCGCAAGGCCTGGACGGAGCGTTACAGAACTTCTATTTCGACATGCTGCAATTTTGCCGGGTGGCCGAGCTCTTTGATGAACAGTTTCTGTTCGACATCAGCAAGCGCGACCTCGACCGCCAGCGCAACCTGTCGCAGCTGTGCCTGCGCAACGTGGTGCCCGCCGGCTTCATCCGCCCGCGCTTGACGGCAGCACGCAGCAGCGTGCTGTTTTCCGCGACCCTGAGCCCTCGCCACTACTATGCCGATTTGCTCGGCACGCCGGTGAACACGGTGTGGATAGACGTTGAATCGCCATTTCACGCCGATCAGCTGCAAGTGCACATCGTCAGCCAGATCTCTACGCGATTCGTCCATCGCCAGTCTTCCCTTGCGCCGATCGTCGAGCTGATTGCCCGGCAGTTCAGCCAACGTCCCGGCAATTACCTGGCGTTTTTCAGCAGCTTCGATTATTTGCAGCAAGTGGCGCAGTTGCTGGCCGAGAAACATCCACACATCCATCTGTGGTCGCAGTCCCGGGGCATGGGGGAAGGGCAGCGACAGGACTTTCTTGATCAGTTCACCGCCGAGAGTCAGGGCGTCGGTTTCGCGGTGTTGGGCGGGGCTTTTGGCGAAGGCATCGACTTGCCGGGCGCGCGGCTGATCGGAGCGTTTATCGCCACCCTCGGACTGGCGCAACTCAATCCGGTCAACGAGCAGTTGAAACAGCGCATGGCGGCGATTTTCGGCGCCGGTTATGACTACACCTACCTGTTTCCCGGTGTGCAGAAAGTGGTGCAGGCGGCGGGGAGGGTGATCCGCACCCAGCAGGATCAAGGGGTGGTGATGTTGATCGATGACCGGTTTGGCGATAGCAAGGTCAAGCAGTTACTGCCGCGCTGGTGGTCGATTGCTCCGAGGATTTTGCACGCTGTCGAGTAGGATTTTTTACTTTAAAAACATCGACATATCTTGAAAGAAAGGCCCGTTTGAACAATCAGTGAATGCCGTCTTTATTCAAAGAGCCAGTCATCACTTTCAAGCTGAATCTTTGATAAGGAAATCAAGATATGTCAGTAGCACCGAAATACACGTACACCCCTGAGCAAGTCACCGCCGCATTCAATGAAATAAAAGTGACACTGTTCAGCGGCATCACGGCCGAGGCAACCCCAAAAATTCTGGTCGTTGCCGGGCTGCAAGGGTCAGGCAAAACCTATCTGCTGGAAAAGAACCTGCTGCCTTCAAAACGCTACGAAAACTATGTTCGCCTTTACCTGCCCGACTACCGCAAGAAACACCCCCAATACACAGAGATGATCAAACTTGGCGTCTTGCATGCGTATGAGCATACCGAGGCATTTGTTCGTGAAGTCAGTAGGAAGATCTTTACGCAGGCCTTCACGGATAAATTCAACATCATCATGGAATGTGCGTTCGACAGTGTCGATTTCGTTGCTTTTTCGACTTCGGCGACCGCCGCCGGCTATCAATTCGAGACTCACATCGTTGGCTGCACTCAAGAGTTTGCTCATGTGTCGAGCATTAAACGAGCGTTCAAAAGCCTTGAAGACCAGAAAATGGAACGGTTTCTCACGGTATCGAAGCTGAATGCCAGCATGAGTTATGCGCCTGCGATCATCCTGGCCTTCGAGACGGCTGCAAAGGCGGTTAGCGGCTCGCAAATCAATGTGTACGAACGCGGGTTCGGCGTGTTGAACGAGCGGACCTTGATTGCCCAGAGTACCTACACCAAAGCTGCCGACGGCTCCGTCACCACAACGACAACCAAGGTGGATTTTGCGTACAGCGTCTATTCCAGCATCATCGACAACCATGTCTTCGCGGTGAGCGATCGCGACGAAGTGGTCAAAGAGTGCCATCTGGCACTGTGCAAGATTGCGACTCATGCTTCGCATGTTCCGAATTTCGTCTACAACGATCTGTACGCCTACATCGTCAAACACGTGAATCGATAACACGTACGACGAGAGTCGTTTATCTGACTTTCCAATTTTGTGGTTTGCCGCATACTCCAGAAACACAACAGTGCCGTGAGGAATCAATGAGCGAGGGTCGAGAAAAAGCCAGCGCCATCGAGGACAGCCGTTTTCGATTGTTGATCGATGCTGTCGTTGATTACGCAATCTACATGATTGATCCCGATGGAACCATTACCAGCTGGAACGCTGGCGCCAAGCGTTTCAAGGGGTATGAAGAAGCCGAAATACTCGGCCAGCACTTTTCGCGTTTCTATACCGAAGAGGATCGCCGTGCCGGTTTGCCCCAGCGAGCGCTGGACACGGCGATCAGGGAGGGGCGTTTCGAGGGGGAAGGCTGGCGGGTTCGCAAGGACGGCACGCATTTCTGGTGCCACGTCGTCATTGATCCGATTCTCGACCCGTCGGGCAAGTTGCTAGGGTTTGCCAAGATTACCCGCGACCTGACCGACCGCAAAATGGCCGAAGAAGTCCTCAAGCAAAGCGAGCAGCAGTTCCGCCTGCTGGTTCAAAGCGTCACTGACTACGCCATCTACATGCTCGCCCCGGATGGTCGCGTGACCAACTGGAATCCCGGGGCTCAGCGAATAAAGGGGTATTTGCCCGAAGAAGTTATCGGCCAGCATTTTTCGATGTTTTACACCCCGGAAGACCGCGAGGCCGGCGCCCCACAACGGACCCTGGACATTGCAATACGTGAGGGGCGATTCGAAAACAAAGGCTGGCGCGTGCGCAAGGACGGTACGCGGTTCCTGGCCAATGTCGTGGTCGATCCGATTTGGGGCGAAACCGGCACGCTGCTCGGTTTCGCCAAGATCACCCGTGATATCACCGAAGCCGCACAAGCTCAGCAGGTGCTGGAGCAAACCCGCGAAGCGCTGTTTCAGGCGCAGAAGATGCAGGCCATCGGCCAACTCAGCGGCGGCATTGCCCACGACTTCAACAATTTGCTGACCGTCATCCTCGGCAATCTCGAAATCGTCCGCAAACGCGTGGGGGACGATCCGAAAATCACCCGATTGGTGGACAACGCCACTCAGGGAGCCTTGCGCGGCGTCTCTCTGACCCAACGCATGCTGGCTTTTGCCAGACGTCAGGAGCTCAAAGCCGAACCCGTCGAGATACCGGCGCTGGTGCAAGGGATCATCGGGCTGTTGCGCAGCTCGCTTGGGCCTTCCGTGGTACTTGAAACCCGCTTTTCGCGAGAACTGGAACCGGTCTTGGCCGACGTCAATCAGCTTGAGCTGGCGGTGCTGAACCTGGTGACCAACGCCCGCGATGCAATGCCCCATGGCGGAAAAATCGTGATCAGTGCCAAGACCGAAGAAACCTGGGATCAACCGCAGCTATCCCTGCTGTCAGGCCGTTATGTCTGCCTGAGTGTCAGCGATACGGGGGAGGGCATGGATGACGCCACACTCGCTTCGGCAATGGACCCGTTCTTCACCACAAAAGGCGTTGGCAAAGGCACGGGGCTGGGACTTTCGATGGTGCATGGTTACATCGAGCAACTGGGCGGACGATTCGTCCTCAAGAGCCAGAAGGACATAGGCACGATCGCCGAACTGTGGATACCCATCGCCACGACTGGTTCGGTTGCCAAGCCCGTTACCGAGGAGGCCGCACCGCCGATGCACCGTCTATGCGTGTTGGTCGTGGATGATGACAGCCTGGTGTTGACCAGTACCTGCCTGTTACTCGAAGACCTGGGGCATCGGGTGATCAGTGCGACGTCCGGGGCGCAAGCGCTGAAAGTATTCGACAGTGAGTCAGCGATTGACCTGGTCATCACTGACATGGCCATGCCCCAGATGAGTGGCGCGGAACTGGCGCAGGCTATCCGCACCATGAAGCCGGACCTGCCGATCATCCTTGCCACCGGTTACGCCGAGCGCCTGGAAGGTTTCGCAACCAGACTTCCGCGCCTGTCCAAACCTTTTACCCAACTGAATCTGGTGGAGATCATCGCCACGGCCATGAAATGACCAGCGAGCTCAATGTTCGGCGGCGGATCCCGCGTTCTTCTTGAAGCCGCGCACGTTCATGGCGCACAGACAAAACTGCAACACGATCAGTGCATAGGCTTGAGTGTGGTAACCCCAGATCACCCATAAAACATTGCTGACAATAAAACAGATGAAACCCGAGACCCTGCGTCTGGGGTTTTGCGAGCCGATCAACCACGCCGCCAGCACCGTGATCAGCATCGCTGGCCATTGCACCCAATCGAGATAATCCATCCCCATTCCTTAATGTCAGACCCTTATGTGAGGGACCACAGTGACGAGGCACCGTTCGAGGCTTTGCCTCACGATGCCTTTGAATTTTTCGCCATCGAGTGGCTCAGAGTTTTTAACAGCGTCCTGGAGCACTCCCGCCATGAGCCATCCTATGCCGGCGGGCACCGGGCACTGCAGCCTGGACCAGAGCAGTGATTTTCTGGTCGTTGGTGCCTATCCAAAAGGCCAGGAAAAGTATGACATTCAGCGTCCGGACCCGACGACTCACGACCAGTCCGTTGCTCGTATTGCCAAGGTTCCACTTCCCTTGGCCGATCCTGTGTATGGCGGCGAGGGTGCCTTGATGGGTGCCTGGAGGGCGCGTTGAAATCCGGCTGAACTTGTCAGTAGACGTTTCTTCTAAACGTTTCCTACCCCGTGCGTGCCCCTCCTGTGCCAAGAATACTGACCAAAGCCCCGACCGAAGAAAGCCTGACCGAACACAATGCGAAGATGTTCGGCTCACCCAAAGATCGCCTGGATTTCTACCGCCGGGAAATCCAGTACGAAACCAGCATTCTGGCCAATCGCACCGACGCCTACCTGGCGGCGCAATCGTTTTTGGTGATTGCCTTCGCGTCCTGCATGTCCAACCTCAACCCCGAGTGGGGAAAACTCTTCACCCTGGTGGTGCCGCCATTCCTGGCGCTATTGGGGCTGCTCAGTTCGCTCAACGCCTGGCCGGGGATTCGCGCGGCATACGACATCATCGATCACTGGCATTTCAAGCAGAGTGAGTTGTTGCGCAGCGAACCCTTGATGGGCCTCGCTTACGATGAGTCGCCGCTGTTCAGTGAGATGGAATCGTCCCATAAGGGGTATCGCAAGTCGTTGTTGTTTTCGGTGCGTACGCCATGGATTTTCGCCTCCTTCTGGGTGCTGCTGGGGAGCTACGCGTTTTATATCCAGGTGACCAACCCCGGCGCGTGAACCGAACAACAAAAAAGGCCCGGCATATGCCGTAATGCCGGTCAGTTAAGGGGGTGAACACCGCAACCTCTGTGGGAGCAAGCTCGCTCCCACAGGTTTTGCACCTTAACTGACCAGCATTAGGCATATGCCGGGCCTTTTGCTGCCTCGCCACCAGCATCAAGCCGCCAGATTGGCTGCGCTCATTTCTTTCTTGTATTGGGCTTTCAAGCTTTCCATCTGTGCGCCCAATTCCTCCAGGGTGGCTTTACCCAACAGCTTTTTGGCCTGAGGAAACATTTCCGTTTCCTCCTCTTCAATGTGATGTTCCAGCAGTTCCTTGACCACTTTCACGCGACCGGCGAATTCCGGGGTGGACGGATCGGTGACTTTCAGGTCTGGCAGCACCAGCGAATCTACGGTGCGATGTTCTTCCTTGGCTTCGTAATACATGACGTCCTGTTCCTTGCCCCCAGCCTTCTTGTACGCCGGGTACAAGACCTCCTCTTCGAGACGGGTGTGGATGGCGATCTCCATTTCCAGTTTGGCCAGTAACTCGCCGCGTTTTTTAACACCACGTTCGGTGGATTCGCTTAATTGGGTCAGGATGCCTTTTACGCGTTCATGGTCTGCTTTCAACAGGTCTATGGCGTTCATGGTCGAGTCTCTCCAACGAGTCAGGGGGTGAGCGCGAACGGTCTCAAGGCCGAAAGTCGCTCATTGTCCTTGAGCATTTGTCGTGCCGGTTTGCCGGTGCGATAACTTGTTTATAAAACAATAAGTTGAAGTGACTGATGGCGAACTGCGGTCATGCAGCCTGCATGAGTCCGGAAATTGACTCATGCAGTTCGCAGGGGAGCATTAATGTTCCAGACAATAAAAAGCCCGGCGACTATGCCCGGGCTTTTCAAGTTCAGGCTCGGGATTCGGGGTGCTGGAGCAAACGATGAGCGTTTTGCGTGGACATCGAGACAGGCGGGAAATCTTCGTTGAGCAGCCGCAAGTGCTCGATCGCTTCCTCGAACTTCAAGTCGGCCTTCCTGCGCATGGCCTGATAGCGATCAAACCGTTCCACATCCATGTCGCTCACCTCAAGTAACGCCCAGGCGCTGCGGCTCAGTGCCTGGGCGTCTTCAAACATTTGACAATTACGTTCCAGGGCGAAGGCCCGGCAGGCTTTGATTTCTTCGGAGGTGGAATAGTGAATCATGACCAGCACCTGATTTTCTCAAGGTTCCTGTTGATAGGTATCGACGCCGCAGGGGAACCGAACCTGGCAAGTCCCTCCGTGCAAAAGCCGGGCGGGATTAGAGTTGTGACTGGCCGGGTCGCGAAGAATTTCAAATTTATGAACGTGAAAATTCGATAATTCCGACCCTGAACGCACAGACCTCAAATCAAATATCCTGTTTTTTATGTTGTTCATATCGAGCCAGGATCGGTTGAGTACTGATCCCGTGGATGAGGATGCTGAGCGCGACCACGGACAAGGTCAGATCCATGCAGAGTGTTGAGATCGACGCGCCCAGCCCGTGGTTCAGGGCATAAAACAGGTAATACAGACTGCCGATGCCGCGTATGCCGAACCAGCCAATCAACATTCGCTGGCGCCCGTTGAGCAAATTGCCCCAAGGCATGGCGATGACGCTCAGCGGTCGTATCAGGCAAAACAACACGCCAGCGATCGGCAACGCACGCCAGTCCCAATGCGCCATCAGCACCACGCCGAGCAGCGTTACCAGAAAGACTTCCATGGCCCGTTCCACCAGGCTACCGAAGGCAAGCATGTCGCCCATCATGATTCCCGCCGCGACCTGGGTGTCTTCAAGGTTCTCGGTATCGCCATGAACGGCGTCTTGTGGCTCGACGTTCTGATGTCCCACAACAGGCTGAACGAGATGCTCTGCGGGAAGTTCGTCGTCGCCCGTGGATTTGACTTCTTCGTGACGCAAGCCCAGACCGGCGGCAAACACCGACAGAAAGCCGTAACCGTGAATCGACTCGGCCCCGACATAAGCCAGGGCAATCAAGGCGAGGGCGAGATAATCATTCGGGGAAAGGGTGCTGTCGTCATTCTGGATTCGCATCAACAAGGTCAGGCGGCCAATACCGCGTCCCATCCAGTAGCCGGTGAGCAAACCGGCCGGGACTGCCCACAACAGACTGCGTAGCACCCAATCGCTCAGCCAGCCGGGGTTGCCGTCGTGCTGCACCAGGAGCAGGCCGAGGATGACAAACGGGAAGGCGATCCCGTCATTGAGCCCGGCCTCACCCGACAGCCCAAAGCGCACGCTGTCATCATCCCGGGCGTCGTTGACTTGTACCAGGGCAGCGAGCACCGGGTCGGTGGGCGCCAGAATCGAACCGATCAACACGGACGCGCCCCAGGACAATTCGAAACCGTAATGCAGCAACAGGCTGACGCCGGAAATGGTCAGCACCATGACCGGACCGGCCAGCCCGTAGGCAATGCGCCAGTTTTTATCCTTGAACGGCAAGCGCAACTTCAAACCGCAGACAAACAACGAAAACAGCACTGCGACTTCCGTCAGGTGCTCCATCCAGGTGGACGCATTATCGGTGTCCAGTTTCAACAGCCCGAGCCCCGCTGGCCCGATCGCCACACCCAGCACAAGGCATACCGCCGACGTAGTCACCGGCATCCAGCGCAGGTACGACGACGTCAGTGCCAGTGTCAGCAGCACGGCACCCAACACCGCCACCCATAAAATGAAGCTCATGCTCGGTACTCGTCGGGTGCGTGCTGCTCCAGATATCGAAAGGCCCGCCAAAGGAGGGCCCATAAAATGTGGAGTTCTGGAAATGCCGGCAGGTTCAATTTAAAGCATCGGTTTGCCGCCGGTAATCCCGTACCGTTGCCCGGTGATGTAACTGGCCTCATCCGAGGCCAGCAACACATAAATCGGCGCCACTTCCACCGGTTGACCCGGCCGGCCGAGGGGCGTCTGCCCACCAAAGTTCTGCACTTCTTCATCCGGCATGGTCGAGACAATCAGCGGCGTCCAGATCGGCCCCGGTGCCACGCAATTCACCCGAATGTTCTTCGGCCCCAGCATCTGCCCCAGGCCAGCGGTGAAGTTGGCAATCGCACCTTTGGTCGTGGCGTAAGGCAGGAGGGTGGGTTTGGGCATGTCTGAATTGACCGAACTGGTGTTGATGATCGAACTGCCGGGGTTCATGTGCTTCAACGCGGCCTGACAGAGCCTGAAAATGGCGGTGATATTGACGTCGAAGGTCATCACCCATTCTTCGTCCGGGATGTCCTCGAAGTGTTCGTGGGTCATCTGGAACGCCGCGTTGTTAACTAGCACATCGATCCGGCCGAAGCGTTCGACCGTCTTGTCCACCAAGGCCTGGCAGTGCGCTTTCTGCGCCAGGTCACCGGGAAGCAACAGACACTGCCTGCCGGCCTGTTCGACCCAGCGTGCGGTTTCCTGCGCGTCTTCATGTTCATTGAGGTAGGCGACGGCGACATCCGCGCCTTCACGGGCGAAGGCGATCGCTACCGCGCGACCGATGCCACTGTCGGCACCGGTGATCAGGGCGATCTTGCCGTCCAGTCGGCCTGAGCCCTTGTAGCTTTGTTCGCCACAGTCGGGGTACGGGTCCATTTTCTTTTGGGACCCGGGGACTGGCTGGGCCTGCTTCGGGAAGGGTGGTTTGGGATAGGCAGTCATTGGGAAATCTCCGTTCGCAAGGCAGAAGAGTCAAAGGGTTGACCCTGGTGTTTTGCCTTGAGTTCGGTTGGATTTCATGTCGCGAAAAATCAAAAGATCGCAGCCTTCGGCAGCTCCTACAGGGTGTACGCAATTTCGCGTAGGAGCTGCCGAAGGCTGCGATCTTTTGATCTGGATTCAGGCTTTGCGATTGAGCAAACTACGCTCCATCCGCGCAATGCCTTCTTCCAGCAATGCCCGTGGGCAGCCGAAGTTCAGGCGCACGAACTGTTTGCTGTCATCGCCGAAATCCAGACCAGGGCTCAACCCGACCTTGGCTTGCTCAAGGAAAAACTGCTGAGGGTTATCCAGTCCCAGCGCCGAGCAATCGAGCCACGCCAGATACGTGCCTTGCGGGATATTCATGGTCACACCCGGCAGTCGTGTGTTGACCGCTTCCACCAGATAATCCCGATTGCTTTGCAGATACGCCTTCAACCCGGCCAGCCAAGGGCCGCCTTCGCTGTAGGCGACGCGCGTTGCTTCCATGCCCAACGGGTTGACGCTGTCGACCATGCCGCAGCGGGCGTGGTTGACCTTTGCACGCAAAGCCGAGTCCTGAATGATCATGAAAGACGTCTTCAGCCCGGCAATGTTGTAGGCCTTGCTCGCCGACATCAGCGTGATGGTGCGCTTGGCGATTTCCGGGCTCAGGGAAGCCGTCGGAATGTGCACGCGCCCGTCGAAACACAGCTCGGCATGAATCTCGTCAGAGATGATCCAGGCATCCTGCTCCAGGCAGATGTCGGCGACCGCTTGCAGTTCTTCTCGCGGGAAGACTTTGCCCACCGGGTTGTGCGGGTTGCTCAGCAGCAGCGCACCGCCACCGGTCAGCGCCTGGTTCAGGGCATCGAGTGGCGTGGCGTAAGTGCCGTCCGCCAACGCGTCGAATTCGAGTTCAACCTTGTTCAAACCCCAGTGCCCCGGCGCATGGCGCAGCGGCGGGTAGTTCGGGACCTGAACCACGACGTTCTGCTGCGGCTGGACCAGCGCATTCAGCGCCATGTTGAAACCCGACTCCACGCCCGGCAAGAAAATCAGCTCCTCAGGCAATACGCGCCAGGCGTACTTGTTCCACAGGTCAGCGACGATGGCATCGCGCAAGTCATCCTGGGCCACGCTGTAGCCGAGCATCGGGTGTTCCAGACGTTTTTGCAGGGCCTGGATGATCACCGGCGGTGCGGAGAAGTCCATGTCGGCCACCCACATCGGCAATACGTCGGCCTGGTAACGGCTCCATTTGGTACTGCCGGTGTTGTGGCGGTCGAACACCTGATCAAAATCGAAAGTCATGCTCAGTCTCATAAAGGGCAGGGTAAATCCGACAGTCATGATAAACGCCAAGCCCCTGTGGGAGCGAGCTTGCTCGCGAAAGCGGTGGCTCAGCTTGCATAGATGTTGAATGACCCGCCGCCATCGCGAGCAAGCTCGCTCCCACAAGGTATTGCCCGATGGTCGGTTTTCACACAGTCAGTTCTAACATTGTCTACAGTTTTAAATGTCGGCAGCCAGACTGCCACAACCGTGATTGTCCAGAAAAACCCGGCAAAAGTACCGGGTCTCCCCCTGACAGGAGTGCACGATGGACCTCAACCGTCGTCAGTTCTTCAAGGTCGCTGGTATCGGCCTTGCTGGCTCGAGCCTCGGCGCGCTGGGCATGGCCCCCGCGACTGCCTTCGCCGAGCAGGTGCGCCACTTCAAGCTTGCCCACACCCATGAAACCCGCAACACCTGCCCGTACTGCTCGGTCGGCTGCGGCGTGATCATGTACAGCCAGGGCGATGCCGCCAAGAACGTCGCGCAAAACATCATCCACATCGAAGGCGATTCCGACCACCCGGTCAACCGCGGCACCCTGTGCCCCAAAGGCGCCGGCTTGCTGGACTTCATTCACAGCCCCGGTCGTCTGCAATACCCAGAGGTGCGCAAACCTGGCACCACCGAGTGGACGCGGATCTCCTGGGATGAAGCGCTCGATCGCGTCGCCGACTTGATGAAGGCCGACCGCGACGCCAACTTCATCGAGAAGAATGCCCAGGGCCAAATGGTAAACCGTTGGCTGACCACCGGTTTCCTCGCGGCCTCGGCGGCGTCCAACGAAGCGGGTTACATCACCCACAAGGTTGTTCGCAGTCTCGGCATGCTGGGGTTCGATAACCAGGCGCGTGTCTGACACGGCCCGACGGTGGCAAGTCTTGCCCCGACGTACGGCCGTGGTGCCATGACCAATACCTGGACCGATATCGGCAACGCGAATCTGATCCTGGTGATGGGCGGCAACGCAGCAGAAGCGCACCCGTGCGGCTTCAAATGGGTGACCGAAGCCAAGGCGCACAACAAGGCACGCTTGATCGTGGTCGATCCGCGTTTTACCCGGACCGCCTCGGTGGCCGACTATTACGCGCCGATTCGCACCGGCACTGACATCGCCTTCATGGGCGGCCTGATCAATTACCTGCTGACTGAAGACAAGATCCAGCACGAGTACGTGCGCGCCTATACCGACGTGTCGTTCATCGTCAAAGCCGGTTATGGCTTCGAGGACGGAATCTTCAGCGGCTACGACGCGGCCAAACGCAGCTACACGGACAAGTCCGGCTGGGGTTATGAACTCGGTGAAGACGGCTTCGTCAAGGTCGACCCGACCCTGCAAGACCCGCACTGCGTCTATCAATTGATGAAGCAGCATTACAGCCGCTACAACATCGAACTGGCGAGCCAGATTTGCGGCATGCCGGTGGATGCCATGCAGAAGATCTGGGAAGAAATCGCCACCTGCTCGCAACCGGGCAAGACCATGACGATTCTCTATGCGCTGGGCTGGACGCAGCATTCGATCGGTTCGCAGATCATTCGCAGCGCGGCCATGGTGCAATTGCTGCTGGGCAACGTCGGCATGCCGGGCGGGGGCGTCAATGCCTTGCGCGGGCACTCCAACATCCAGGGGCTGACCGACCTCGGTTTGCTGTCCAATTCGCTGCCGGGCTATATGACCTTGCCGCAGGATGCGGAGCAGGATTACGACGCCTACATCGTCAAACGCACGCAAAAACCGTTGCGTCCGGGGCAGCTGTCCTATTGGCAAAACTACGGCAAGTTCCACGTCAGCCTGATGAAAGCCTGGTACGGCGCGAATGCCACGCTCGAAAACCGCTGGGCTTATGACTATCTGCCGAAACTGGACATCCCGAACTACGACATCCTCAAAGTGTTCGACCTGATGGGCCAGGGCAAGGTCAACGGCTACCTGTGCCAAGGCTTCAACCCCATCGCCGCGTTGCCTGACAAGAACCGGGTGATGGCGGCGCTGGCCAAGTTGAAATGGCTGGTGGTAATGGACCCGCTGTCCACCGAAACCTCGGAGTTCTGGCGCAATGTCGGGCCGTACAACGACGTTGAAACCGCTGGCATCCAGACCGAAGTGATTCGCCTGCCCACCACCTGTTTCGCCGAAGAAGACGGCTCGCTGGTCAACAGCAGCCGCTGGCTGCAATGGCACTGGAAAGGTGCCGACGGCCCCGGCGAAGCGCGCACCGATGTGCGGATCATGAGCGAGCTGTTTATCCGTCTGCGCCAGCGTTACCAAGCCAACGGCGGCGCTTATGCCGAGCCGATCCTCAAACTGTCCTGGCCGTACAAAATTGCCGAGGAGCCTTCGCCGGAAGAATTGGCCAAGGAAATCAACGGCTATGCCACCACGGACTTCACTGACGCTACCGGCGCGGCGATCAAGGGCAACGCGCAACTGGCCGGTTTTGGCCAGCTCAAGGACGACGGCAGCACCGCTTCCGGTTGCTGGATTTTCTGCGGCAGCTGGACTGAGGCGGGCAACCAGATGGCCCGGCGCGACAACAGCGATCCGTATGGCATGAAGCAACATCAGGGCTGGGCCTGGGCCTGGCCGGCGAACCGACGGATTCTCTACAACCGCGCTTCGTGCGACCCGCAAGGCAAGCCGTGGGACGAGAAAAAACGTCTGGTGTGGTGGAACGGCAAAGTCTGGGGCGGCACCGATGTGCCGGACTTCAAGGCCGACTCGCCACCGGAAGCCGGGATGAATCCGTTCATCATGAACCCCGAAGGCGTGGCGCGGTTCTTTGCCGTCGACAAGATGAATGAAGGACCTTTCCCCGAGCACTATGAACCGTTCGAAACGCCGATCGGCATCAACCCGTTGCACCCGGAAAACAAGAAAGCCACCAGCAACCCGGCGGCGCGGATCTTCGATTCGGTGTGGGATTCCTTAGGCGTGGCCAAGGACTATCCATATGCCGCGACCAGCTACCGGCTGACCGAGCATTTCCACTTCTGGAGCAAGCATTGCAAGCTCAACGCGATTGCCCAACCCGAGCAGTTCGTCGAGATTGGTGAGGTGCTGGCCAAGGAGAAAGGCATCGTGGCCGGCGACCGGGTCCGTGTCAGTTCCAAGCGCGGACATATAGAAGCGGTGGCGGTGGTGACCAAGCGGATTCGTCCGCTGCAGGTCAACAATCAGGTGGTGCACCAGATCGGTATCCCGCTGCACTGGGGCTTTACCGGGCTCACGCGCCACGGTTACCTGACCAACACCCTGGTGCCGTTCCTCGGCGATGGCAACACTCAGACCCCGGAATCCAAGTCATTCCTGGTCAACGTGGAGAAAGTCTAAATGGCCAGCCAAGACATCATCGCCCGTTCGGCCACCACGACCGTCCCGTCCTCGGTGCGCAATCAAGAGGAAGTGGCCAAGCTGATCGACACCACCAAGTGCATTGGCTGCAAGGCATGTCAGGTTGCCTGCTCGGAATGGAACGAGCTGCGCGACGAGGTCGGCCACAACCTCGGCACCTACGACAACCCTCAGGACCTGACCGCAGAAACCTGGACCTTGATGCGCTTCACCGAGCACGAAACCGACGCCGGCAATCTGGAGTGGCTGATTCGCAAGGACGGCTGCATGCACTGCGCCGAGCCCGGTTGCCTGGCGGCGTGCCCGAGCCCGGGAGCGATCATCAAGCATGCCAATGGCATCGTCGATTTCGACCAGGACCATTGCATCGGCTGCGGGTATTGCATCACCGGTTGCCCGTTCAATATCCCGCGAATCTCGCAAAAGGATCACAAGGCTTATAAATGCACGTTGTGCTCAGACCGGGTGGCGGTGGGGCTGGAGCCGGCCTGCGTAAAAACCTGCCCGACGGGCGCCATAGTGTTCGGCACCAAGGACGACATGAAAGAACACGCGGCCGAAAGGATCGTCGACCTCAAGAGCCGTGGCTTCGAACACGCAGGCTTGTACGACCCGGAAGGCGTCGGTGGTACTCACGTGATGTATGTGCTGCACCATGCCGATGAGCCCCGGTTGTATGCCGGTCTGCCGGACCACCCGACCATCAGTCCGCTGGTGGAACTGTGGAAAGGCGTGAGCAAACCCTTGGGGTTGCTGGCCATGGGCTTGGCGGTGCTGGCCGGGTTCTTCCACTACGTGCGCATCGGGCCGCAGCTGGTCGAGGAGGACGAACACCCGAGCATCCCCGATCCCGCCGTGCATGAAATCGATCCGTCGGTGCATACCTATGATCCGAAGGGGGAGGACAGGCCATGAACGACAAACCCATCCTTCGTTACACATCAAACCAGCGCACTAACCATTGGCTGGTGGCGATTCTGTTTTTCATGGCGGCACTGTCGGGGCTGGCGATGTTTCATCCGGCGTTGTTCTGGCTCAGCAACCTGTTTGGCGGCGGGCCTTGGACGCGCATCCTGCATCCGTTCATGGGCGTGGTGATGTTTGTGCTGTTCCTTGGGCTGGTGATCCGTTTCTGGCGGGCGAACTTCTTTATCACCAACGATCGGCTGTGGCTGAGGCGAGTCGGGCGGGTGATCAAGAATGAGGAGGAGGGCGTGCCGCCCATCGGCAAGTACAACCCTGGGCAGAAGCTGCTGTTCTGGACCTTGCTGATTTGCATGCTGGTGCTGCTGTTCAGCGGGCTGGTGATCTGGCGCGAGTATTTCAGCGAGTACTTCGGCATCACCAGCATTCGTTGGGCCATGCTGCTGCATGCGTTGGCGGGTTTAATCCTGGTGCTGAGCATCATCGTTCACATCTACGCCGGCATCTGGATCAAAGGCTCGGTCAACGCCATGTTGCATGGCTGGGTCAGCCGCGCCTGGGCGAAAAAACACCATGAACTGTGGTACCGCGAAGTGACCCGCGACGAGCACCCCGACCGGCCGATCAGCAAAAAAGGATAACCCCCCTTGGCGACGATTCTTGAGCCTGGCGAGATCGAAGCGGCGGCGAGTTCACCGCCGTTTCTCTACCTGCCTCCGAAAAACCTGTTCACCTTGCGCGCCTTGCGCCTGGAGCGTCTGGTCGTCGGCCATCCACTGGCCGATTACCTGCGGCTGGTGACCGGCCTATGCCACGTGCAGCAGGGTCTGATGGACGATCCACCCGTGGCCGCCATGCCCGATGCCGAACGCCTGCGCGTGTGCCAGCAACACGGCTTGCCGCCGTTCGCCGCCGACAGTCTGGTGCGCGAGGACCATTGGCTGCCGTACCTCGAAACTCTATTGCAGCGTTACCAGCCACCACCGCAACCTGCTGTGGAAAAAGCCGTGGCGACCTTGCGCAGCGCCCACGTCGGGCAACTCAAGGCCTGGGCGATTGCGCTGGTCAGCGGCCAGTTCACCATGCTGCCCGCCGCCGTGGTGCCGTTTCTCGGCGCGGCGTTGCAGGTGGCCTGGAGTCATTGGTTGCTGAGTACACCGGACCTTGCGCTGAAACCCGGCGACAGTCTCAGCCAATGCCCGGCCTGCGGTTCGCCGGCCATGGCCGGGGTGATTCGCCATCGCAGCAAGTACAACGGCTTGCGGTATCTGGTGTGCTCGCTGTGTGCCTGCGAATGGCATGTTGTGCGGGTCAAATGCGTGTATTGCGAACAGAGCAAAGGCCTTGAATACGTCAGCCTCGATGACGACCGCTACGCCGCCAATCAGGCACCGTTACGCGCGGAGGTCTGTCCTGGCTGCGGCAGCTACCTGAAACTGCTTTACCTGGAAAACGACGCCGAAGCTGAAGCGCTCTCGACCGACCTGACCAGCCTGCTGCTCGACATGCGCCTGGAGCAGGAAGGCTACCAGCGTCCAGCGCCTAATCTTCTGCTTGCACCCGGAGGTGGCTGAGCTACCCCTTTGAGCTCTGCCTTTAAACTCAGCGGCTACACTCAGGCGCTACGATCATTCGTAATCAGGAGCGCCTGATGTCCTCCAGATCCGCCAGCCAAACTCTGCGGCTGCCTTCCATCGACAGTCTGCTGCGCCATCCCGCCTGCCAACCGCTGGCCGAGCGTTATGGGCGTGACGCGTTGTTGGCGAATTTGCGGCAATTGCTGGATGACTTGCGTGAACAGGTGCTTTCAGGGCAACTCGACGCCATTGAGATCACGCCTGAAGTGTTGGCGGGCAGGGCGGGTGAACGCCTGGCCACCCAGCATCGCAGCAACGTGCGCCGGGTGTTCAATCTCACCGGCACAGTGCTGCACACCAATCTGGGGCGAGCGTTGTTGCCGGAGGAAGCCATCGACGCCGTGCAGAGGGCGGCCCGTTATCCACTCAATCTGGAATTCGACCTGCACAGCGGCAAGCGCGGCGACCGTGATGACCTGATCGAAGGCCTGATCCGCGAGTTGACTGGCGCCGAGGCGGTGACGGTGGTCAACAACAACGCCGCAGCGGTGTTGCTGACGCTCAACAGCCTGGGCGCGCGCAAGGAAGGCATCATTTCCCGGGGCGAACTGATCGAAATCGGCGGCGCCTTCCGCATTCCCGACATCATGGCGAGAGCCGGGGTCAGGCTCCACGAAGTCGGCACCACCAATCGCACCCATGCCCGCGATTATGAGGCGGCCATCGGCCCCCGTAGTGGTTTGGTGATGCGCGTCCATGCCAGCAACTACAACATCGAAGGCTTCACCGCTCGGGTGCCGACCGCCGAGTTGGCGCAACTCGCGCATAAACACGGTTTGCCATTGCTTGAAGACCTCGGCAGCGGCAGCCTGCTGGACCTGACGCGCTGGGGCTTGCCCGCCGAACCGACGGTGCGCCAGGCGCTGAGCGATGGCGCCGACATCGTCACCTTCAGCGGCGACAAGTTACTGGGTGGCCCCCAGGCCGGGTTGATTGTCGGCCGCAAAGACCTGATCGCGAAGATCAAGAAGAATCCACTCAAGCGCGCCTTGCGGGTCGACAAACTGACCCTGGCCGCCCTCGAAGCGGTGTTGGGCCTGTACCGCGATCCTGATCGACTGGCCGAGCGGTTGCCGAGTTTGCGCCTGCTGACCCGGCCCCAGGCGGACATCTTCGCTCAGGCTGAGCGCCTGCAACCCACGCTGGCCAAAGTCTTGGGCGATGGTTGGAGCGTCAGCGCGGTACCTGCGCTGAGCATGATCGGCAGCGGCAGCCAACCGGTGGCGCGATTACCGAGTGCGGCTTTATGCCTGCGACCGAACGCGTCTAAACGTCTTCGCGGGCGGCAGTTGCACGGTCTGGAGGCGGCCCTGCGTGCGTTGCCGATTCCGGTGCTCGGGCGCATTGATGACGATGCGTTGTGGCTGGACCTGCGGCAACTGGACGATGAGCCGGCGTGGCTGGCGCAACTCGATCAAATTGCAGGAGCCGCAGAGTGATCGTCGGCACCGCAGGGCACATCGACCACGGCAAGACCGCCTTGCTCCAGGCCCTGACCGGTCAGGCCGGCGACCGTCGCCGGGAAGAACGTGAACGCGGCATGACCATCGACCTCGGCTACCTTTACGCGGCGCTGGAACCGCAAGCGCCCCTGACCGGTTTTATCGATGTGCCCGGTCATGAGCGTTTCACCCACAACATGTTGGCGGGGGCTCAGGGCATTGATCTGGTGTTGCTGGTGGTCGCGGCCGACGACGGCGTCATGCCGCAAACCCGCGAACACCTGGCCATCGTTGAACTGCTGGGCATCCCTCGGGCAATGGTTGCGATCAGCAAATGCGACCGCGTCGAACCGTCCAGAGTGCAAGCCGTTCGCGATCAGATCCAGACATTACTGGCACCGGGGCCTTATGCCAACGCGCCGCTGATTGCGCTGTCGAGTGTGACCGGGGAGGGCATCGAGACCCTGCGACAAGCCTTGCTCAAGGCGCAGCGTGAAGTCGTTCAACGCAGTACCACCGGTGGTTTTCGCCTGGCGATCGATCGTGCCTTCAGCGTGGCCGGCGTCGGTATCGTGGTGACCGGCACTGCGTTGTCTGGCGTGGTAGCAGTGGGCGATACGCTGATGCTCGGCCCGCAGGGCAAACCCGTGCGTGTGCGCGGCCTGCATGCACAGAACCGGGCCGCCGAAGTCGCAATGGCCGGACAGCGAGTCGCGTTGAACCTGAGTGCCGAACGCTTGGCCCTGGAGCAGATTCATCGCGGTCACTGGTTGCTGGCCGAGTGGCTGTACGCGCCGACCCAGCGAGTGGATGTCGACCTGCAATTGTTAGCCAGCGAACCGAAAGCCTTCGAGCACTTCCAACCTGTGCACGTTCACATGGGGACTCAGGATGTGACCGGGCGGGTGGCGTTGCTGGAAGGCGCCCGCCTGGCGCCGGGTGAACGGATGTTTGCGCAACTGCTGCTGAATGCGCCGGTGCAGGCGGTGAAGGGCGATCCGTTGATCCTGCGTGACCAGAGCGCCCAACGCACCCTCGGCGGCGCGCGGGTGCTCGACCCGTTTGCACCGACCCGACAACGCCGAAGCCCCGAGCGGCTGGCGCAGCTACACGCCCTCGCCACATGCAATCAGTTGGAAGACAGCCTGCCGGCGTTATTGGCCAACAGCGATACCGGGCTCGATCCGCAGCGTCTGGAGCGTCAGTTCAACCGCCCCCGCAACACGTGGTTTTTGCCCGATGACGTGCGCCTGATCGACACCCGCCAAGGTCCATTACTGTTCAGTGCTGTCCGCTGGGAAGCACTGAAAGCACCATTGCTGGAACACCTCGCACGCTTTCATCAACTGGAACCGGATCAAATGGGCCCGGACCGGGATCGCCTGCGGCGGTTCACCGGCACAGCGCTGGACCGTCCGACGTTCATCAGCCTGCTCGACGAGTTACTCGCCAGCGGGGCCATTGCCGCCAGCGGGCCATGGCTGCATTTACCCGATCATCAGGTGCGTTTGAGCGAAGACGACGAAGCCCTGTGGCAACACTTGCAACCGTTGTTCGAACAGGCTGGTTTTGATCCGCTGTGGGTGCGTGACCTTGACCATGACGAGGCGGCCGTGCGCTTGCTGCTGTGCAAAATGGCGAGGTTGGGATTAGTGCATCAAGTCGTCCGTGACCTGTTCTACACCGATACGATGATCCGCCGATTGGCGGCTATGCTTGTGCAACTGGCCGCGCAAAACCCGGTGATTCAGGTCACGGCGTTTCGTGATGCAGTGGGCCTGGGTCGCAAGCGCAGCATCCAGATTCTCGAATACTTCGACCGGATCGGCCTGACGCGACGGTTTGGCGACAAGCGCCATATCCGCCTCGACAATGCCTTGGCCCAAGGCACCGACCACTGACTTCAAGGAAGGCAATCGCGCCCGGTGGCGCGGCCGGGCTTCAAACCCGGTTGGGGACGGCATCCGTTCCCGGGCAGGTTCGACTCCGGCTGCCTTCCGCCAATTTTTCCTTTCACTTGAGCAACCGGGTATCCAGCCCAAAGCGTTCCTGAGAAACAAGTTTGAATTGATCCGCGGCCAAGTCGCAGCTCACCAATAGATTCCACGAATGACGGGTAACCGCAGACGGGATGAGCAGAAAGGGATGCTTGGCCAGTAGCTCATCAGCAAACAGCTGCTGATTGGGCGAGAGTTGAGACGGGATGAGCCAATTTGGGTTCGGCACATCATCGGGCTGAACAACCTTGATGAAATTCGAATCCAGCACTTCGAAGCACGTCAACACGTGAGGCACCATATCCAGCGTATCGAAGCCTGCGTGGGCTGCGACTTCCAGAATGGCAGTGGACGGGTCGGCCGAAGCGTAAATAACCCGGCGGCCGGGAGGGTTCCAACGACCACCGGATTGCTGCGCACCAATGCCACTGTCCCACGTGTCCTTGAAGACCTCGCGGTCAAGGCGCCAAGCGTGCCACTTCCCATCCCAGGGCAGAGGATTCATTGATAAACCCCGTGTTCAATCCGGGTCAAATAGTCCTCGACTACCTGGAAGCCAAGCGAGTTGTCGATCAGCTCCAGCGGGATATTTCCGTCCAGGTATTTGCAGGGTTTCTTCAACCAATCCTCAGCCAACTGCTGATTGCCAAACACGTTGATGGCGTGCTCCAGGGCCTGCGCATACTGGAAGGCGACTGTACTTTGTTGCTGGTTTAGCCGCACTGGTTTGGTCTCCTTCGCCAAGCGCTGGACAGTCCTGAGGGACTTCCCTGTAATGCGCTGAACAAGGCCGTGCGCCATGTAAAGATCGGATATAGAAAGCATGTCCCTGACGTCGCTCAGGTCAAAGCCTTCCTTTGTGTATCGGATGATCAACATGCGCGTATCACCTTCGCGGCCATGTAACAGCACCTCAGTCGGCTTTCGCGTGACACTTTTTGTCTCCGTCGCTACGACTGCTTTTCCTGTGGATTTGACGGCAGGCTTGTCTGCTTGATTCGCGGCGGGCATACCGATTACCTCCATACGACATTTGACGTAATCATAGCGCCAACTGTCGCAACCTGCGCAATTGAGTTTGACCAAGCCTGCCGGGCGCCAGACGCTCTCTCTCTTGCCTGACTTGAGCCACCACGTTAAACGTCGCGCGTCCGACGGCCAACCCGAAAAACTTGTGGGACAAATCCTCTATTTTTTGATTTTCGACACCACTTGTGGGACCCGCGCTAGCGCCAAATCCACACAGTCAAGATCGCGCGTTCCATCTGAGTAGTCACGATCCTCTGTGGCGAGGGGGCTTGCCGGAATGCTGCTTCACCCCGTTCGGCGCTGTAGCAGCTGTCGAGCTTGCGAGGCTGCGTCCGGCTGCGTAGCAGCCGCAAGGTCAGACATTGCGGTGCGTCAGACGCACCGCATACACAGGGTTTACGACTGCTTCGCAGTCGGACGCAGCCTAGCAGGCTCGACAGCTGCTACAAAACAGGCGTTGTTGCTGAAATGGCACTACCACAGAGCCGAGTTTTTCGCCGTGCAGGGTTGTCGATCACTGCATCACATAACGCCCAGGCGCCGACTCAATCGCCGGGTATTGCGCGTTACCGGTATGCAGCACCGAGGGCTGGCGCTCGCCGGACTGTTCAGCCAGCCAGACGAACCAGTCATTCCACCAGCTACCGGAATGTTGCTGGGCGTTCTTGAACCAGGTTTCCGGGTTTTTGGTGACCCGGTTGTTGGTCCAGTAGTGGCGTTTTTCCTTTGCCGGCGGGTTGATCACCCCGGCGATATGCCCTGATGCGCCCAGCACAAAACGCTTGGTCCCGGAGAGCAACTCGGTGCTGGCGTAAGCGCTTCTCCACGGCACGATGTGATCGTCATGGGTGGCGAGGATGTACGCTGGAGCATTGATGGCGCGCAGGTCCAGCTTGACCCCGCAACAGTCCAGCTCACCGGATTTCAGGTCGTTCTGCAGATAGGTGTGGCGCAGATACCAGCAATACATCGGGCCCGGGAGGTTGGTGCTGTCGTTGTTCCAGAACAGCAGGTCAAGAGGGATCGGTTTCTGGCCCTTGAGGTATTTGTCGACGTTGTAGTTCCACCACAAGTCATTGGGGCGCAGCAGCGAGAAGGTGTTGCCCATGTCCTCGCCCTTGAACAGGCCGATGGGGCCATCTTGGCCGCCGATGGTGCGCTCGCGGTAGGCCACCAATTGTTCGTCGACGAAGATGTCGATGGGGCCGGTATCGAGGTAGTCGAGGAAGGTGGTCAACAGGCTCACGCTGCCAATCTCGCGGTCGCCGCGCGCCGCCAGGACCGCCAGCGCCGAACTCAACAAGGTGCCGCCGATGCAGAAGCCGACGCAATTGGGCCGCTGCTCGCCGCTAATTTCGCGGGTCACTTGCAGGCCTTTGATGATGCCGGTTTCGATCAGGTCATCCCAGGTGGTGCCAGCGTGCTCCTGGTCGAAGTTGCGCCACGACATCAGAAACACCGGGTGCCCTTGTTTCAACAAATGGCCAACCATCGAGTTGTCCGGGCGCAGGTCGAGAATGTAGTACTTGTTGATCGACGGCGGCACGACAAACACCGGACGCTGGTACTGGGTTTCGCTTTGCGGGTAATACTGGATGAGCTGGAAGAGTTCGTTCTCGAACACCACTTCGCCGGGGGTGTTGGCGAGATCGACACCGACTTTGAAGGCGCCGGCGTCGCACTGGCGCATCTTGCCTTCTTGCAGGTCGCTGGCCAGGTGCAACAGGCCGGTGAGGAGGCTGCTTCCCTGAGTATCGACGACACGTTGCAGCGCATCGGGGTTGCTGGCCAGAAAGTTACTCGGCGCCCCGGCGGCGATGGCTTGTTCCACCAGATAGAGTAGGCGTTGGCGCGGTTTTTTGTCCGGGATCGCTAACGTGTCCAGCAGCTTCAGCAGAAACCCTGCGTTGAGCAGATAAAAGGCGGCGAGGGAGCCGAACAGTGGCTGGCTCCAGTTGCCGCTGGAAAAACGTCGATCGTCGAAGCTGAATGGCTGACCGGTCAGCAGTTGCTGGCCGAGTTCGCCCCATTGCTGTTGGTAATCCGATTGAAGGCTGTCCAGGGTGCCGTGCGGCAGGTCAAACCACTCGTTGTATTCCTGGCCGGTAAACCACGGATTGCTACTGACCCAGAGACGTAATTGTTGCACTGCAAAGGAGGCAATGAACGGAACCTGGCCTGACCAGAAGGTGTTGAAGGTATGCGCGTTGTTGTCCATGGAACTCCTTGCCCACTTACGTAAACCGGGTAGAAAAAAACCGCGGCGCCGGACTTCGGCGCCGCGTCAGCAACTTAAGCAAACACTCCTGTGTTTCTAGCGCTCGATGACCAGGCTGACGCCCTGGCCGCCACCGATGCACAACGTAGCCAAGCCTTTTTTGCCGTCGCGACGAATCAGCTCATGCAACAGCGACACCAGAATCCGCGCACCCGATGCACCGATCGGATGACCCAGGGCAATCGCGCCGCCATTGACGTTGACTTTGCTGGTGTCCCAACCCAGTTCCTTGCCGACTGCCAGTGATTGCGCGGCGAACGCTTCATTGGCTTCGATCAGGTCGAGGTCGTCCAGGCTCCAGCCGGCTTTGGTCAATGCCAAGCGGGTGGCCGGCACCGGGCCGATGCCCATGATCGACGGGTCCACGCCAGCGCTGGCGTAAGCCTTGATGCGTGCCAGAACCGGCAAGCCGAGGGCCTTGGCCTTGGCGGCGCTGGCCAGCAACAGCACGGCGGCACCATCGTTGAGGGTCGAGGAGTTGCCGGCGGTCACGCTGCCGTTTTTCTGGAACGCGGGTTTGAGGTTGCCCAGCGCTTGCAGCGTGCTGTCCGGACGCGGCTGTTCATCGGTGTCGAAGACCAGCGGCTCACCTTTGCGCTGAGGGATCAGGATCGGGGTGATTTCACGCTTGAAGTAACCCGCTTCGATGGCAGCAGCGGCTTTCTGTTGCGAGGCCGCGGCGAAAGCGTCCTGGTCTTCGCGACTGAGGCTGTACTTCTCTGCCAGATTCTCGGCGGTGATGCCCATGTGGTAGTCGTTGAAAGCATCCCACAAACCGTCCTGAATCACGCTGTCTTGCAGTTGCGCATGACCCAGACGCAAACCGGTACGGGCCTTGGGCAGCACATACGGTGCCAGGCTCATGTTTTCCTGACCGCCGGCAATGATGAGTTCGGCGTCGCCGCAACGGATGGCCTGGACCGCCAGCTGGACAGCCTTGAGGCCCGAGCCGCAGACCTTGTTCAGGGTCAGGGCAGGGGTGGTATGGGGCAGGCCGGCCTTGATCGCCGTCTGGCGTGCCGGGTTTTGCCCCGAGCCTGCGGTGAGTACCTGGCCGAGGATCACTTCATCGATCTGCGAGCCGTCCAGACCGGTCTCTTCCAGCAAACGGCGAATGACCGCCGCGCCCAGTTCGGTGGCTGGAATCGCGGACAAGGCACCTTGGAAACTGCCAATGGCGGTACGAGTAGCGGCAACGATTACGACTTCGTTCATGCGTGACCTCATTAAGATTTTGTCGAGCGGAAGCAGGGCATCCTTGCCCTGACAGGTCTACTGCATGTTCATGCCGCCGTTGACCGAGAAGTCGGCCCCGGTGCTATAGGCTGATTCATCGGAAGCCAGCCAGGCCACGATGGAAGCGATTTCTTCAGGTTGGCCGAGGCGCCCGACCGGTGTGGCCGCGATCATGGTGTCGAGAATGTCCGGGCGGATGGCCGCGGTCATGCTGGTCTGGATGTAGCCTGGGGAGACGGTATTGACGGTCACGCCCTTGCCGGACACTTCCCGGGCCAGGGCCATGGTGAAACCATGGATGCCGGCCTTGGCCGCGCTGTAGTTGGTCTGGCCGAACTGGCCGCGCTGACCGTTGATCGATGAGATGTTGATGACCCGTCCCCAACCCTTGGCCAACATTCCTTCAATCACCTGTTTGGTGGTGTTGAACAGGCCGCTCAGGTTAGTGCCGATGACCGCGTTCCAGTCTTCGGGCGTCAGTTTGCGAAAGGAAGCATCACGTGTGATGCCGGCGTTGTTGACCAATACATCGATCGGGCCGTACTGCTCGCGAGCCATCTCGAACGCTTTGCGCGTTGATTCCCAATCGGTGATGTCGCCGTAGATGCATTCGAATTGATAACCCGCCTCCAGTTGGCTCGCCATCCATTCTTTCTTGCGGGAGGAATCTGAGCTACAGCCCACGATGACCTTGAATCCTTCCTTGTACAGGCGTTGGCTTATCGCAGTGCCAATCCCACCCATACCACCCGTGACCAACGCAATACGACCAAGCGACTTCATATGCTCTCTTCCTTTTTGTATTTTGCGTTGCAAGATGGGGGGATTGTTCGGCATAGACGGGGTGTGCGGAAGTGTTGAGAGGTGACGGTCTGGTGTCCAACGGTGCCATGCACGAAATGAAATAGAACTATTCGACACTGCTGTCGTCGCCTCGAAGCGTTCGAGTAGCAGCTGCCGAGCCTGCGAGGCTGCGTTCGGCTCGGGCCGCGTTCGGACGAAGCAGTCGTAAAACCGGACACCGTGGTCTTTCAGCCAAACCGCGTACGCCGGATTTGCGAGGACTTCGGTCGAGCGCGACCCCGGCTCGAACGCAGCCTCGCGGGCTCGGCAGCTGCTACAGGGTGAGACGAATGCCCTGAAATAGTGGCTAAAAGTCAGGAGTACCTATACTGGGATCAATATTGGCAACTGAACCACCCGTTAGTATTTGATTCATCGCAGATCAGTCATGGCTCCGGACAGGATGTTCGGTTCCACAGGTCATTGAGGACGCCATGTATAGAATGAGTTCAGGCTATGCCAGCGTGCTGGTAAATACGCTCTTAGCTCAAGGACTGGATGTTGCCAGTCTGTGTCAGGAGGCTGAACTAGACATGAAGCTCGCGAACAAACCAGGAGCGTTTTGCGAGCGAAGGGCTATCTATCGACTATGGGATCTGGCCGCTCAGGCCTCGGGTGATCCGCACATTGGCTTGAGGGCCTATGGAAGTTTCCACCCCGGCAGCTTTCAGATCGTCGGCTACACCATGATGTCCAGCCTGAATCTGAAAAAAGCCCTTGAAAGACTGGTCCGTTTCAGTCCGTTGATCGGCACTGGATTCAGTCTTTTCTTTACATCGGAACAGCAGAATTACCGACTTTCCGGCCTCGATCATCAACAAAAAGGCTCGGTCAAACCTCGCCAATACACCGATGCAGCGCTGGCTTCATTGCTGGGCTTCTGCCGTAAGCTGGCGGGCGGCAACTCACCGCAACCCTTGAGCGTGGAGTTCAGCTATCCCGAACCTGAAGACACCACCGAGCATCGACGTTTGTTTGGCTGCGACCTGCGTTTCGACGCGGCTTACGACAGCATTTTGTTTGACGGGCAGGAGCTGCTCCGTCCGTTGAGCATGGCCAACGAAGCGTTGGCAGTGCTGCATGACAGTTTTGCCGAGGCGCAACTGGACCTGCTGTTTGGTTTTTGCATCGTCGGCAGGATTCGCGCGCTGCTTACCGAGCGCTTGAGTCAGGGCCATGGACAGTGCGACATGGAGTCGATCGCGGCGGCATTGAACATCAGCAAGCGGACGCTGCAACGCGCGCTGGAAAAAGAAGGGACGCAATTCAAGGATGTGCAGAACGCGGTGCGCCGGCAACTGGCCGATTTTTACCTGCGTCATTCTCACTTCAACATGAAGCATGTCGCCTATCTCCTTGGTTTTCATGATCACAGCAGCTTCAACAAAGCCTGTAGCCGCTGGTTTGGCATGACACCCGGTCAGTATCGGGCCGATGAATCGCTTGAAATCGAGGAGGCCGCGCCGGTCTGACGCGGTCCTCGTCAGCGTTCAACGTTATTTCACCGGAGGTTTTTTCACGCCTTTCTTGCCCTTGGCAGGTTTGCGCACTGGACTCGCAACCTTGGCGACGGGGTCAGGGGTCACTGCGGTTTTTTCCTGCTTGATTGGCTCGGGGATTACCGCTGGGGTTTTCTGTTTGATTGGCTCGGGGATTACCGCTGGGGTTTTCTGTTTGATTGGTTCGGGGATTACCGCTGGGGTTTTCTGTTTGATTGGCTCTGGGGTTACCGCCGGGGCTTTCTGCTTGATTGGCTCAGGGATGACCACTGGGGCTTCCTGCTTGACCGTCTCTGGAGCTATCGCCGGGACTTTCTCTTCGATGGCATCGGATTCACCGGGTGGTTGGGTCAGGCTGAAACCCGGCAGCGGCACGTCCAGCAGCGTGTGCAGCTCACGCCAGAAGGGGTTGTCTGCGCCGCTGGTCAGCAGTTCCGGCAGCAAATTGGCGACGGCCGCCAGCACTTGCTGGCGCTCTTCGACCTCGGCAAGCATCAAGGGCAGGCTGTGCAGGCTTTCTTGCGGATGGGTGGCGACCAGCAGTTTTTGCAGGCGCAGGGTTTCGCGCAAATCAAGCGGTTTGGCACTGTAGTCCTGGAGCAGCACCTGCAGTTGCAGGATCAATTTTTCGACGCTTTCCTTGCCCGACGTGTCGCTGTCGCGGCCCAGCAGGAACAGGATCCGTATCAAGGCTTCCATCAGGCCGCCAAGGGGCAGGGCATCCTGCAAGCGCTCGATCAAAGCCTTGTCGTGCTGCTCGGCATGTTCCTGCAAATTTCGCCCGGGTGCATTGCCGGTGAGGCTATTGAGTACGCCATACACGCCGTAGAAACACATTTCCTGAGCCGCATCGCGCAGATCCCGATAGCCGTTCAAGGCGTCCTGCACCTGGTTGGAAAGCAGTTCCTGCCAGACCAGCAACGGGTTGTTCTGGCTGGCGGGATGGCGATCCTTGCTCACTTGGGCGGCACTGCCTGCCAGCCACCAAAGCGCCGGGTTCAAACTGCTCCAGGCCACTTGTTGCTGATGGAAAGGGTGCGCCCTGCGCAGCATTTCGGCGCTCGGTTCGTTGATCAGCTGGCGCAACCACGGGCGTATGAATTCGTCGTACACACTGTTGTTGATGTCGGACGCGCGCTGGACCAGCGCAAATTCGCGATCGTCATCACGGGGCGGCTGCACCTGGCCATGGATGTCGGCGATACGCCGGCGTTCGAAACGCACGGCATACGGCGTCGCCGAATTCTCCGGCAGGTCTTCGATCAGCATTTCATACAGCCCGGCTGACAGCGCATTGATCGCATCGACCGCACCGAGCAATTCACGGTGCTCGCGCCGCGCCACTTCACCGGACACGAAGATGCCCAGGTGACCGATGCTCGCGTGCCGCAGGTACACGATGGTGCGTCCGGCATTTTGCAACGCGAGATCGCTTGGATAGACGTCGGAGATCCAGTCCAGTGCCTGTTGCGGGGGGGTGATGTTGTCGCCATACGAGCAGAACACCACCACCGGCACTTCGATCAGCTTGAGATCAAGCCCGCTGCTCTTGCGACCGAGGCCGCCGGACAGCCGATTGCCGATGAACAGGTCGTCGACAATCATCTCGATCTCTTCGCCATTGAGCAGGGTCGGGCTGCCCCACCAGCGTTCGAAATCCAGAAAGCGTGCGGCCTCGCTGTCGACTTCGCTGAACAAGTGGTAGTACTTGCCCCAATAGGTGTTGGCCGGGTCCAGGTTTTCGAAATTGCTGACCAGCCAGGTGCCGTCGAAACGGTCATTACCAAGGTCGCTTCCCAGGCGCGCCATCCAGCCACCGCCCAGCAAACCGCCGGTGTAGCGCATCGGATTGCGGCCATTGACGCCGGCCCAATACGACAACGGCGCACCGTTGACGATGATCAGCCCCGGCAGCTCCGGCCGGGTGGCCGCGAGGCCCATTAAGGCCCAGCCCGCCTGGCAGTTGCCGATTACCACGGGTTTGGTGCTGTCGGGATGTCGGGCGCTGACGACTTCGATGAACCGCGCCTGGGCTTCGCTGATATCGGCGAGGGTTTGCCCAGGGCGGGGCGAGTGGCTGAAGGAGACGAAGTAGGTCGGGTGGCCGGCTCTCAGGCTCTCGCCGATGACCGAATCCTGTTTGAAACCGCCGATCCCCGAGCCGTGGCCGCCGCGTGGGTCAATGATGATCACCGGCTGTTTTTTGCTGTCGATCTGTTGTCCGGGACCGCCGAGGATTTGCAACAACGAGTAATTGACCGGGCGAGGCAGGTCTTCACCGGCGACCAGCGTTTCATGATTGAACTTGAGCAGCAGCGGATACCCGGCGCGTTCGTGGGCCAGGGTGTTGTCGCCGCGCTGACGCAAGGTGTCCCAAAACAACACGCTGCGTTGGCCGAGGTCCGTGAAGTATTCCTGCCAGTCAGCAGGCGTTGGCTGTCGGAGTTGCCCAAGGCTTAAAGGCGCGAAGGTTTTTGCCTGGCGCTTCTGCACGGCGTCGAGGACGTTACGGGTATTAAGTCGTTGTAGATGATTGAGGTGCTCGAACAAGCCGGCGGGTTCGGAGAGCTTTTCATCTTGCAGCGCAATATTAACTTCCTGACCCATCGTGATCTCCTGACGCTATGCATGGCAACCTGCGCATCTGAACCCTTTAGTTAAAGAGGACTAGGCCGGCCGTTCGATAGCCTGGAGTTTATAGCGAATAGGGAGGGCATGAGCAAAGTTTATTTTGCACCGCACAAAAATAGACGTTGCCAAATAGTTTTGTGCACTGCAATATCAAGGCTAACGCGATGACTGGCCGGATCGCTATCGCGTCCTCAGGTCCATCAGGGCCTTCCAGTACCAGGAGATTCAAGCATGTCTTTTTTCAATTCGGAAAAACTGCAAACCGCTCAGAAAGCCAACCTCGATCTTTTGCAGCAAATCAGCGGCAAAGTCTTCGCCAGCGTTGAACAGCTCAGCCAGTTGCAGTTCAAGGCACTGCGCGACTCCACCGAAGAGCACTTCGAAGGTGTTCGCAAGCTGCTGGCCGTCCGTGATCCACAAGGTTTCGCCGAGCTTCAGGCTTCTTTCACCCAGCCAAGTGCACAGACTGAACGTCTAGCTGAATTCAACCGTCAGGTCCAAGCGCTGATCGTCGGTACTCAGTCGGACATCGCCAAACTGACCTCGAGTCAAGTCGAAGCGGGCACCCAACAGGTGCAAGAGTTCGTTGAAGCCATCAGCAAGAATGCACCGGCCGGCTCCGAGCCTGTTGTGGCAGCGTTCAAGTCGAGCCTGGCGAATGCCGGTACTGTGTTCGAAAGCGCACAGAAAGCCGTAAAACAGGCTGCCGATGTGGCTCAGAGTGGTTTCGACGCAGCGACTGCCGCGGCCACCAAAGCTGCTCCAGAAGCAAGCGCCAAGGCTACCAGCGGTAACAAGTAAGTCGCATCAAGTAAGCGGCACCAATGGCGATGGGTTTATTCCCCATCGCCATTTTTTTTCGGCCCGTTATCGGTGCCGGGTTTACCGCCAAACATGCCGAACAGGTTCTGGGTATTGAGGTACAACGCCTTGGATTGGTCGACATATTGGCGCATCAGGTCCTGCATCACCGGGGCCTGTTGATGCATGAAGTCGCTCCAGGCTTCGGACGATTGCGCGCCGGTCTGGGACTGGATGTCGATGACTGTCTGGATGCTCTTGTCCAGGTAACTGCCGAGTACGCCCTGATAAGGGCCGTAGAACTGGATAACCCCCAGCAGCATTTCGGTGGTGAAGATGGGCTCACCGCCGCTTTCGGCTTCCAGAATCACTTGCAGCAGGATGCTGCGCGTCAGGTCCTCGCCGCTCTTGGCATCGACCACCTGAAAGGCAATTTTGTCGACCACCAACTGGCGTATGTCCGCCAGCGTCAAATGACTGCTGGTGTGGGTGTCATACAGTCGGCGATTGGGGTACTTCTTGATCAGGCGGGGGGTGGTATCAGTCATGCGGGGCGTCTCGCGGCGGGCCTGGTTTGCAGGCATCTTAACCTACTCTGGCCACTGAAGCGGTTTGGTGTTGGGAGGGAGGGGCTAAGGGCAGAATCAAAAGATCGTCCGAACGCGGCCCGAACCTTCGGCAGCTCCTACAGAAGGAATGCGTACCCCGTAGGAGCTGCCGCAGGCTGCGATCTCTTGATCTACTTACCAGATCGGCAAGGTGTAGCTGACGATCAAACGGTTTTCATCCAGGTCGCTGCCGAAATTGGTCGAGCGCACCGTCGCGTTACGCCATTTCACCCCGACATTCTTCAGCGGCCCGCTCTGCACGACATAACCGATGTCGGTATCACGCTCCCATTCCTTACCTTCCGGACGATTGCCGCCCAGATCGATATTGTCGCCGGTGAGGTAGTGGGTCATGAACGTCAGCCCCGGAACGCCAATGGCCGCAAAGTTGTAGTCGTAGCGAGCCTGCCAGGACTTTTCGTCCTTGCTGGCGAAGTCGCCGATCTGCACGAAGTTCACCAGGAAGGCATCGGTGCCGTTGACGTAGGCGTAGCCGGTGTCGCCGCTCATACCTTGGTAACCCAGGCCCAACGCATGCCCGCCAAGGTAGTAGGTGAACATCGCGCCGATGGCGTTGTTATCGACATTGCTGCCACCGTCGTCCGTGGAGCGGGCGAAGCGCAGATCCGTCTTCAGCGACTGGCCGGTCGTCACCGGCAACACATAGGTCAGGTTGACCAAGTGCTGGCTGTAGAAGTTGTCGAGATGGCCGTAGCTGTAACCGGTGGCGAGGTTGCTGGTCCATTTGTAGTTCAGGCTGGCGAAATCGAAGCTGTCGCTGTCGGCATGACGCGTGATGATGCCTTTGGCGCCGGTCCGGGTGATGCCCATGTCCTCGTAGTCCGAGGAGTCGCGCTGATTGACCTGGGTCAGTCGCCCGGCATCCACGGTCAGGCCTTCGAGTTCCAGCGACGTCAACTGACCGCCCTTGAAGGTTTGTGGCAACAGCCGTGAATCGTTGGCCAGTATCGTCGGCAGTTTCGGCAGCAGCGTGCCGAGTTTCAGCGTACTTTTTGAAGCCCGCACTTTGGCGGTCAGGCCCAGTTCGCCGTACTCGTCCTGAGCACCTTTACTCGTGTCGCGGTGGCGTTTGAGCAGGCCGGAGCCTGCGCGATCAGGGCTGGAGTCGAGCTTGACGCCGACCAGTCCAATGGCATCGAAACCGACACCGATCAAACCGTCGGTGAATCCCGATTCATAGCGCAGCAGGAAGCCCTGTGCCCATTCCTCTTGTTTGGATTGGGCGGCGTTGTCCTGGCGATAGTCACGGTTGAAATAGAAGTTGCGCAGCTCAAGGCTGGCCTTGCTGTCTTTGACGAAGTCAGCAGCGGCGGGGGCCGAGAGGCTGATGACGCCGCCGGCCAGCAACAGTCGGGTAGCGAGGGTGCGGGTGTTGCGGTCCATGGTGAAGCCCCTTTGTTTTTATTATGGAAAGACAGGTCCCACGGCCCTCGCCAGGTGGGCGAGGGCTTATCGATAAAAAACGCGAACGCCGAAAAGACAGGAGCGTGGCGCCGCGTGCGGTTCAATCGTTAGAACTGTTCGGCGCTCAGGCCAAACAAGGAGGCACTGCCTGCGCGGATGGATTGCTCCAGACTCAAAATGCGCGGCAGCAGGCGGTGGATATAGAAGTCGGCGGTGGCGATTTTCGCGCCATAAAACCCTTCGTCTTCGTGCAGCTTTTGCTTGGCAACCTGAGCCATGCGCGCCCAAAGCCAGGCGTAGGCGACGTAGCCGAACAGGTGCAAATACTCCACCGAAGCGGCACCGATTTCGTTGCGGTTGGTCGTAGCCTGATCCTGCAGCCAGTCGCTCAGGTCTTCCAGACGCTGTACGGCATCGAACAGTTGAGCGGAGTAGGGCGCGTCAGGCTGATGGGCGAAATGACGGATCTCGCCGGTGAACTGGCGCAGCGCGACGCCGTTATCGGCCAACACTTTGCGTCCGAGCAGGTCCAGGGCCTGAATGCCATTGGTGCCTTCGTAGATCTGCGCGATGCGCACGTCACGGACCAATTGTTCCTGGCCCCATTCACGGATATAGCCATGGCCGCCGAACACTTGCTGGCCGTTGATGCAGCTTTCCAGGCCGGTGTCGGTGAAAAACGCCTTGGCCACTGGCGTCAGCAGCGCAACCAGGGTTTGCGCGCTGTCGCGCTCCTTGTCGTCAGCGGAAAACTTCGCCAGGTCCAGTTGCTGCCCGACATAACTGGCGAACGCACGGCCGCCCTCGGTCATGGCTTTCATGCTCAGCAGCATGCGACGCACATCGGGGTGGACGATGATCGGGTCAGCCACTTTGTCCGGAGCAATAGCACCGCTCGGCGCGCGGCTCTGCACACGTTCACGGGCGTAAGCCACGGCGCTCTGATAGGACGCTTCGGCGCAGCCAATGCCCTGAATGCCGATGGACAAGCGCTCGTAGTTCATCATGGTGAACATCGCCGCCAGGCCTTTGTTGGCCTCGCCAACCAGCCAGCCGCTGGCGCCGTCGAAGTTCATCACACAGGTGGCCGAGGCCTTGATGCCCATTTTGTGTTCGATCGATCCGCAACTCACGGCGTTGGCATCGCCGAGGGAACCGTCGGCATTGACCAGTACTTTGGGCACTACGAACAGTGAGATGCCTTTCGGCCCCGCCGGTGCGTCCGGCAGTTTGGCCAGCACCAGATGGACAATGTTTTCGGTCAGGTCCTGATCGCCACCGGTGATGAAGATCTTGCTGCCGGTGATGCTGAAGCTGCCGTCGGCCTGAGGTTCGGCGCGGGTGCGGATAATCCCCAGATCGGTGCCGGCGTGGGCCTCGGTCAGGCACATGGAACCGGCCCAGCGGCCTTCGTACATCGGCGGCAGGTAGAGGTTTTTCAGGGTGTCGCTGGCGTGGGCATCCAGTGCCAGGCAGGCACCGGAACTCAACGCTGAATACAGGGCGAAACTGGAGTTGGCGCCGTAGAGCATTTCTTCGAACTGCACGGCGAGCATCTTCGGCATGCCCATGCCGCCGAAATCGGCATTACCGGAAAGACCCACCCAGCCGCCTTCGATGTAGGTGGCATAAGCCTGTTTGAAACCGATTGGCGTGCTGACCTGGCCATCGACCCACTGGGCGCCTTCCTCGTCGCCGCTGCGATTCAATGGCGCAATCAGGTGCGAGGTGACTTTGGCCGCCTCCTCAAGAATGGCGTCAGCGGTGGCGGCATCGACACTGTCGGCCAGGGCCGGCAGGCGTGCCCACAGGGCCGGGGCGTCGAACACTTCATGCAGCACAAAGCGCATGTCGCGCAGCGGGGCGTTGAATTCGGGCATAACGTGAACCTCAAAAGGTTGTGCGATGGGCACGGCGCCGCTTTAGCAGGCCGTGCCCTCTCTATCAATGGCTGGAAGCGCTGGCGGCACCCAGGCCGGTCTGGGCGCGAACGAACTGGTCGGCGTAAGCGTCACGCTCTTTGTCGGCCCGCACGCTGCGGTCGAGTTTCGACACCACGACGATCACGAAGAACGCCAGCGGCATGGAGAACAGCGCTGGGTGGTCGTACGGGAAGATCGCGTGAGCATGGCCGAGCACGGTGACCCAGACGGCTGGCGAGAGGATCACCAGCACCAGCGCACAGATCAGGCCGGCGAAACCGCCGATGATCGCGCCTTTGGTGGTCAAGCCTTTCCAGTACATGGCCATGATCAGCACCGGGAAGTTGGTCGATGCGGCGATGCCGAAGGTCAGGCCCACCAGGAACGCGACGTTCATCTTCTCGAACAGAATGCCCAGCAGAATCGCGATGATGCCCAGGCCCACGGTGGCCATGCGGGTCACGCGCATTTCCTGTTTCTGGCTGGCTTTGCCTTTCTTGAACACCGTGGCGTAGAGATCGTGGGATATCGCCGAGGCACCGGCCAGGGCCAGCCCGGAGACCACCGCAAGAATGGTGGCGAAGGCCACGGCCGAGAGGAAACCGAAGAACAGGTTGCCACCGACCGCTTTGGCCAGGTGCATGGCGACCATGTTGCCGCCGCCAATCAAGGCGCCGCCGACTTCACCATTAACGTAGTACTGCGGGTCGGTGCCGATGATCACCATTGCGGCAAAGCCCAGGGTGCAGACAACAAGGAAGAAGAAACCGATGAAACCGGTGGCGTAGAACACCGACTTACGCGCTTCCTTGGCGTTAGGCACGGTGAAGAAGCGCATCAGAATGTGCGGCAGACCGGCAATCCCGAACACCAGGCCCAGCGACATCGAAGCCGTGTTGATCGGGTCGGCGAGCATTGAACCGGGGCCCATGATGTTCCAGCCGCTGGCATGGGCTTCGACGGCTTTGGTGGCCAGGGTTTCGTAGCTGAAACCGAATTGCGACATGGCCATGAACGCCAGAGTCGTGCCGCCGGCAAGCAGCAACACAGCCTTAATGATCTGCACCCAGGTGGTGGCGATCATGCCGCCGAAGATCACGTACACCAACATCAATGCGCCGACGATCACCACGGCTACCGGGTAGTCGAGGCCGAACAGCAATTTGATCAACTGACCGGCACCGACCATCTGCACGATCAGGTAGCAGCACACCACCGTCAACGAACCAAACGCAGCGAAGATCCGCACTTTGTTCTGGTCCAGTCGATAGGACACGATGTCGGCAAAGGTGTAGCGCCCCAGGTTGCGCAGACGCTCGGCCATCAGGAAGGTGATGATCGGCCAGCCGACGAAGAAGCCGATGGTATAGATGAAGCCGTCGTAACCCTTGGCGAACACCAGGCTGGACAGCCCCAGCAGCGTGGCGGCGGACATGTAGTCGCCGGCAATCGCCAGACCGTTCTGGAACCCGGTGATCCCACCGCCCGCGGTATAGAAGTCCGACGTGGATTTGGTTTGCCGCGCGGCCCACCAGGTAATGGCCAGCGTGCCCAGCACGAAGACGAAGAACATGCCGATCGCATGCAGGTTGAGCGGTTGTTTTTCCACCGCACCCAGCGCGGGTGCAGCCAGCACAACGGAGGCCGGCAAGAGCCCGGCAGCGGCGAGGAGAAGTTTACGGAGCAGGTTCATTACTTGCTCTCCTCAAGAATGGCGGCGCCCAGTGCATCGAAGCGCGTGTTGGCGCTGTAGACGTACCAACCGGTCAGTAGCCAGGAAAATATGATGATCGCCGCGCCAACCGGCATGCCCAGGGTCAACATCCGATGCTCGGTGAGTGGCGCATGCAGCCACTGCGGGGCAAACGCCACCACCAGCATGAACGCGTAGTAAGTACCCAGCACCGCAGCACTGAGTGACCAGGCCAGGCGCGAACGGCTGCTCACCAATTGAAGGAATTTCGGGTTGGACCGAATGCGTTCACAGCGTTGGGTATCGGTTGAATGGATGTCGATCATGGGTGGCTCCATCTTGTTGTTGTTATCGATGCTTTGGATATTTAAGGGCAGGGCAGAGCCGAATCCGGCCTGCACGAGCCCGAAGCGGCCGGTAAAAACACCGGCCGCTTGACGGGTACAACGTGGATTCGGTTAGAGCGCTTTGGCCCTGTCGCGCAGAACGTACTTCTGGATCTTGCCGGTTGAAGTCTTCGGCAGGAGGGTGAAAACCACTGTGCGCGGGACTTTGAAACCGGCCAGATGCTCGCGGCAGAAACTGATGATGTCGGCCTCACGAACGTCCTGGTGATCAGCCTTCAACGTGATAAAGGCGCAGGGCGTTTCGCCCCACTTCTCATCAGGGCGGGCGACGACGGCCGCTTCCATGACGGCTGGATGGCGATAGAGCACACCTTCCAGTTCGATGGTGGAAATGTTCTCGCCGCCGGAAATGATGATGTCCTTGAGCCGGTCCTTGATCTCGACGTACCCGTTCGGATGACACACCGCCAGGTCGCCGGTGTGGAACCAGCCGCCTTCGAACGCTTCGGCCGTGGCGGTCGGGTTCTTCAGGTAGCCCTTCATCACGGTGTTGCCGCGCATGAAGATCTCACCGATGGTCTGACCATCTCGCGGGGTCGGCTCCAGCGTCTTCGAGTCGCCGACCATCACGCCTTCGAGCGTCGGGTAGCGCACGCCCTGACGGGATTTGATTTGCGCCCGTTCGTCCAGCGGCAACTCATCCCATTCGGCATGCCAGGCGCAGAGCGTCACCGGGCCATAGGTTTCGGTCAGGCCATACACGTGGGTGACCTTGATGCCCATTTCTTCCACGGCACCGATCACTTTGGCCGGTGGCGCGGCACCGGCGACCATGGCGTTGACCGGGTGATCGATCGCCGCTTTAGCCGATTCCGGCATGTTGACCAAGGCATTGAGCACGATCGGCGCGGCGCACAGATGGGTGACCTGATGCTCGCGGATCAGCGTGAGGATTTTTTGTGGATCGACACGGCGCAGGAACACATGCACACCGGCCATGGCAGTGATGATCCACGGGTAGCACCAACCGTTGCAATGGAACATCGGCAGGGTCCAGAGGTACACCGGGTGGTTGCCCATGGCCCAGGTCATCTGGTTGCCCAACGAGTTCAGGTACGCACCGCGATGGTGGTACACCACGCCTTTGGGGTTGCCGGTGGTGCCTGAGGTGTAGTTCAGCGAGATGGCTTGCCATTCGTTCGCCGGCCACTGCCAGGCGAAGGCTGGGTCGCCTTCGGCCAACAGCGCTTCATAGTCCAGATCGCTGACTGCCTGGCCTTCGCCGTATTCCGGATCATTGACGTCGATGACCAGCGGCGGGTGATCCAGCATGCCGATCGCCGCGTGAATCACATCATGGAACTCGCGGTCGGTGATCAGCACCTTGGCTTCGCCATGCTGCAGCATGAAGGCAATGGCTTCGGCATCCAGACGCACGTTGAGCGGGTTGAGTACCGCGCCAATCATCGGCACGCCGAAGTGCACTTCAAGCATCTCGGGAATGTTGGGCAGCATCACGGCCACCGTGTCGTTCTTGCCGATGCCGCGACCGGCCAGCGCCGAAGCCAGCCGGCGGCAGCGGGTGTAGGTCTGCGCCCAGGTGCGGCGGATAGAGCCATGGATGACGGCGGGGTAGTCCGGATAAACGCTGGCGGTGCGCTCGATGAAGCTGAGCGGAGACAAGGCAATATGATTGACAGCCGCAGGGCCTAGCCCTTGTTCATAGATCGACATGTACGGGTACTCGGTGGCTGATTGTTAGCTCTATAGGTGACCTTGCAGCGTCGCCGCTGAGGGCACCTTTTATGTCCGGCTTGCTTTATATAACATTCAGCTACCGATATGGAAGTACAACCTACGACATATAGGATATGTGCTATATTTTCTTCTGGCAGGTCTAAATGAATGCAGTGACACCGCCAAGGCCGGTATATCCTTGGCTTCCCCAACGTAGCGGACCTGTGATGACCCTGACTCCCGTTCGATTGCACAGCTGGTTGCGCCTGCAGCGCGAGGGCGTGTCGCTGGCCGCCCGGGCCGATGCGTTGTGCCGGGCGCTGCAGGATTGCCCTGAGGTGCACCGGGCGGTTTATCTGAGTTGGCAAGCCAATGCGCGGATTTACAGCCACGAGGGCGCCGCCCAGCATTTTCCACCGGGGCTGGGCGACCCTTCGCTGGCCAGCGATCAGTTGCTGTTTAATCGGCTGGTCGAAGCGGGGCGGCTGGACCTGACGCAAGTGCGGCAACTCGATTGCTGGTTGGCCGGGCGACTGCGCCGGGCGGCTATCAGCCATGGCCAGGTGTTTGATCTGGCCTTGCAACCGGGGCAGCCGGGGTTGTTATTGGTGGAAGTGTGCGAGGGCGTGAGTCTTGATTGGCTGGGGTGGGTGCAGGACTTGCTGACGACGTTGCTGAACAGCGTCAACGGTATGCTGCGCGGCTCGCCGCTGTTGGGCCACGATCCGCAACCGAGTCTGTTGCTCGATGCACAGGGCCGGCCGCTGGAATTCAATGCCGCGCTGTTGGCACTGCTCGCCGAAAAACCGCTGACCGATGTGCTGGGCTTTTTGCCGGTCAATCACCGGGTGCTGGTCCGTGCCTGCCTCGACCAGCAACGCGCTATCGAGGGAGTCGAAGCCCAGTTCGAAGCGCAAATATTGATCTGGACGTTTATCCCCGATCCCCAGGACAACCGTGTGCTCGCCCGTTGCCGCGATGCCACGGCACAAGTGCTGGCCGAGCGTGAAGCCGCCACGGCACGGCGGCTGTACAGGCTGATCATCGAGAACACCACTGACCTGATTTCCCGACACACACCGGACGGGCGCTTTCTGGATGCATCGCCCGCATCCTGGACATTGCTTGGCTACTGGCCGGAAGAGTTACGCGGGCAAATGGCCCAGGGCTTGTTCCATGGTCAGGACCTGGCCAGCCTGGTGCAGCGCGCGCGGGATGCTCTGGAGCAGGACGGTTATCACACAATGACGTATCGCATTCGTCATCGAGACGGGCATTACCTGTGGTTCGAAACCGCAAGCCGGGCGATTCGTGAAACCTACACCGGGACGGTGGTTGAAGTGGTCAGCGTGTCCCGGGACATTACCGCTCGGGTGCAAGCCGAGGAGAACAAGCGGCGTCTGGCGGAGGTGGTCGAGGCCAACACCGATCCGGTGTTGTTCATCGACTCCGAGGGGCAGGTCACTTATCTCAATCCTGCTGCTCGGCGCATCCTCGGGATCGACGAGCAACAGCCGATGCCGGCCCTGGCGACGTTGTTCGCCAGCGGCGACCTGACACGTCTGCAGCGTGATGGTTGGAGCAGCGCCGAACGCGACGGTGTCTGGAGCACCGATGCGCGATTGCAGCCACCGGGTGGCGGCACTTCAGTGCCGGTATCGCTGGTGTTGCTGGCGCACCGTTCGGCCGGCGGCGAGCGCTATTACTCCTTGGTGGCGCGGGACATGACCGAGCGTGAACTGCGTGAGGTGCAACAGCGCCGCCATCAGGACGAACTGGCCCACACCGCGCGGTTGGTCACCCTGGGTGAATTGGCCTCGGGCATCGCTCACGAAATCAACCAGCCGCTGGCGGCGGTGGTCAATTACGCCAATGCCAGCCAGCGCTATTTACAGACGCTGGATTCCAATCCCCAGGCCGCCGCCCGAGTGGCGCAGGGGCTAGAGCGCATTACCCATCACGCCACGCATGCTTCAGAAGTGATCAGACGTTTACGGGCGTTTCTACGCAAGGGACAACGCCGGATGCAGGCCCTGAATTTCACCGATGTCGCCCGCGAGGCCGTGCGCTTGTGTGCCTGGGAAGCGAGCAATTGCCAAGTGACAATCGAGGATCGCCTGCCGGATAATCTGCCGCCGATTTATGCCGACCGGGTGCTGCTGGAGCAGGTGCTGCTCAATCTGTTGCGCAATGCCATCGATGCCAACCGCGAACAACATCCGGGGCAACCTTCCCTGATCGTGATGGCTGCGGGGCAGGGCGGTGCTGCCACCGTGGAAATCAGTGTGCAAGACCAGGGACCGGGCGTCAGCGAGCCCGAACTGGAGCAGATATTTACCCCGTTCTATACCAGCAAGGCCGATGGCCTGGGGCTTGGCTTGTCCATGAGCCGCAGCATCATCGAAGGTTTCGGTGGCGAATTGCAGGCCCGACGCCAAGCTGTCGGGCTGCTGATGTGCTGCCGTTTGCCGCTGGCCGGCCCAACAAAACAACAACAGGAATAACGTAATGGCAGGTGTGACGGAGCACGTGGTGTATGTGGTCGACGACGATCAAGGCATGCTCGACTCAACGGTCTGGTTATTGGAATCGGTAGGGCTCAAGGCCTTGCCGTTTACCAGTGGCGTGGAGTTTCTCAGTGCTTGTGATGCCACGCTCGATGCCTGCGTGTTGCTCGATGTTCGCATGCCCGGCATGGGCGGTTTGAACGTGCAGGAAGAAATGCGCACACGTGAGCTGAACTTGCCGATCATTTTCGTCAGCGGGCACGCGGATGTGCCGATCGTGGTTCGCGCCTTCAAGGCAGGCGCCCATGACTTCATCGAGAAGCCCTATAACGAGCAATTGCTGCTGGACAGCGTGCAACAGGCGCTAAGCAACTGCGCAGCAAACCGCTCGGGCAATCAGGGTCATGAAGCCTTGCAGGCACGCTTGCTGACATTGACCCCACGGGAGCGCGATGTCTTGCTGCCGCTGGTTCAGGGGTACACCACCCGAGAGATCGCTGAGCAACTGGGCGTGAGCGCAAAAACCGTCGATCTGTATCGCTCTCGGGTGATGAAACGCATGCAGGCCAATACCTTGCCGGACCTGGTGGGCATGGCCATCGCCGCTGAACTGGTCGATCCGCTGAAGCTGCGGTGATTGCTCGCGTTTTCCATTGAGCGACTATGCTGGGCTAACCCATCTCATCCCTCTGCAGCGATCTGCAAGGAGGCAGCAATGGTGCCCACCTCCAGCTCCGAGAAGGCGTTCACACGCAGTCTGCTCGATGTTTTGATCCGTGCCGGGCTGATTGCCGTACTGGTGCTGTTCTGCTTTGAGATCTTCAGCCCGTTCCGCGACCTCATGCTGTGGTCGCTGATCCTGGCGATCACCCTTTATCCACTGCAAGTGCGGCTCAAAGGGCCGTTGGGTCAGAAAGACGGCCGCATTGCGGCGCTGATTGTGCTGATCGCTATCGTTGTGCTCATGGTGCCGATCTATCTGTTGGTCACCTCGATTGCCGATTCGGTCGCGCATGCCATGACCACCGTGAGGGACGGCAACTTCCATATTCCGCCACCCGCTGATTCAGTCGCTGACTGGCCGTTAGTGGGCAAGTCTGTCTCTGCTTTATGGCTGCAGGCCTCAACCGATCTTCCCGACCTGGCAGCGAAGTACCTGCCGCAGATAAAACATTTCAGCTTGAGTTTCCTGGGCAAACTGGCCGGCGTCGGCATGGGGTTCCTCACCTTTGTCTTTGCATTGATCATCGCCGGCATTTTCATGGCCTATGGCGAGAGCGGCAGGCGCAGTGCGGTACAGATCGCTTCACGCGTCAGCGATCCGGCCAAGGGGCCGAAAATCGCCGAACTGTGTACCGCAACGATCCGTGCGGTCGCGCTGGGGGTGGTCGGCATCGCCTTCATCCAGATGCTGCTGGTGGGCATCGGATTCGTGATCAAGGGTGTCCCCGGCGCCGGTCTGCTCGCCTTGGCGGTGCTGCTGCTCGGCATCATGCAATTACCGGCGACGCTGATTACGCTGCCCGTGATTGCCTTTGTGTTCGCCACCGAAGGGGCCAGCACGGCGACCATCGTCTTCGCCATCTATGTGTTCGTTGCCGGCCTGGTGGATAACGTACTCAAGCCCTTGCTGCTGGGGCGCGGTGTCGATGTGCCGATGCCGGTGGTGTTGATCGGTGCGCTGGGCGGCATGGTCACCAGCGGTATCCTCGGTCTGTTCATCGGCCCGGTGGTGCTTGCGGTCGGCTATCAGTTGTTCTGGCAATGGGTGGAGGATCAGCCGCAGAACAGACCGGACGTCCCGCGGACGTTATGACTGCCCGGGCTTGCGCTAGCATGAAAGGTGTTCAGACACTCGCCCTGACATTGGCAGACGGGATCTTGCAGGGGCCGGAGGAGGCGTTTTGAAAACATTCCTGCTCGGGCCTAGCGCCTCAACGCTGAACATGTTGCGTCAAGCGTGCCTGCAACGCCGAGATGCGGTGCCGCCAACGTTAACCGAAAAAGCGCTCATCCCTGACATTCCAGATGCTCGCTACTGGCTGGACCAGGATCTGACCCCGTTCATTCGGGATGTGAGTCAAGCCAACCTTCGAGAGGCTGAGGCGCTCGCCAGCGCAGGGATGCCCAGTGACACCCTGCCGCTGGCAAGCATGTTGGCCGTTTCGGGCGGCGGCGACGCAGGCACATTCGCGGGGGGCATCATTGCGGGATGGACCCTGCATGGGTCTCGTCCCGTGTTCAAAGTCGTCACCGGCATTAGCGCTGGCGCCCTGGTCGCCCCGTTTGCCTACCTGGGGCCCCAGTACGACGGTGTCATTCTGGGTATCTGCAATGCAGTCGGTCCAAAAGACATTTTCCATGCGCGCAATGTGCTGACCCGTCTTGCCAGCGATGGTATGGCGCACAGCAAGCCACTGTCGCGGCTGATTGCACAGCACGTCACTGCCGAGGTTCTTGCGGCGATCGCGTCGGAATACGCCAAAGGACGACTGCTGATGATCGGCACCACCGACCTTGATTCAGGACGCCCGGTCACCTGGAACATGGGCGCTATTGCCTCCAGCCAGGCACCGGGCGCGCTAGACCTGTTTCGCAACATCATGATCGCGTCGATGAGTATTCCCGGCGCCGTCTCACCCGTCATGATCGATGTGGAGGTTGACGGCCATCAGTTTCAGGAGATGCACGTGGACGGAGGCGTCTTGACTCAGGTGTTCCTTTACCCACCCGGCACCGTGATGGCGCTGAACCGCGTGTCCGGGGCGCGTTTGCGTGATGAACGGCACTTCTATGTCATTCGCAACGGCAAACTGGAGTTGCAGTGGTCCGGAACCAAGCGCCGCACCTTGAGCATCGGCGGTCGCGCCATCAGCGCATTGATCCAGACTCAGGGGATCAGCGATCTGGATCGGATTTACCGAATTGCACAGCAGGATGGGGCGGACTTCAATCTGGCGTACATCGGCTCCGATTTTGATATTTCTCGCAATCATAGATTTGATGGCGAGTACATGAAGCGCTTGTTCGATTACGCCTTTCAACTCAGCGCGAAAGGGTATCCGTGGCATAAATCGCCGAGTACGTGAGAGAGGGCCGACGCTCTGCCTAATGCCAGTCAGTTAAGCCGTAACGCGATCTGTAGCAGCTGCCGAGCTTGCGAGGCTGCGTTCGGCTGCGTAGCAGTCGTAAAATCAGTCATTGCAGTACATCAGGCATACCGCGTCAGCCGGACTCACGACTGCTTCGCAGCCGAACGCAGCCTCGCGGGCTCGGCAGCTGCTACAAAAGTGTCGCGGCTGAAATATTGGAAAAGCGGCGCTTGATTTTCCGCACTTGCCCCAGAGAAATCAGCTGACCGGCTCGGCCGTACAACTCATTGCCCCTGAGCCTGGCTTCTGGAAAATCACCCCGTTGCCGTCTTGCCAGAAGCGGTAGCTCCCCTGGGAATCCTTGCCAGTGTATTGGGTTCCCGAATCACTCGGCACCTGGCTCAGGGTGATCGAGGTGTTCGCCCATTTCAGGTACACGACACCTGGCTGCGTGTTGAAGAAGGTGGCGGCAATCAGTGAGCTAAATCCTGTACAACGAAAAGCCAAGGGGCCTTCGGTGAGACTGTCTGGATCCTTGGTTCTCACAATGGCCGAGCCCTGGCGTAGCTGGTGCGCGCGCTCGGCATAACTTCGAATCGTGCACGCCTTGGGCTCAGGCGTGGACGCACACTGATTACGGGAGTCGATCCAGAACTGCTGGTCGATCAAGACTTTGTCTGGCCGCGGTTCTGAACGTTCATCCGTGAGCGCCAGGCGATAAAGTCGCGTCAGTTCGATATCCATCTGCGCCAGTTGCGGATCGCGACAGATCAGCTTTTCGACGGATGCCCTTGCCGTGGCGCAGTCGAAGCTGGTCTTGAACGACGCAGCATTTGCGCAGGTGCTCGTCGCCGCGCAAACGCTGGCAGCGAGCAGACAGGTGAAAAGGGTCGTGACCGTTTTCATGTTGGCTTCACCCAGATCATTACGCGATCCCCGGATTGCCATGGAACCTATCGATCTGTTGGACATTCATTCGTTCGCATTGGGTGTATCGCAGTGTAAGTCAGTGCTCAAAACTTGCCACTCCTGGCGATGTTAAAAAATGTTATCTAGAAAAAATACGTCACATAATCTGATCATTGGTGGATGATCTCCACCAGCCGGTATGACAACCTGATAACACGACAAAAACAGGATTGCCTTGATGTTCGACGAGATCCCGACTCATGTGCTGAATGACAGCGCCCCTCAGCGGGTTCATCCGCTCGGCGCTGATCCTGTCTACCGCAGCCCTCTCTACAACGCGGCCAATGTCTGCGCCTTGCAGGCGCGCAAGCAGTCACTGCTTTCCTCTGGAGTACCCCATGAATAACAAGAATGTCGGTGTTGTCGGTCTGGGCGCGATGGGCCTGGGCATCGCCCGCTCATTGTTGCGCAGCGGTTTCAATGTGCATGCCTGTGATGTGCGGGCTGCGGTGACTGAACAATTTTCCGGGGAGGGCGGCGTGGCTTGCTCTTCGCCGTCGCACATGGCCGCTGAGTGCGACGTGATAGTGACCGTGGTGGTCAACGCCGAGCAGACCGAAACCGTACTGTTTGGTGAGGGTGGTGCCGTGGCCGCACTGCGGCCGGGCAGTCTGGTGATCGGCTGCGCCACCGTAGCCCCGACTTACGCGGTGGATCTGGGCCAGCGCCTGGCCGCGTTGGGCCTGCTGTATCTGGATGCACCGATTTCCGGTGGCGCCGCCAAGGCGGCCGCTGGCGAGATGACCATGATGACTTCGGGGCCGGCCGACGCCTATACCAAGGCTGAGTCAATCCTGGGGGGCATGGCCGGCAAGGTTTATCGCCTGGGTGACGTTCATGGCCTGGGGTCGAAGGTCAAAATCATCAATCAGCTGCTCGCCGGGGTGCATATTGCCGCCTCTGCCGAAGCCATGGCGCTGGGCCTGCGCGAAGGGGTCGATGCCGATGCGCTGTATGAGGTGATCACCCATAGCGCCGGTAATTCCTGGATGTTCGAAAACCGCGTACCGCACATTCTCAAGGCCGACTACACACCGTTGTCTGCGGTGGATATTTTCGTCAAGGACCTGGGCCTGGTACTGGATACCGCCCGGGCCAGCAAATTCCCGCTGCCGCTGTCGGCCACCGCTCACCAGATGTTCATGCAGGCGTCCAGTGCCGGCTTCGGCCGTGAGGACGACTCGGCGGTGATCAAGATTTTCCCGGGCATCGAATTGCCGACTGCCAAGCCCCAGTCCGTTTGAAGCCCGAGCCCGTTTGAGGAACACCCCATGACTACCTCCACCGCACGCCCGCTGCTGGGCTGCATCGCCGACGATTTCACCGGTGCCACGGACCTTGCCAACATGCTGGTGCGCGGCGGAATGCGTACCGTGCAAAGCATCGGAATCCCGAGCGCAGACGTTGCTGCCGGGCTTGACGCCGATGCGATCGTCATTGCCCTGAAGTCGCGCACCATTCCTGTCGCCGAAGCGGTCGAACAGTCCCTCGCAGCGCTGGCCTGGCTGCGCGAACAAGGCTGCGAGCAGATCTTCTTCAAATACTGCTCGACGTTCGAGTCCACCGCGGCCGGCAATATCGGCCAGGTCAGCGAAGCGCTGCTGGCCGCACTGGGTAGCGACTTCACCCTGGCCTGTCCGGCGTTCCCGGAGAATGGCCGGACAATCTTTCGCGGCCACTTGTTTGTGCAGGATCAACTGCTCAGCGAGTCGGGCATGCAGCATCACCCGCTGACGCCGATGACCGATGCCAACCTGGTTCGGGTCCTGCAATCGCAGACTGGCCTGAATGTCGGCCTGTTGCGTTACGACACCATTGCCCGCGGCGCTGAGCAGGTGCGTGCGCGAATCGCAGAGCTGAGGGTTCAAGGTGTCGGCATGGCCATCGCTGATGCCTTGTCGGACAGCGATCTGTACACCCTCGGCACCGCCTGCGCCGATCTGCCGTTGTTGACGGGTGGTTCGGGGCTGGCGCTGGGGTTGCCGGAAAATTTCCGTCGCGCTGGCAAGCTGCGCGACCTCGATGCCTCAAAGCTCCCGGCGGTGTTCGGCGGGGAAGTGGTGTTGGCCGGCAGTGCTTCGATCGCGACCAATGGACAAGTGGCGGCCTGGCTCGAAGCCGGGCGGCCGGCCTTGCGGATTGATCCGTTGGCCTTGGCCGCGGGTGAACCGGTGGTGGCGCAAGCCTTGACCTTCGCCCGTGATAACGAACAAACCGTATTGATCTACGCCACCAGCTCACCGGATGAGGTCAAGTCGGTGCAACAGCAACTGGGTGTCGAGCAGGCTGGCAGTCTGGTAGAAAACGCCTTTGGCGAAATTGCCCAAGGTCTGCGCCAGAGCGGCGTGCGCCGCTTCGTGATCGCCGGCGGAGAAACCTCGGGCGCTGTGGTTCAGGCGTTGGGCGTACAGCTGCTGCAGATCGGCGCGCAGATCGATCCGGGTGTGCCGGCGACCGTCAGCAATACTGACGAACCTTTGGCGCTGGCACTCAAATCGGGCAACTTCGGTGGCCGCGACTTCTTCAGCAAAGCCTTGAGCCAACTCGCGGGAGGTGCTCAGTGAGTAACGAAAACGCCCTGCGCGAAGAAATCTGCGAGGTTGGCCGCAGCCTTTACCAGCGCGGTTATACCGTCGGCAGCGCCGGCAATATCAGCGCGCGCCTGGATGACGGTTGGTTGATCACGCCGACCGATGTCTGCCTCGGGCGTCTCGACCCGGCGACCATCGCCAAGGTCAATCTGGCTGGCGAATGGGTGTCCGGTGACAGGCCTTCAAAGACCCTGGCGCTGCACCGCCAGGTGTACGACCGCAACCCGAGTGTCGGCGGCGTGGTGCATACCCATTCCACCCATCTGGTGGCGTTGACGCTGGCCGGTGTCTGGCAGGCAGACGACATCCTGCCGCCGCTGACGCCGTATCAGGTCATGAAAGTCGGACATATCCCGTTGATTGGCTACCAGCGACCCGGTTCGCCGAAGGTTGCCGAGCAAGTCGCGCAGCTGGCCAATAGTGTTCGTGGCGTGATGCTCGAACGGCTTGGCCCGGTGGTCTGGGAGAGTTCGGTGTCCAGGGCCAATTACGCCCTGGAGGAGCTTGAGGAAACTGCACGGCTCTGGCTGATGAGCGATCCCAAACCGGAACCTCTCGACCAGGCGGCTTTGGACGAGTTGCGAGAGACCTTCGGCGCGACCTGGTAAAGCGCTGGCTTAACACGACAAATCGATACAGCAGGCCCTGTACATGAGACGCGCAGCGACTCTCGACGGACCCGGCTTGCCTGAAAAAACAATAACAACAGGAAATCCAAGCATGACTCACCTTCACTGCGGCATTTTCAGATTCAGTGGCAGAACCGTTTCGTTTACCCGGCGTGGAGGGGTTCTGAAATGAGCCCGTTAGTCCTGATGATTACCGCAGGGGTGGGCATCGCGCTGTTGTTGTTCCTGGTGCTCAAGTACAAGTTCCAACCCTTCGTAGCGTTGATGCTGGTGAGCATTCTGGTGGCGCTGGTGGCCGGGGTGAAACCGGCCGATCTGGTGGCGACCATCGAAGGCGGCATGGGCAAGACCCTGGGCCATATCGCGATCATCATTGCCTTGGGCGCGATGATCGGGCGGATCATCGAACTCTCCGGCGGTGCCGAGGCGCTGGCCAAGACCCTGATTGCTCGTTTCGGCAACCGGCGCACACCGCTGGCGCTGACGATTGCCGGTTTCATGGTCGGGGTGCCGGTGTTCTTCGAGGTCGGCGTGATCATCCTGATGCCGCTGGCCTATGGCATTGCGCGCAGTGCGCGTAAGCCGCTGTTGGTCTTCGCACTGCCGATGTGCGCGGCCTTGTTGACCGTACACGCCTTTCTGCCGCCACACCCGGGCGCCGTGGCCGCTGCCAGTCAATTGGGCGCGGACCTGGGCCGTGTGCTGATGTTCGGTCTGCCGCTAACCGCGTTCCTTTGCTATGTCGGCTACCGCGTGGCCGGGCGCATGACCCGTCGGGTGTACCCGATGACCGACGATATTCGTGCCGAGGTCTATGGCCCGCATGTCACCAACGAGGATCTGGCCGCCTGGTCCAATGGCAACGACAAGAGCACTGAGCGAGCGGCTGTGGCCGTGTCGCACATGGGCCTGGAAGAGTCCACCAGCAGCATCGTTTCCAAGTTGCCGCCGGCACCCCCACCAGGGTTTGGTTTGATCGTCAGCCTGATCCTGCTGCCCATCATTCTGATTCTGCTGGGAACGCTGTCCACCTCGTTGCTGCCTGCCGAATCGACCCTGCGCGGCATCATGACCGTGCTCGGCGCGCCGCTGGTGGCGCTGCTGATCGACACCTTGCTGTGTGCCTGGTTGCTGGGTTCGCGTCGGGGCTGGAGCCGGACTCAGGTGTCTGATGTGATCGGCTCGGCCTTGCCCGGTGTGGCCATGGTGATCCTGATTGCCGGTGCCGGCGGGGTGTTTGGCAAGGTGCTGGTGGATACCGGAATCGGCGCCGTGGTCTCCGATATGCTGCGCACCACCGGTCTGCCGGTGCTGGCGCTGGGCTTTCTGCTGACCCTGCTGTTGCGCGCGGTGCAGGGCTCGACGACGGTGGCGCTGGTGACCACTGCCGGCATCATCAGCCCGCTGATTGCGACCCTCAATCTCACCCCGAACCACATGGCCCTGCTGTGCCTGGCCATGGGCGGTGGCGGGTTGGCCATGTCCCATATCAATGACGCCGGTTACTGGATCTTCACCAAGCTGTCCGGGCTGAACGTGGCCGACGGCTTGCGCACCTGGACGGTGTTGACCACTTTGCTCGGCACCTTGGGTTTCTGTATTACCCTGCTGATCTGGCCATTTGTCTAACGAACTGTCGACCTGTAGGAGTACGGCTTACCGGCGATGCGTCCTTGAGATCGCCTTCGCCGGCAAGCCGTGTTCCTACAAAAGCCATCTATAGGAGCTACCATGCCTCGTTTTGCTGCCAACCTCAGCATGCTCTACCCGGAACATGCGTTTCTGGATCGCTTCGCCGCCGCGGCTGCCGATGGTTTCGAAGCGGTGGAGTATCTGTTTCCCTACGACTACAGCGCTGAAGAGCTCCAGCAACGCTTGAGCGATAACGGCCTGGTGCAGGCGCTGTTCAACGCGCCGCCCGGTGATTGGGCGGCGGGTGAGCGGGGCACGGTGTCGTTACCGGGTCGTGAGAGTGAATTTCGTAGTGGTTTTGATCGCGCCCTGGAGTACGCCGGCGTGTTGGGCAATTCACGTATCCATGTGATGGCTGGGCTGTTGCCGTCGGAAAGCGATCGCCCACGGCATCACGGCGTGTACCTGGAGAACCTCGCTTATGCCACCGCCCGGGCGGCCAAGGTCGGTATCACGGTGCTGCTGGAACCGATCAATACGCGGGACATGCCGGGCTTTTTCCTCAACCGGCAGGACCAGGCCCAGGCCATCTGCAAGGAAGTAGGCGCCAGTAACCTGAAGGTTCAGTTCGACTGTTATCACTGCCAAATCGTCGAGGGCGACCTGGCCACCAAACTGCGTCGGGACTTCGACGGTATCGGCCATATCCAGATCGCCGGCGTGCCAGACCGGCATGAGCCGGACCTGGGAGAAGTCAACTATCCCTATCTGTTCGAGTTGATCGACCAGTTGGGTTATGACGGCTGGGTAGGGTGCGAATATCGGCCGCGTGGCAATACTTCGGCCGGCTTGCAATGGCTACGGGACTGGAAGGCGCGCTAAGCGCAACAGAGGAGGGGGGCGACGGACGCTGCCGGAGCCCGTCGTTTCAGTCAGACGGCAACAACAGTTCGACACCTTGCTTGCGAATGCCATCGGCCGCGGCCGGGGTCAACGCGTCGTCGCTGAGGATAATGTCGAACTGCTCTAGCCCGGCAATCTTGTACATGCTGAATGTGCCGTATTTCGAACTGCTGGCCACCAGCACCACTTGCGAGGCCGATTGCATCGCGGCTTGTTTCACCTCCACCTTCAGGGCCGAAGGCGTGGTGAGGCCGCGACGCAAATCCCATGAGCTGGTCGATATGAACGCGATGTCGGTGACGACCTGGCGCAGGGTGGCAACCGCCAGGCCGCCGACGCACGATTGATTGGAGTGATCCAGCTGCCCGCCGGTATGAATCACCGTGACATGGGGGGCTTCGATCAGCGCCTGGACAATGCCGAAGTCGTTAGTCACCACGGTCATGCCGGACAGCGCCTTGATGTAGGGGACGATTTCCAGTGTGCTGGTTCCCGCATCCAGGTAGATCGTCATATCGGCATGCAGTAGCCGGGCGGCGAGCTTGGCCATGGATTGCTTCTGTGGCAACTCGACCACCGCCTTGAGCTGGTGGCTGGGCTCACTATGGAGCTGGCTGGCGATCCGCACCCCACCCGTTACCGAGTAAGCACGACCTTCCTGCTCCAGCAACGCGATATCGCGACGTATGGTCATGTGCGAACAGTCGAACATTTCCATCAACTGATGAACACTCAGCACCTGATGCTTGCGCAACTGTCGCAGCATCAATTCACGGCGCTGTTCAGGAATCATCGGTGCGCCGCTTTCGGCGGCGATGTCCTTTTGAGTAGGCATACGGGCTCCAGATTGAGGAAAGCTGACGGTCAAACATAGTAGCGAATCTGTGGCGGGATCAGTAGCGCGGCGATGTGACGGGGCCTGGGGGCAAAGACCGTCACTCTGGCTTGCTGGGTGCCTGGGACTTAAATTGAGCCACGATTCGCGTGGACAGTGCTTCCTGCTCTTTCGATATGTAGCCAGTGAAGGCACAATGCGCATCCTTTTTTGGCTGGCCTTGCCGGAGGCGCCTCGAAATGATCAAAACACCGTACTACCTCATCGATAAACAAAAGCTGCTGGCGAACATGCAGAAGATCGCCTATGTGCGCGAACAATCCGGGGCCAAGGCGCTCCTGGCACTCAAGTGCTTCGCCACCTGGTCGGTGTTCGACCTGATGCAGCAATACATGGACGGCACCACGTCGTCGTCGCTCTACGAGCTCAAGCTCGGTCGACAGAAGTTCGCTGGCGAGACCCATGCCTACAGCGTGGCCTGGGCCGACGACGAGATCGAGGAGATGCTCGACAACTGCGACAAGATCATCTTCAACTCCATCGGTCAGTTGCAGCGCTACACCGAGGCTTCGGCCGGCAAGGTGCGCGGCCTGCGAGTCAATCCGCAGGTGAGCAGCTCGGATTATCTGCTGGCCGACCCTGCGCGACCGTTCAGCCGTCTGGGCGAGTGGGACCCGGAGAAGATCGAGCAGGTCATCGAGCAGATCTCTGGCTTCATGTTCCACAACAACTGCGAGAACGGTGATTTCGGCCTGTTCGACCAGATGCTGTGCACTATCGAAGAACGCTTCGGCGACTTGCTGCACAAGGTCGAGTGGGTCAGCCTCGGTGGCGGTATCCATTTCACTGGCGAAGGCTACGCGCTGGACGAGTTCTGCGCGCGCCTCAAGAGCTTCTCGCAAAAATACGGCGTGCAGGTCTACCTGGAGCCGGGCGAAGCGGCCATTACGCAGAGCGCTTCGCTGGAAGTCACCGTGCTCGACACCCTCTACAACGGCAAGCACCTGGCGGTTGTGGACAGCTCCATCGAAGCGCATATGCTCGATCTGCTGATCTATCGCCTGAATGCGAAGCTGGCGCCCAGCGAGGGCGAGCACACGTACATGGTGTGCGGCAAATCCTGCCTGGCCGGAGACATTTTCGGTGAGTATCAATTTGATCGTCCTTTGGCTATCGGGGATCGGCTGTCGTTCATCGACGCAGCGGGTTACACCATGGTCAAGAAGAACTGGTTCAACGGCCTGAAAATGCCGTCCATCGTGGTGAAACAACTCGACGGTACCGTCGAGGTGGTTCGTGAGTTTGGTTACAACGACTACATGTCCAGCCTTTCGTAAGCTGGCAGAGAAGGAGAGAGAGAGAAATTGAAGAAGAACGTGCTTATCATTGGTGCAGGAGGTGTCGCCAAGGTGGTGGCCCACAAGTGCGCGCAGCACAACGATGAACTCGGTCGTATTGCTATCGCGTCGCGCAACATCTCCAAGTGCCAGGCCATCATCGACAGCGTCAAGGCCAAGGGCAGCCTCAAAGTGCCCGCCGATATCCAGGCCTTCTCGCTGAACGCCATGGATGTGGAAGCGACCAAGGCGCTGATCCGCGAAACCGGATCGCAGATCGTCATCAACGTCGGTTCCGCCTTCCTCAACATGTCGGTGCTGCGCGCCTGCATCGATACCGGCGTGGCCTATCTGGACACCGCCATTCACGAAGAACCGGGCAAAATCTGCGAGACGCCGCCCTGGTATGGCAACTACGAGTGGAACCACCTCGAAGAGTGCAAAGAGAAGAACATTACCGCCATTCTCGGCGTGGGCTTCGACCCGGGTGTGGTCAACGCCTATGCAGCACTGGCGCAACAACAGTATTTCGACCGCATTGATTCGATCGACATTCTCGACGTCAACGCCGGTTCCCATGGCAAGTATTTCGCCACCAATTTCGACCCGGAAATCAACTTCCGCGAATTCACCGGACAAGTGTGGAGCTGGCAGAACAGTCAGTGGACCAGCAACACCATGTTCGAAGTCAAACGCACCGACGATCTGCCGGTCGTAGGCGCGCAGAACCTGTACCTGACCGGCCACGATGAAGTGCACTCGCTGTCGAAAAACCTCGACGTGCCCAACGTGCGTTTCTGGATGAGCTTCGGCGAGCACTACATCAATGTGTTCACCGTGCTCAGGAACCTCGGCCTGCTCTCCGAGCAACCGGTCAAGACCGCCGAGGGCCTGGAAGTCGTACCGCTGAAAGTGGTCAAGGCCGTGCTCCCTGATCCGAGCTCGCTGGCGCCCGGCTACACCGGCAAAACCTGCATCGGCGATCTGGTCAAGGGCACCAAGGATGGTCAGCCGCGCGAAGTGTTCATCTACAACGTGGCTGATCATGAAGACGCTTACGCGGAAACTGATAGCCAGGGCATTTCCTATACCGCAGGCGTGCCGCCCGTGGCCGCAGCCCTGCTGGTCGCCCGTGGCGAGTGGGACGTGCAGCGCATGGCCAACGTCGAGGAACTTCCGGCTGAGCCGTTCCTCAAGGCGCTGGATGTGATGGGCCTGCCGACCCGCATCAAGGACGAGAATGGAGATCGTCCCTGGAGCTGAAACGCTTGAGGCTCGCAACATACAGGTGAACCTCGTTTCCCGCTCCATACGCAAAAACGCCGCTCTTTGAGCGGCGTTTTGGTTTGTGCGTATTGTGTTGGGCTTGTTGAGGACGAGATCAAGAACTCTGCCTCCAGCATTCCCGCCCGTCACCCACATTGAACCCCAGCCCGTCGAACCGGCACTAACCCCTGGTTGCGTGGTCAGTAATTGGCGCCTGTAGCGACAAGGACCGTCTCTGATTGCGGCGCATCCAGCTACGTTTAGTGTTTTCTCCATGCCTTAGGGCAAAACGTTCGCGATGGATTGCGTCTTGAACCGACTTTTCCTTTTGCGAGCGACACTCTATGGGTTTGCTTCTCGATCCGCGTCATGACATTGATGCCGCTTTATTAAGCTATCGCCGGGTGTTCTGGTCGCTGGCGCTGTTCAGTGGGGTGATCAACCTGCTGGTGCTGGTGCCGTCGCTCTACATGATGCAGGTGTACGACCGGGTCCTCACCAGCCGCAACGAAACCACCTTGTTCATGCTCACCTTGATCGCCCTGGGACTGTTCATGTTCAGCGCCCTGATCGAGTGGGCACGCGGCGAGGTGATGATTCGTATGAGCGCGGGGCTGGACGATGCCTTGGGCGAGCGGATTTTCGACGCAGCCTTCGCTCGCAGCCTGCGCGAGCACAACGCCAACCCGGCGCAGGTGCTCATCGATCTGGCGACGCTGCGGCAGTTGATCACCGGCCAGGGCCTGATCGCCTTGCTCGATGCGCCGTGGTTGCCAATCTTCCTGCTGGTGGCGTTCATCTTTCATCCATGGTTCGGCGTACTGACGCTGGTTCTGGCCCTGGTGCTGATCGGCCTGGCGCTGTGGGGCGAATTGTCGACTCGCACACGCTTGGGCGAAGCCAATCGCCTGGGCGTGCAGTCGTCGATCTATGTAAACAGCACGTTTCACAATGCCGAAGTCATCCAGGCCCTGGGCATGCTCGGGCCGTTGCGCCAGCGTTGGAGCCTGCTGCAGCAACGCATCATTGCCGCCCAGGCCCATGCCAGCGACCGCGGCGCGCGTATCACTTCGATGACCCGTTTCGTGCGCATCTCCGGACAGTCGCTGGCACTGGGCTTGGGGGCGTTGCTGGTGCTTGAAGGCCAATTGTCGGCGGGCATGATGATTGCGATGTCGCTGCTGCTGGGGCGTGCCCTGGCGCCCGTGGAAATCGCCATCGGCTCGTGGAAGCAATTCAACTCCGGCCGCCAGAGCTACCAGCGCCTGAGTCAACTGCTTGCCCAGCATCCGCGCGAGCGCCTGCGCATGCCTTTGCCTCCGCCCACCGGGGCAGTGCGCCTGGAGCAGTTGTATGTCGGCCCGCCCGGCGCCACGCAACCGATCCTGCGGGGCATCAATTTCAGCCTGGCCAAAGGTGATGTACTCGCCGTCGTCGGCCCCAGCGCCAGTGGTAAATCAACGCTGGCCAGGGCGCTGGTCGGGGTATGGCCGGCCATGGGCGGGTCGGTGCGCCTGGACGACGCCGAGATCAGTCAATGGTCCCACGACGCCCTGGGCCCGCACCTTGGATACCTGCCGCAGGACATCGAGCTGTTCGACGGTAGTGTGGCCGACAACATTGCCCGCTTTGGCGAGCAGGACGCCGACAAGATCATCGCCGCCGGGCGTCACGCCGGCATTCACGAGATGATCCTGAGGTTCCCCAAGGGTTACGACACGCCGCTGGGCCCCGGCGGGCTTGGCTTGTCCGGTGGACAAAAGCAACGTCTCGGCCTGGCTCGCGCGCTCTATGGGCGCCCGTCGCTGATTGTGCTCGATGAGCCCAACTCCAACCTCGATGAAGCCGGGGAGCAGGCGCTGGTGCAGGCCATCCGTGCGCTCAAGGCTGCTGGCAGCACCGTGGTGCTGATTACCCACCGGCCTAATGTGCTGGCGGTGGTCGATCACATCCTGGTGCTCAAGGACGGCACTCAACAAGCATTCGGTCCACGGGACCGGGTGCTCAAAGCATTGATGCCGGGGCCAAGACCGGCCGCGGTCAGGGAGGCTGGCAAAGATGCGTGATCTGACCCCCGGAACACAAACGTACAGCGAGCAACGGCCGAGCGTGCGCGGCGCCACAACGCTGCCCTGCGCCAATACCGACGCCGGGGGGGCAGCACGCTATGGTCTGGGTTTCCTGGTCCTGACGCTGGGCGGCTTCCTGCTTTGGGCCTGCCTCGCGCCACTCGACCAGGGTGTCGTGGGCAGTGGCACCGTGGTGGTGGCGGGCGAACGCAAGGCTGTGCAGTCATTGGTCGGCGGGGTAGTGGAAAAGCTGCTGGTCAGCGATGGCGACCGCGTCACCCAGGGGCAGTTGCTGGTGCAGCTCAATACGGTGCAGGCGCAGTCGCAACGGGACGTGACGTTGGGCAAGTTGCTCAACGATCGCAGCGTCGAGGCGCGGTTGATTGCCGAGCGCCTGGGCTCAGCCGACATTCAATGGCCCGCTGAACTGCTGGAACATGCCGCCGAGCCGCGGGTCAAGGCCGCCATGGCCTTGCAGAGCCAGTTGTTTCTGACCCGCCGCGCAGAACTGGGCAGCCGCTTGCAGATCATCGAACACGAAGCCGCGGCATTGCAGCAGCAGTTGCAAGGCTACGAAGGCCTCAAGCGCAACTACGACACGCAGATGCGCTTCCAGCAGCAAGAGCTGGAAGGCCTGCGTGGATTGGCCAGTGAAGGCTACATTCCGCGCAACAAACTCTTCGAGGCCGAACGCAACGCAGCCCAATTGGCCGGGCAGATTTCCTCCGGGGTGGGCGATGTCGGCAGGACCCGCCAGGCGATCAATGAAAGCCGGCTCAAGGCCTTGCAGGCGCAGCAGGAATTTCGCCGCGATGCCGAAACCCAGCTCAGCGAGGTCTCTGCCGAGGCGGCAGGTTATGCCGATCAGATTCGTGCCTTGCAGTTTGAAGTCGACAACGGTGCGATCCGTGCGCCGGTGTCCGGGCAGGTCATGGACGTGAACATTCATACGGTCGGGGGCGTTGCGCAGGCCGGCCAAACCCTGATGCAAGTGGTGCCGCTGGATGCGCCGATGGCGATCACCGCGCGTTTCGAGCCGCTGATGGCCAATAAGTTGCGCCCGGGTCTGCCGGTGCATGTGCATTTCACCGCGCTGCAACGGGTGGATACGCCGACGGTCACCGGCACGGTGACTACGGTGTCGGCGGACCAGTTGATCAATGAACAGACGCACCAGCCGTACTTTTCCGCCAAGGTCGAAATTCCCGCCGACACCGTCGCCTCGCTGCAGGCCGCCGGCCTGCTGGTGCGCCCCGGCATGCTCGCCGATGTCACGGTGGTGACGGGGGAACGCACCTTTATGAATTACCTGATGAAACCTTTGCGTGAACGCTTGCTTGCGGCGTTCAAAGAGGAATGACCAGGATCGCTGCGTACGACGCCTCGCGCCTCAATGACCCGACCGTGTAATCGGCACACGGTCGTTTGTGATTGGGTCTGTGGTTAATGCCAATCAGTTAAGCCGCAACGCGATCCTTGTAGCAGCTGGCGAAGCCTGCGTTCGGCTGCGAAGCAGTCGTAAAACCAGTCACCGCGGTGTGTCAGTTAAACCGTGGGTTCAGGATTTACGACTGCTTCGCAGCCGAACGCAGGCTTCGCCAGCTGCTACAAGGATCGGGGTGCGGCTTAACTGACTGACATTAGGGTCTGTGGTGGTCTTTGGTTTTTCGGGCACTGCAAATCCCTTATGGGAGCGAGCAAGCTCGCTCCCATAAGACGTCAGGCTGTAAAGTCGCTGGCGTGCAGCTCCTTGACGCCCACCATTTGGACTTCGAACTCGGGGGTGGCGTCGGCGTTAACACTGCCGTAGAGAATGCCATCGGCAAAGCGCAGTTGGCCGGTGGCGTTGGCGGGGTCAAAGGCGTTGCTGCCGATGAAGGTGAAGGCGTCCATGTTGGCGGTCAGCGGGTTGGCGTCCAGGCCGGTAAGGTCCAGATGATCACCCTCGGTGGTCTTGAAACCGCTGATCACGTCACGCAAAGCGCCGACGCCCATGTCCGACAGCGCACCAAACGCGTAGGTATCCGCGCCAGTGCCACCGGTGAGCGTGTCGGTGCCTGCGCCGCCGATCAACCGGTCATCGCCCGAACCGCCCACCAGCGTGTCGTTGCCCGCACCACCGTTCAGAACGTTCGCTGCGCTGTTGCCCGACAGACTGTCGGCGTAGGCGCTTCCCGTCAGGTTTTCGAAGAATTTCAAGGTGTCGAGCCCGGAGCCCACGGTGTTTTGTTGCGCTGACGTCGAGAGGTTTACGGTAACGCCGGACAGGGCGCGTTCAAAAGACACCGTGTCATTGCCATCGCGCCCGTCCAGCACGTTGTTGCCGGCTCCGGCGAACAGCGTGTTGTCCAGCGCGTTGCCCGTGCCATTGGCGGCGCCAGTGCTATCGATATAAAGACGCTCGACGTTGTTGCCGAGGGTATAGGCCGCCAGTCTGCTGTGCACGCTGTCGATCCCTCCAGGCACCGCATTGCTGTTGGTCTCGATCACGGTGTCATCGGCGTTGTCGACATAGTAGGTGTCGTTGCCATCGCCACCACTCATGCTGTCGGCCCCTGCGGCACCATTGAGCACGTTGGCGGCGGCATTGCCGGTGATGAAGTTGCGCAGCTCATTACCGGTGCCGTCGATGTCCGACACGCCGGTCAGCACCAGATTCTCGAGGTTGGCGCCCAGGGTCCAGCTGACCGAGGCCTGCACCGTATCGATCTGCGAGGGCGAGGTGTTGGTTTCCACCACGCTGTCGGACGCGTTATCGACCACATAGATGTCATTGCCATCGCCACCGGTCATGGAGTCGGCGCCCAGGTCGCCATCCAGTGTGTCGTTGCCCGAGCTGCCCACCAGGGTATCTGCCTGATCGGTGCCGGAAATCATCCCGCCCTGGTTTTGAGCGTTGTCGAAAATCGCCTGCGCGCTGTTGTTGTCGCTGGGGTTGCCTTGAAAGCCAAGGTCATCGGCGATGTAGTCGGCCAGGCGCTGGCCGACGATTTCCGCCGATTCCTCGTGCAGGTGCCAGACGTCGTCGGGATACACCAGCGGATCGACTTCGTAGCGCAAGGGCAGGTCGGTGTAGTCCACCGCCAGCTTGACGTCAGCACGCTCGGCGGCGATTGATTCCTGGACGGCGCGGACATAGCCAACGCCCTCGACGATGGAGGCAATCTTCTCTGGCGAATAACCACGGGCGCGCGCCGCATCCTCCTGGTAGTGACCGGTTTCCATCATGTACACGCTGAAGCTGCCGAACTGGGTATGCAGGTAATCAAACACCTTCAGGGTCGCGTCCTTGTAGGCAGCGGCCGCCGCTGTTTTGTCCGTGGCACGGCCGATCTCCTGGGCGGCTTCCTCGCCCTGGCCCCAAATGATGCCCATGGTGACGTTATCGATCGATTGCAGTTCGGTACGCTGGTCCCCCAGCAACGCGACGGCACGCAACAGCGCAGCCCCGGGCTGATTGGTGTCGGTCAACCACCAGCACAACTTGAGTTCCTCGGCGCTCATGGTCGACAGGCCGTTGACCGTGCTGCCGCCCACCGCGATGTCGATGCCGTTGCCATCGGCGTCGGTGAACTGGCTGCGCACGTCATAGGGGGTGTAGCGGTCCAGGTCTTCGACCAGCATCGAGGTGCCGGACTGATTGTCGTCCTCCGTCATGCGCAGCAGGCGCGCATTGGATTGGCCGAGGGTGGGCAGGTAGAGGATGTCCTGCTGGGCGCGCTCGCCGAACACGAAATCACTGGCGGTCAGCGTGTTGAGGTAGTTGCCATTGAGGGCGATTTCGAAGCGATTGCCATCGGCGTCGGACTCGGCGGATTTGATGTAGGTCTTGTCGCCGGCCGCGTTGAGGGTCATGTACAACGTGCCATTGCTGCCATCGCCGAGGCCGAGAAACCCCAGGCCTGACACATCAATCTTGTCGACGCCCGCGGTGAAGTCATAAATCGTGTCGGTGGCCGTGACGCCACCGGTGTCGTAGTCGCGGTAGCTGTCGAGCACGTTGGTGTAGCGGAAGGTGTCGGCCCCGTCGCCGCCGTACAGCGAGTCGCGTCCGGCGCCACCGTCGACGATGTCCGCGCCGGTGCCGGCCTTGATTGTGTCATTGCCACCGAGGCCGAGGATCAGGTCCGCGCCCGCCGTGCCGTTGAGGGCTTCGGCATTGTTGGTGCCGGCGATGGTATTGGCGGGCGCATCGGCCACCGCCAGGGCGAAGCTGTCACTGACCGACGCTCCTGAAGGATCGGTGGCCTTGACCAGTACGTTGTAATTGCCCGACGCCGTGCTGATCGGCGTACCGGTGAACGTCAGGCTGGCCGCGTTGAAACTCAGCCACGCGGGCAGGGCGCTACCGTCAGCGAGGGTCGCGGTGTAGGTCAACGCATCCTGGTCGGCGTCGGTGAAGCTGTCATGGGTGACGGTGTAATTGAACGGCGTGTTTTCGGTGGCGTTCTGGTCGAGGAGGGGAATGGCCACCACCGGCGCTACATTGCTGGGTGCGTTCTGGCCGGCGAAAACAAAATGACTCGCCGTCAGGCTGCTCACCAGGTTGCCCGCCATCGACAATTCGAAGCGGTTGCCGTTCGCGTCGACGGTGAGATCCTTGAGGTAGGTGCGGTTGCTCGAAGCACTGTAGGTCACTTGCAGCGTGCCGTTCAGGCCATTGCCCAGGGCCGTGTAGCCGAGCGCCGAGACATCGATCTTGTCGGCGGCCACGTCGAAATCGAGGATCTGGTCACTGACGCTGGTGGAACTGGTGCGGTAGCTGTCGAGTGTCGAGGTGTAGCGGAACACATCGGCACCCGCGCCACCGGTGAGTTTGTCCACCCCGGCGCCACCGACCAGGATGTCGTTGCCCGCGCCGCCATTCAGCGTGTCGTTACCGGCGCCACCGAAGAGTTGTTCGTTGGCAGCGGTGCCGGTCAGCGTGTCGTTGTTCGGCGTGCCATTGATCACAGTGGGTGAGGCGGGCACGTCCTGCACGGCGAGGGTAAAGCTGTCGCTGACGGTGGCGTTGCTGCCATCAGTCGCGGTGACTTGTATGGAGTAAGTGCCCGATGCGGTATCGCTGGGTGTGCCGCTGAACGTACGAGTCGCTGCATCGAATGTCAGCCAGCTGGGCAGGGAGCTGCCATTCGCCAGTTTGGCGATGTAGCTGAGGCTGTCGTTATCCGGATCGGTGAAGCTGGTGGCCGGCACCACGTAGCTGAACGGGGTGTTTTCGGTCGCGTTTTGATCCAGCAACGCCGTTGCTACCACCGGCGCATGGTTGACCGTTGGCGAAGTGGCGAAGACGAAATTGGCGCTGGTCAGCTTGTCGACGTAGTTGCCGTTCAGCGTCACTTCAAAGCGGTTGCCATCGGCGTCGGCGGCCAGGGACTTGATGTAAGTCTTGGTGCCGGCACTGTTGAGCACCAGGGACACAGTGTTGTTCTTGCCATCACCCAAGCCGGTGAAACCTAAGGCCGAGAGGTCGATCTTGTCGGCGCTGATATCGAAATCGGTGATCACGTCGCTAAGGTTGGCACCGCCGGTGTTGTAGTTGCGGTAGCTGTCCATGCGATTGGAGAACACAAAGGTGTCCGCTCCGGCACCACCGGTGAGGGTGTCCATGCCGGCGCCGCCGTCGAGCTTGTCGTCGCCCGCGCCGCCACCAAGGCTGTCGTTACCCGCGAGGCCGAGCAGGGTGTCCGCCGAATCGGTACCCAGCAGCGAGTCGCTGCCGCTGGTGCCGGTGACCACGTGATTGAAGATGAAATTGCTGGCGGTCAGGGTGCTGGCGAGGTTGCCCGAGAGAATCAACTCGAAGCGATTGCCGCTGGCGTCGGCATCGTAGTCCTTGATGTAGGTGCGGTCGTTGCTGGCGCTGTAGCTGACCTGCAGGGTGCCGCCACGACCATTGCCCAAACCCGTGAAACCGAGGCCGGCGAGGTCGATCTTGTCCTGGGTGACGTCGAAGTCGGTAATGGTGTCATCGAAGCTTGCGGTTGCGTTGCGGTAACTGTCGGACTGAGCGACGAAACGGAACGTATCGGCGCCGGTACCGCCGGTGAGTTTGTCGGTGCCTGCACCGCCCACCAGAATGTCGCCGCCGGCCCCGCCATTGATGGTGTCGTTGCCGGCTGCGCCGTAGAGAATCTCGCTGGCGGCACTGCCCAGCAGGGTGTCGTTGCCAGCCGTACCTTGCACGGTGGTCATCGGCGCCGTGGCACTGGCGTAGCTGCCGTCGCCATAGACCAGCGTCGCGCCCTTGCTGGTGTGGCTGATGGTGTTGCCAATAATGGCGTTGCGGTCGGTGCCGTCTTCATTGCGCTCCGCAACACCGTAGGTCGACAGGTTGCTGCCGCTGATGATGTTGCCCTGGATCGTGTTGTCGCTGCCGTTGAAGTACTTGCCGGACACGCCCAGGGTGTCGTCGTAGGACTGGATGATGATTTCCGGTACGGGGTTGCCCAGGGAATTGTTGTTGAGCGTGTTGTCGATGATCTCGACGTGGTTGCTGCCGTAGATGCGGATCCCGGCGCTGGCGTTGTCGTGAATGTCGACGTCGCTGACGGTCACCTCGCTGGACAGCTTGATCAGCACCCCTTCGGCGCCGTTGCCGTACACCTCGCCACCGGTGATGGTGATGTTGCTGGGGGAGGGGATGTTCTCGCTGCCGCGCTGCACCACGATGCCGTTGCCGCCATTGTTGTAGGCAACGTTGTTGGTGAGGGTGAAGTCGTGGGTACTGGTGACGACGTTGAAACCGTGGCGGTCATTGTCGTAGGCGACGTTGTTTTCGAAGGTGCTGTCGCTGAGGAAGTCAGCAACGAAGCCGTCCAGGCCATTGCCGTGGGACACGCTGTTCTTGATGACCATGTTGACGGTCTGCTCGTGGGGGTCGAAACCGTACCCGGAGCAATCCTTGATCTCGACGCTGTCGAGGGTGACGTTGGAGTCGTAGCCTTCCTGGCCGGGGATGAAGCCATTGAACCAACCGTCGATCTTGCCGGTGGTGTGGTCACGGTTGCCGTCGATGGTGAGGTTGCTGACGCCAAAGTCGTGGGTTTCCTCGCCATAGGCCGAGCGGATGACACCCGTGATCTTGGTGTCGGAGCCGTCAGCCACTTTGACGGTGGTTTTGCCCATGCCGTCGCCGTTCAGGTAGACGTTGCTCTTGAGCATCAGGCAACCGTCGGAGGGTTCCTCGCCTCCCGAAACGATATAAGTTCCGGTCGGCACATACACCTCCCCCCCACCTGCGGCGGCCGCTGCATCAATCGCACTTTGTATTGCCGCGGTGTCGTCTGTGATGCCATCTCCTTTGGCGCCAAAATTTTGAACATTGAAAATCATGAGCTTATCTCCGTATCGGGCTAAAACCTCGGAAGATGCCAATATTCCATCGACAGCCACGGTGTTAGGGCCCAACGAAGCGCAAAAGTTGTGACCACATATCGGGGAGGTGTCAAAAAACCGCACTAACTGATCAGCGGTTGTGAGGTATTTCGAGACAATAACGTTCTGTTGACGCCCGCTCAGTAAGCGAACAAGCCCACTCTTACGGGTTCCGCGGTTATCGACGTCGAGATCGAGAAGCCTTTTTCCATCAGGCCGGCGTCGCGCTCGAAAGCCCAGCTGCCGCAAAAAGAAAAATTGAACTGAACCTTCAGAATTGGCTTGTCTCGCAAGACTCGACCGTTGAGCGGTTGAAGGCGATAGCGGGTCAAGGCATCGACATTCGCGCCGATAAGTTCAACAAGTACATTACGGACTGATCCTGCCAACAGTCCGGGGCTGAATGCGAGGAATCACTTCGACTCAGGGAGCATTTTCAACGCATGTGTTTTAACGCCTGCGTCGTCTCCTGTGCTAGCCCGTAGCCGTTGTACCGCCTGGAAGCCCTATGAAAAACAAGCCTCTCGACCCTCTGCCGCAGATGCAAACCTCCAATCTTTCCCTGACCCGCATGTCTTTGACGGGCTTCTCTTGTCTGTTGTTGTCGATCTTCCTGTTGGCCAGCACCTTGATTGTTTACATCGCCTTCGAGCAAAACCAGGACGCCGAGCGCCGCAGTCGCTTTTATACGGAAAAGGCCGTGCAGGCCCTGGAGAAGTCGGTTCTTTTGACGATCAAGGATTACGCATTCTGGGGCGATGCCTATGAGCACCTGCACAGGAAGGTGGATACCGACTGGGCATTTGTCCGCCAGAATGCCGGTTCGTCGCTGTTTGAGGATTTCGGGTTTGAGGGCGTGTTTGTGATCGATCCGACCGATCGTACGGTGTACTCGGTCATCAATGGGCAGCTGGAATCGGTCACCGCTGAAGACTGGTTGAAACAACCCATCACCGCGCTCATCGAACGTGCACGCATCGATGTCGAAAGCGAAACACCCATCAAGGCGTTTCTCGATGTCGACGGCACCCCGGTGTTGGTCGCTGCCGCGCCCCTGACGCCTGGCACCAACCCCCAGGTCGAAACGGATGACAGGCCAGCCTCAATACTGTTGTTCGTCTCCAGGCTCGATGCTGCCCGATTGAGTAGCATGGCCAGTGATTTCGGGATTGCTCAATTGCGCGTGGCCTCAGGTGATAGCGCAGCGCTCGGCACATCGTTTTTGCGTCTGGGGGAAACCGGTACGGCGGGCACCCTGCAGTGGACACCGGCGCAGCCGGGGTATCGGTTGATGACCGTGGTGTTGCCTCTGGTCGGTATAGCGGGGCTGATTATCGGACTGATGACCTGGCTTTTTCAGCGGCGTACCACGGCGGCTGCGCAAGTGATGGATGCCAGTTACACCTCCTTGCAGGTCAGTCGCACGGCATTGGCGGCCAGTGAGGCGCGGTTTCGTGATGTCGCCGAAGCGTCCTCCGACTGGATTTGGGAAATCGATACCGGGTTGCGCTTCACCTACCTGTCAGAGCGCTTCGAAACCGTGACGGGACTGCGCAGGGCCGAGTGTCTTGGTCGTCCTATCGATGACTTGCTGGTGTCTGATCAGGGCCCGCTTTCCCAGTGGTTGAAAAACCACTCGCGACGGGCCAACGCCATCTTGCAATGCAGCTATCTGTCAGGGGACGGGCAAGCCAGGATTTTCCGTCTTTCCGTGCGGGAGATGGAGGGGCTGGGCTATCGCGGCACGGCCAGCGATATCACCGAAGAAGTGGCGGCCCGCCGACGGATCGAATACCTGTCGCAACACGATGCGCTGACGGGCCTGGCGAATCGCGCCCGTATGCAGGAATTCCTCGATGGCAAACTCAAGGCTGCGCCGACCCTGAGTGATCCGTTGGTCATGCTCAGCGTCGACCTCGATCGCTTCAAACCGGTGAATGATTTGCTCGGGCATGCCGCAGGCGATCAAGTGCTCAACGAGGTCTCCAAAAGGTTGGGGCAGTGCTTGCGCTCCGATGACCTGGTCGCGCGAATCGGTGGCGATGAGTTTGTGCTGGTGGTGGCGAATATGGTTTCTCAGGATGAGGTCGAGCACCTGTGCCAGCGCCTGATCGACTGCATCGAACAGCCGTTGCAGATTAATGAGCATGAGGTGTTTATCAGTGCCAGCATCGGCATTGCCATGGCACCGGCCGACGCCACCCTGGCCGATGAGTTACTGCGCTATGCCGACATCGCGTTGTATGAAGCCAAGGATGCAGGACGCAATACCTGGCGTTTTTACGCGGGCGACATGAACGCTCGAATCCTCGATCGTCGTCAGTTGGAAAGCGATCTGCGTCACGCGATCAAACATGATGAGTTGCGTCTGCACTTTCAGCCGCGCTATCAGATTGCAGGCAGGGTCATGGCCGGTGCCGAAGCGCTGGTACGTTGGGAGCACCCGGTGAGAGGGCTGTTGGCGCCCGACGTTTTCATTCCCATAGCGGAAGAAACCGGGTTGATTCTGCCGCTGAGCAACTGGGTGCTGCACACCGCTTGCAGGACCGCGTCGACCTGGCCTGAAGAACTCTTTGTATCGGTGAACCTGTCGCCGACAGAGTTTCAGCGCGGGCAACTGGTGTCCAGGGTTCAGGCGGTGTTAACGCAGACCGGTTTGAATCCGGCCCGGCTGGAATTGGAATTGACCGAGAATGTCATGCTGGACGACGCCAAGGGCGCGCTGCAGATCATGCACGACTTGAAGGCCTTGGGTGTCCGCCTGGCAATGGACGATTTCGGCACTGGGTACTCGTCATTGAGCTACCTGCGTTCATTTCCTTTCGATGGGTTGAAGATCGATCGCAGCTTTATTTCCGGGCTGGCCGCCAGCGGTGATGATCAGTCGATCATCGAGGCCATCGTCGGGCTGGGCAGGGCCCTGTCGCTGACAGTCACGGCAGAGGGGGTGGAAACGATCGAGCAACTTCAGGCGTTGCAGGATGCGCGGTGCGATGAGGTTCAAGGGTATTTCTTGAGCCGGCCCATGGATGCGCAGGCGATTGGACACTTGATTGGCGTCCACGCGAAGCATTCAGGGCTGCGAGCGCTGGCCGAAAGCGCTCACGCTGAAAGTTAACACGTCAGCTGCGCACGCTTTACTGCACCAATTGCTCGACCAACTCTGGCGTCACGTAGTGCGGCCCGTCGAACAGGTAGAGCGGATATCCGTCATAGGCCGCCAGTTGCGGTTTGAGCTCGGCAGCGGTCGCGGAGCGGAAGCCGCCACCAAAGTTGGGGCGGAAGGCTTCGACGATGATCCGCACACGGTCATTGCCCAGACGCTGGCGCAGGGCGTCGGCGTAGGTTCGCGCGACCGGTGCAGTGCGGGCGTAGACGCCAACACCGTCCTGGAAGAACACGCCGATGTCATCCGGCAGCCATTGCTTGAGCCATTCGGCGGTGGCGACGGGGCCGATATTGGCACCGTCATAAACGCTGATCCACAACGGTCGCGGCAGCTTGACCAGCAGGGCGGGCAGGTCTTTGGCGCGGGTCCAGCTGGGGTCGACTTCAGCCGGGAAATACCAGCCGGTCACGTGTAACGGCGTAGGCAATTTGGCGATCCGCTCCGAGACCGTGGCCAGTTCTTCGATGTTGTCCCGAGAGCGGTTCTCGCTGAAATAACCCGCCAGCCCCAGGATCACGTCCTGCGCCCAGGGTGCCTTGGCGATGCGCGCCCAATCGGGCAACACCGGTACGGTGGGCAGGCCGGTACCGGGAACGAAGGCCTGATCGTCCACGACTGTCCATTGCACCAGCAGCTCACGCGCGCCCAGTTTTTCCCAGTGTCCGCTGATACCGACGGTCTTGTTATCCGGCTGCCAGACGATGCCGACAATCCCCGGGTCCAGGGCCTTGGTCTTCGTCACGTAGAGCATGCCGGTACCTGCGCCGACGGTGACGGCAAGCAACAGAGCAGCAACGGTCGCGCGACTGGCGGTGTAGCCGAAGATTTTCACGGCAGTGCCTTTTTGATGCGTTGATGCCATTGGCTCAGCGAGGTGACGCCTTTGGCGTTCCAGTTGGCTGCCGCATCAGGGCCAAGGTGGAACTGGCCCTCGTTGAATTGCCAGACGATCACTTGCGGCTTGTGTTCGGCAAAATCCGCCGACTCCAGGTATTGCAGCAGCGTAGCCCACGGACCGACGTCGCCGGGGTTCCAGGTCAGTGCGACGGGACGGTCCAGGGTATTTGAAAGCTTCTGCGTAAAACCCAGGTAAGGCTGGACAAAGCTGTTGCCTATCACTTGGACCGGTGCCGGCGCATCGTCGATCAGCAAGTCGTTTTCGGCCTGATGGCGAACGGTGTAGATGTCGCGACCAATCGCCTTGCGCTTGATCGCTGGCAGAAAATTACTGGCCAGGTCGCCGAACGCGCGTCTGTCGAACCATTGGCCCAGCACCGCGCCACCACCGGGGTCACCTCGCAGACGGTAGCGCTCGGTAATCAGTTGCGCCGTGGAGTCGGCGGTGTTTTCGGCGCTCCAGGCTGTCCAGTGGTAGTCGGCGCGGTAAAACGCGGTCTGTTTGCCTTGCTCGGTCCGATGCAGGATTGGCTTGATGTTCAGCGTGGTCAGACCTGCTTGGGCCAAGTCGTTTTGCAGGTGGTCATAACGCTGCATCACGGCGACGTTCAAGGGTTGATCGGCGGGCAGCCGCTGGGCATAAAACGGCGCTTTCATCGGCACCACCAGCACTACCAGCCCGATATGTTCGCGTTCAAGTTGCTGCTGGAGTTCTTTGACCAGTGCAATGCTGCGGGCAGTGCCGGTGTTGTCGACTTTGCTCAGGCTTTCCCAGGCCGGGAATAACCAGCCGCCGTTGCCGGTGATCACCGCCGACGCCGCTTGAACGCCGGTGCCTGACAGGCTCGACAGCAGGCCAGCGATCATGGCGGACATCGACAACCGACGGGTAAAACGATCGGGTTTGGATTGAAGGTTCATGGGGCGGTCTGGTCGACAAGGCCAATCAGGCGAGGGGCCTGGCGGGAGCCGATCAGGAACAGGCTATAACGATCGCCGGCCTTGAAGGGCGCCAGCTTCAACGGCGGGCTGGCGTTGTCATTGCAGCTGGCAACCAACGTCGCCTGCACCGGGTTGATCGTGCGCTGGGCTTGTCCGTTGAACGGCAGCTGGGTGAATACCGGGGCGCCATTGGCCAGTTTGACTTCAGCCTTTTCGCAACCGCTGCTCAGGTTATAAACGCTGAGCTCGGCGCGCAGGTCTTTACCGCGCAGCGGCGGGTCGATGACCAGGCGTGGCGCCCGTGCCGGATCGCTGTCGAGAATCAGCGTGACCCACGCACTTTTCGGTGCGCTCAGGCCTGTTATCTCGCGACCATTGATGGTCAGCTTGAGCGGCTGCCGCGAGTCCACGACCTGGAAGGGACTGGCCACCGTGCTCTGGGCGGAAAGGGCAAAGGTCGCGCCTTGCTCAATACGAACCTGCATGGCGGTATCGCCGGGATTGACCACCCGCACATACGCCGAGCCTTCGGGCAATTTGGGCGCGTACAGCTGGGCGATTTCCGAGGCAGCTTGTGCGCCTGTCGAGAGCAGGCCAAGACCTAGCCACAAACACATTCGAACGTTCATGCAAGTCCTCAATAGGAATAGGTCAGGCGAGCGAACACGCCTTGAGCGCGGTCATCGCCCAGCACCTTCACGCGGTACTGCAGAGAAAAGTCCACATACGAGCGGGGGGCGTTGTACGCATCTTCACGGAACCAGTACCGGACGTTGTTACCGATACCAACGCCGCCGGCCTTGCCAGATGATGAGTCCGTGCTGCCGTCGGTGTCCGTCTTGCTGTTCATCTTGGAGTCGTAGTCGAACGCGGCCACGACATGGGGGAAACTCACCCAGCGCGAGCCTGTGCCGCCGATGGCGTAGCTGCGACCCACCTGCCATTCGCTGTTGAAGTAGTCGCGCGAGTCGTTGACGTAATGACCGGCTTCAGCGAACAACTGCGAGGTCCACCAGCTGGAGGCATCCACTCGCAGATCGGTCCCGATGCTTGAGCCGTAGCCCAGACGCACCAGCCAGTCACCGTCGACGTCCGACGATCCCAAGGGGAATGTACGCTCGACGGCGGCCATCACGTTCAGCGATGTGAAGGGTTTGACCCGGACACCCACGGCGCCTTGCAGCGCATCGAAACCGGTATCCGAATCGCCGTTCTTGCTCCACAGCGTGTCGGTGATGCGTCCGTAGAGTTCGACAAAACGTGCGTTGCGATAGCCCAAAGGACGCCAGGAAAGCTCGGTGCTGTTCTGCAGGCTGTCATTGCTGTTGCTGCCGCTACTCGGCGCTGAGCTCAGGCCACTGCTTGAACTGTTGCCGCGATAACTGGTGGTGCTGGTCAATCCCCAGGTGCGCGACACATCGGCCACCGCGCGACGGGTGTCGAACAGTTGCTGTGGGGATATGTCGAGTTTATCGGCATTTTTTGCGTCGATGACGCGCTTGAAGTAGGTGACGGCTTGCTCGTCGTCATTGACCCGCATGGCGGTGTAGGCCGCATCCTGCGTTGCTGTCGGCGTGAGTCGGGTGTCGGCATCGGCCTTGCGGAACGAAGTGTGGGCACCGTCATCGTCGCCGGCCTGGACCGACAAATAAGCGATCTGCAGGTCGCTCATCGATTCCAGCTCGCCCGTGTCCCGCGCTTGTTGCAGCCGTTCGCGTGCGGTTCGACGCTGGCCGAGTGCGGCATACAGACTGGCTTCTTCGTAAGCGGGCAGGCTGCCGAGGGCCAGGGCTTGAGTAAAATCCTTGCGCGCCCCGGCATCGTCACCCGATTGCTGACGCAAACGACCGCGCTGGGCGAGCAGGCGGGCATCATCGCTATTGATCTTGAGACCGTCACTGGCCGCCGCGATGGATTCGGGCACGCGTTTCTGATCACTCAGGGCGCTGACCAGCAGTCGGTGGTACGCCGGATTCTGTGGCGCGCGGGCAATGGCTTCTTTCACCAGGGCAACCGCTGTCGCGGGGTCTTTGCGGGCCAACGCCGCGTAGGCCTGGGCGGCCATGTCGGTTCCGCCGTCGCGCTGATTACCGGGCCAGATATCACAGACCAGGCCGAAGGCGCTTTCCTGACAGTTCAAGGCCGGTGCCGGAAAGTGGGCGACAGCGTTCAAGCCGTTGTTTTTCTGCCGCAGCGCCATTCGGGCAGCGGTACGTCGGCGGGCCACTTCGCCGCCTTCATCGTCGGCCAATGGCTGCAGATGATCGAGCGCCTGCTGAGGCTCGCCATGGGCCAGTGCGGCGTCCGCGGCGAAGAAACGAATGTCACGAATTTCCGCTTCCAGCAGGCCATCGATGGCCAGGGCGTGATTCAGGTCAGCCTGGGCGGCCTGAGTTTTGCCCTGACGATCAAGGGCGTAGCTGCGCAGAATCCACGGAGCGATTTCCCCATCGTCTTGTGCCAAAGCGCCTGACGCGGCCTGTTCGGCCCCACGGTAATCCCTGGCAGCGAGCAGGGCACTGATCAGCAATTGCTGATTGGCGCCGATTTCCGGGGACAGGGCGACGGCTTTTTGGGCTTCGTCAATGGCGAGGGTCGCATTGCCTTGGTCCAGGGCGCGATAGCCCTGAACCGCCAGCGGCGCCGCCAGTTGACGACGAATCGCTTCGCGACGCATCAATAACGTATCGTCGTCCGGGAACACCGCGAGGGCCTGGGTGGTGGCTTGATCCGCTTCCTGTAGATGTTGTTGGCGTTGCAACGACTCGATCAGCAGCAGTCGATAATCCATGCGTTTGGGCGCTTGGGCGATGGCTTTGCGTGCCGCTTGGGCAGCCACGCCGAAGTCATCGCGATCATAGGCCTTGAACGCCTGGGCCGCGGCGCCGAAGCCTGGGGCCTGACGTGATTGCGGGTAGCGCTTGGGATGGTCTCGCTGTTCCTTGTCGCGTTGTGCCAGTGCAATCAAGGTGTTCAAGCGAGTGATATCAGCCCGCTGACGCAACGCTTCGCGGGCCTTGGCGATGGCCAGGTCGTAATCTTTACGCTCGTACGCGCTGTACGCCTCGTTGGCAGTTTCAAAGGCCGGGCCGGTCAACGGCAGGGGCAGCGTCTCGGCATGAACAAGCCCAGGTAACAGGCTTAGCCCCGTGGCCATCAGGGTCAGGAAGGGGCGGTTCATGCCGGAAGCTCCGCAGGGTAGTGGCTGTGCTGACGCGCCACGGCCTTTTCGATGGTGGAGCGGGGCAGCACGCCGCTGTCGACCAGATAGTCGCCGATGCGTCCGTGACGCTGCGGGCGGTACTGCAACATGGTGCGATTGAATACGTCGCGATCCAGCAGGCCCATTTCGATCAACAAGTCACCCAGCAGTGGCGCGCGGGCATCTGGCACGGATTGGCCTTCACGCACATTCAGTTGACGCAATTGCGCGACGATTTCGCTTTCACGGGCAATCAGCTGCACCGGTTCGCTGCCCAGTTCATCGCTGACCTGTTGCAGACCTTCGGCCGGAAGAGGGCTGGCGACGGCGACTTGCGCGCGGCCGTCGGCATTCAAGCCAAGCGGCACCACGCGCCAGCGCAGGGCGAACTCATCGTCCAGCGTCAGGATCGAGTCCCGTGCCTTGGCGGCCACATCGAATACCCGTGGCAGATCGTTCTGGAAGGCGATGGCTTCAGCCAGCGTCTCGTCGTCCAGCCAGCCGTTGCTGAGCAAAATCCGCCCCAAGGGCATGTGCCGGTTTTTCTGTTCGGCGAGGGCGCTTTGCAGGTCAGCATCGTTGATCGCCTGCCAGGACAGCAACACGCTGCCCAGCTTGCGCGGTGCGGCAGCCACCAGGTCGGTGGACGGGAAGTCGTGCATGGTCTTGTCCCACACCAGTTTGCGGTTCAGCGCCTTGCCGACCAGGAACATGCGCCAGGCGCGTGATGCGGCCATGAAGTTGACGAAGTTGCCCACCACCATGCGCGGGATGGACAGCAAACCATGCTGCCAGCCGTACAGTACGGTGGTGAAATAGCAGCGGTGCGCGATCCGCCAGGCCAGCGCGATACCGTTGGCCAGTAGCAGGTAACGGATAAAGCCATTGGTTTCAAAGGGTGTCGGGAAACTCACGTCCCACAGGCCACTCTGGCGCAGGATGATCAGGCCCAGCAGCTGCACCAGAATCACGTAGGCGATGATGCTGACGAACGCCGTCACCACGCCCTTGCGATCACGAAACAGCAGATAACGGTTGGCCAGCGAGCCGTTCCAGCCCATTTGCTCCCACCCTTGCAGGCCAATGCCCAGCGTCCAGCGGGCTTTCTGGCGGAACGCGGTACGGAAGGTATCGGGAAAGAATTCCCGCACGCACAACGGCATCTTCAGGGTCGATTCGTAAGGTTTGCGAAACCATGATTTACGCAACACGCGAAACTGCACCGGGAAGCGCACGAAGATTGCGTTCATGCCGACCTTGGCCAGGCGTGCGCCGACGTCGTAGTCCTCGGTGAGGCTGTCAGTGTTAAACGGCTGGTTCTGGGTTTCCCCGGCCAGTACGCGCAAGGCACGATGGGAGAAACAGGTGCCGACCCCGGCAGACGGCACCGTGTCGGTCATGCTTTCACGTACCACCAAATCCTTGCCATGCCATTCGGCGAATTCGTCCATGTAGGTGCCGGCCACCCATTCGTACCAGTTGCGCTCCAGTGAAACCACGGGTAACTGGATCATGTCCTTGCGCGGCAGCAAGTAGTTGAACAGGCGTAACTCCATCGGGTGCAGTACGTCTTCGCTGTCGTGCAGCACCACGCCGGCGAAGGTCATGCCGTGGGTTTTCTCGTGCAGAAAGATCGCCTGGATCACCCAGTTCAGGCAGTCGGCCTTGCAGGTCGGCCCGGCATGCGGGACTTCCACGCGATGCAGCTGCTTGTAGCGCCGACGCATGCGTTCCACTTCATCGATGGTGCGTTGGTCATTGATATAGGTGCCGACGAAGACCACATAGTTCTGGTAATCCAGAGTCGACACCATGTTCTCGATCATCGGTGCGATGACGTCATATTCCAGCCAGGCTGGGACCATGATCGCCAACGGCTGTTCATCCCGGGCCATTAACTGCTCGGCGGTCAGTGGCCGGTATTTGCGATCCACGGTGAACTTGCGAAACAGGCGGCGAGACCAGTACCACAGGTCAATGAACAGATCGTCCAGGCTGGAGATCAGGATCAGCACCGCGACCACGATGGTCGAGATCTCCAGGAAGCTGTAGTAGTGGGCCAGCCAGTAGGGCCAATAAAGCGACGTCATCGAAAGTTTCCGTTACTGGCGATTGCGACGGGCGCTACGGCCAGCCAGCAACAGGATGAGGACCAACAGGATGCCACCCGGAATCAGCCACAACAGCGACGGCTTGCGCCAGGCGTCGAGGCCCTTGGGTTCTTCGTTGTCGATCAATTGGCTGCCACTTGGGTCCTGGGTGTCGAAGGTGGTCAGTGCACCGTTGTCACCGAGGATGGCCACGTCGCCGCGGGTCAGCAGAATCTGTTTGGCGAAGCGTGGCGCGTCATTGCCCAGGGCGCGATAGACCAGACCATGCTGGCCGCCGGCATCCACCACTTGCAACGAGGCCAGGTGGTTGAGGGGATGCACGTCCAATAACACCTGTTCCTTGTGATTGATGCGCAGGCGACCCTGCTCATCGACCTGCACCGATTCCTTGCTGTCCTTGACCGGCAGCTCGAAGGCGAGAAAGGCTTTGTCCGGCGTGACCGAAACCTTTGGGTCGGCGCTGACGTTCAGTTGCGCCCGCAGCGGCGAAACACCGGCGGCGTCAGCCACCGAAATCACCTGCGGCAAGCTGCTCGCCGGATGATCGAGGTAGGCCTGTGGTACGAGAATTTGCGTGTCCATGGCAAAGCGCGCGGCCATGCCGGAGAAGTCATCAGCCAGCGCGGTTTTTTCCAGCACGATGTGGCTGGTCGGCAGCACCGAGACCGGGAAGGCCTGTGGCGTTTCCAGGCAACGATCGCTGACCGGCTGACGCTGGAACGACACGCGCAGCACGTTCTTCGAACCCAGGGCGTAACGCGGGATACGTGCTTCGATGCGTTGCTGTTCACCGTTGGCCACGAGCTGTTGCGCGCCAATCAGGTAATCGTTGAGAAACAGCGAGGCCACCGGCGCGGTGTCAGAGGCACCGGGGGCGGCAGACACATCGACCACCGCCTTCACCGGCAGGCGACCGTCGTAGGCCACGCTACCCAGAGGGAACGAGGTGCTCCAATCGGATTTGGCCAGCACTTCAATGGCGTCGGGGTTTCCGCCCAGGCGCGACAAGGCCACACGACCGTCGGCGCTCAATGGCATTTGTGCTTCGCTGACCGTCAATTGGCGGCTGCGTGCCAGTGCGTTCCAGGCAGTGCTGAACAGCGCCAGCGCCTTGCCGGTTGCTTGCGGCGCGATCATCAGCACCGGGCGGGTGCCCAGCAATGCCAGGCGCACGTTGTCAGTGCCGGTGGCGGCCAGACCTGCATTGATATGCCGCTCACGCCATTGCGCGAAGGCGTTGGCGGCTGTGGCATCGAGGCCTTGAATCTGGCTCTGCAGCGCGTCCAGCGATTCATTGACGGCTTTGAGCAGTTGCGGGTCGTTGATTGCCAGATCCGCCTGGACGTTCGGCGTCTGCCCCAACATCAACAGCGCACCGATTTGCGCTGGGTTCGCCAGAACGTGCGAGCCTTTGCCGTTAAGGCTGGCGAACGCTGGAATAGTCTGCAGTTCGGCCGGGATGCGCAGGCCGGTCAGGTCGACAGTGTCTTGTACGGCGGGGAAGGGCAGAACGCGGCTGTGCTTGCCAATCCGCTCCAGTGCCACACCGAGACGCCAGGCCGCATCGTAGCTGTCGGCGGACAAGGTGCCCGGCGCGACCATGATCCCCGGTTTGCCAGGCAATGCCGTCCAGGCAGCACCGACGTCCTGTAACTGGCTGGCGTCATAGCTGTAATTGAGGCGAGTGTCCGGTTCGATACGCAATACATTGCCGATCGCGCGTTCGTCTTCGCACAACACACGGGACACGACTGACGACCAGGCAATGCCCAGACGCAGCGAGCCGTTGTCACGCGCTTTCTTGTCCACGCCCAGTGTGGCGCTTGCGTTGCCCTGTGGTTCGATGAGCCCTTCGGCGCGCACGGGATAGCCGTCCAGCGACAGCAGCAATGTGTTGCGACCGCCTTCACCATTCAGGTAGCTGGCGTCGAAATTCAGTGTGGCATCCGTCAACGGCACACCCGCCGGCACTGGCAAATACAATTCGCGGCGGGCATCGGTGGAGCCGAGGATGATCGGTGCATCGATCCCCAGATCGCTCAAGCGGATCTCACGCTCTTGTCGGGTGTCGGCGTTGAGCCGGTTGATCGCCTGGGTGAGCGGGCTGTCCGCGGCCAAGGCAAAGGTCGGCATGAGCGCGAGCAGGCTCACACCACAGGCAAGGGCGCTGAGCGCACCCGTATGGATGGCAACGAAAGACTTCATTCAGGTAGATCTCGAGCTGATAAGGGGAGGAGCGGTTTGATTTATTGAGAGGTAAAAGCCGGGTAGTTTTTCTCGGGCACAGGCACCGCTGACGGGTAGTGCAGAAACTTGGGCAAGGGTTGCCCGGCCACGACGAAATCATCGACCGGGCGGCCCATCAGGGCATCGACGATGCGCGCACTGGCCTTGCCATCGCCGTAAGGGTTGGCCGCCTGGGAGCATCGGCGCCACAGCAGGTCGTCATCGAACAATGCGTTGACGCCAGCGATGATCGAGTCCGGCGAGGTGCCGACCAGGCGCACAGTGCCCGCCGCGACAGCTTCCGGGCGTTCGGTCACATCACGCATGACCAGCACCGGCTTGCCCAGGGACGGTGCTTCTTCCTGCACGCCACCGGAGTCAGTGAGGATCACATGCGCCCGTTGCATCAGGCGCACAAAGGCCAGGTAGTCCAGCGGATTGATCAGGTGCACGTTGGGCAGATCGCCCAACTGCTCGGTGACCGGGCCCAGGACGTTGGGGTTCAAATGCACCGGATAGACGATCTGGATATCAGCGCGTCGGGCCAGGTGGCTCAAGGCCTCGCAGATATCGAGGAATCCTTCGCCGAAGTTTTCCCGGCGATGCCCGGTGACCAGCAGCACCTTGCGGCCGGTTTGCAGGAACGAGAACTGCCGGTCCAGGCTTGCACGCAGGTCTGCGTCCTGCTCGATACGTCGCGCTGTCATCTGCAACGCGTCGATCACCGTATTGCCGGTCACGAAGGTGCGACCCTGCAGGCGTTCGTCGAGCAGGTTCTGGCGCGACTCGTGGGTCGGCGCAAACAGCATGTCCGCACCGAGGTCGATGCAGCGGCGGTTCATTTCTTCCGGCCAGGGGCTGTAGATATCACCGGTTCGCAGCCCGGCTTCGACATGACCGACCGGAATGCGTCGATGGAACGCAGCCATTGAGGCAACCATGGCCGAAGTGGTGTCGCCATGTACCAGCACCCGGTCCGGGCGGGTCATTTCCAGCACGGGGTCAATCGCCCCGTAAAGCGCCGCGGTCAACGAGTTGAGCGTCTGGTGCGGCGTCATCACATCAAGGGTGTAATCGGCCTTGAGGTCAAACAGATCCAGCACCTGTTTCAACATGCTTTGATGTTGGCCGGTGATGCATATCTGCGAATGAATGCCAGGTTCCGCAGCGAGGGCTTTGACCAAAGGCGCCATCTTGATGGCTTCCGGACGGGTACCGAAGATCGAAAGAATTTTAATCTTTGAATGATGGCGAACGATGATGTCTTCCTTGCGCAGTTTTAGTGCGCAGCACAATAGCTGGCCCAAGTTTTATTGAAACTTGAGCAAGCTAGCGTTGTTTGAATTTAGTAAAGGCCGGGTAATCAGTGTGAGATCTGATGTTCACTTCATGTGAGGTATGTGTCGCCTGGGGAAACCCGGAACTGGCCGGATTATTAGCATCGAAGGCGAATATTTTAAAGTGTTATATCTGTTTTTTAATTAAATAATCAAGCTTGGAACTTTTATATTTGTGGTCGGTCTTTTCTGGTTTCTTGTAATTTGTGAGCGGTTTTTTTAGATTATTATTTAATATCCAACTTGTTGTTTTTTCTTGTTATTTTATAATTTTAGTCCGTTCGTCAGTGCGATTGAATTACTCATTGGTGGTAATGGTCGCGGTCTACGTAGTAGATCGACACGCCCTCGGGGTAATAGTTGTGGCGGTCACTAAAATGACGCCTGAATATTGTCGTCTTGAAGTAAGACTTGTGTGGGGCAGTAGCTTTTTTACGCATGCGACACTGCGCATTAGTAGCGTTAGGGATATTCAATTTGGAAAAAACTTCGCCGACATATTGGATCCGTGATGCACCGCAGCTTTTGGCCGACAAATGCCGGTGCGTAGATTGTGCTCTCCGTATTTATTGTCGTCCTCACCAAATAGCGTAGACCGATACTGACACATACAGCAGAGCAATCGAAGTATCCCAATTGCTACCGAGTTGGTGTGGTTGCCCTGCTTACGTTGTTAATCCCCCTATAGGCATTTTTACGAGAAAAGTGGTTCCGCGCTCTCTGTCGGAAGTCACATCTATAGTCCCCAAGTGCGCAGCCACGATCTCGGAAGCGATGTACAGACCTAGGCCAAGGCCAGTGCTAGGACCTAGATCAAGAGACGCGTGCTGAGAGAAACGTCCCATGGGGTTAAAGATGAAGGGCAGAATGTCCTCCGGGATAGGCTCGCCGAGATTATGGACGACGAACACGACGCTGCTGTCAGATACCGCCAGTGAAACCTTAATCGGGAAACGCAGATCACCATGCTGCACGGCATTGCTGAGCAGATTGGAAAACACCTGTTCCATGCGGGCGCCATCGAATTCACCGCGAGCCGACGCCCCCACTTTGAAGACAATATCCGCGCTTGAATGAAAAGTGCGGATCTCTTCAACTATTCGTATGCATAGTGGCGTTAGGTCGATGTCTTCCTTTTTGATGGGAATCCCAGGGCCCATTTGGCAGCGGGTTAGATCCAGCAAGTCGCCAACGATCCGGCTAGCTCGACTTACGCTGGTGTATATCCCCGATGCAATTTTAGTCTCCCGCGCCCCCAGCTCATCCGAGCGCCGCAAAACATCGGCACCCAGTAAAATAGCCCCCAGTGGCGTGCGCAAATCATGGCCAAGGATGCCTAAAAAAACGTTGCGTGAGGCCTCCACTACACGCGAGTAGCTAGCAATAGACTCAGCGAGCGCCTGGTCTATGGCTTCGTTGAAGCGAATCATATCGTCCACTTCCAAAACTGTCCCTGCCTTCATCTGCCCCAGCCATTGACTGAGTACGCTTGTCCTCAGCGCTCGATATTCAGATACCATTTGATCCAGCGTGAACCCCGCCATTAAACGCGTTACTGCATGGGTTTCCGCAGGGGTTTCCAGCTCCTCCATAGGAGCATTACCCTGGGCCTTGGCGATTTGCTCTTGCGCAGACTGGTAGGTGCACAGGTCTATCGCTATTGCACGCAGCATCTGTTCGGCGTGATCCCGTAGAGCCTTGGGGTTCAGTGCTTCGCCGGGGACCTCAATGGTTCTTGCGAAGTCTTCCCAAGCTTGGAGAATTGGCTCAAGGTTCTTGATGATGAAGTCAGATAGGCGCATGCCAGTGATCCTGATTATGGAGTCGTAATCGAGGTCGAAAACGGGAACGAAACAGCACAAGCTGAATTAGAGCATCGATTCGGCCGCCTGGCATGGTTTGTCTACATCGAGAGCCTGCGCTACCAACGCAAAATCTCAGCCCCCCTGCGCTTTACTAGTGCATCAAGTGTTGCCGCTGACCGAAAACTGACCCAGTAAAGGCTGTTCTGCCGACTTAAAACTGACCCAGGTGTTCAACTGCTTCTGCTCAATTTTTGAGCAGGAGAACACAGGGTGATCAGCATGGAAATGATGGGCAAAATTCGGCGCATGTATTTTCGCCACATGCTGTCGCTGCATCAGATAGCCAAGCGAACCGGGCTGTCGAGAAACACCATACGGAAATGGGTCAGAGCGCCCGAAGCTACTCAGCCGGCGTACCAGCGGTGCGCAGCCTTCAGCAAACTCAGCCCATTTCACGAGACGCTGGAGCAGGCGCTCAAGGCCGATTCGTTTCGGGCAAAGCACAACCGCAGGAGCGCCACAGCACTCTTTGAGCAGATCAAGGCCGAGGGTTACGACGGCGGCTACAGCCAGCTCACAGCGTTTGTACGCTCGTGGCGAGGTGAGCAAGGCAAGTCTTTGCGCGCCTTTGTACCGTTGACGTTCGCACTCGCAGAGGCCTTTCAGTTCGACTGGAGCGAAGAAGGTCTTCTGATTGGCGGCCTGTTCCGACGCATCCAGGTGTCCCACATGTAGCTGCATATTGGACGGGGCCATGTCACGGACTTGGTTAAGCCCTCGGTATCCTAGAACATGGCGGCGACGCTCGAGAGCGGTGCCGGCAGAGACTGCGGAACATGCATGGAAAAAGTTCTTGTTATGCCACCAGCTGGTGGCGCGTCGTTATGACATCAGTCGGGAGGCACAGGACGCGTACGCGCTGCAGTCACAAAAGCGGACCGCGGCTGGCGTGAAGGTCTGGCCTCTTGCCAGCCCTACCGGTGAGCCATTCAAGAGTTAGTTCGAGAAGAGAAGATGATTAACAAGACAACTCAGGTGGTGGTCGGGTCTGCCATGTCAACAACTTGATCTACCTAGACTGGTGTCAGGAGGCGCGTAGTCGTCATTTCGCACTGGTGGCCGGTCATTTTCCAGGACAGGGCGGGATTGGACTGGTGGTGCGCTCGGTCGAGTTCACCTATCACAAGTCGATGTTACTGGGTGAACAGGCCCTGATAACCACTCGTCTCAAGCGGATAGGGAGTACTAGCTTCGTGCAAGAGTACGCAATATGGAACGGCGAACTGTGTGGCGAAGGGGCTGTAACCTGTGTGTTTTACGATGTTCAGGCCGGCACCAAGGCGATCCCGTGTCAGGCGCTACGAAATGCAATGATTGTGCGTGAGCCGCTGCTCGGATCACCGGCAGGTCTCCAAGTGGAAGAGATCGATTGATGACCAATGCCCAGCACGTTGCGTTAATAACAATGGTCAGCGATTAATCCGCTTTCCATTCGACAGCGATACTCCATCATCGACGAACTCGACGTGTCAAACTCAATATCGGTTTCCTCTGCCCGTTTTTATCATTCATTGGCACCACGTTCATGAGATCAACGATTAAGGAGCCAGACTCGTCCACTGCGATATGCCCTGAAACTTCTCCTACCCTCCAGATTCTCAGCTTCCTTGGCCGTCCTGGAGGGCCACTGGTTCTGCGCAGCAAACAACTTGGCTGATTGCCTCAAGGTGACGTTTATATCTCGCGCACCTGTCGAAAGACTGCAATTTGCTTAACCCTCACGCAATCACAGCCATTAAAAAAAGCGGCCCTTTGGCACCTATAACATCGTTTCTCGGAGGCGCTGCTTTTCACTATATTGGCCGTCAGATCCGGTGAGTGACTCAACATTCGCCACCCTCAGTGCGAGTAGTCTTAATGAATAAAAAACCAGGCAACGCAGGGTTTGTAAATGCCGGTGCGGGAACCCGCGCAGTGTGGGGCGGGGAGCAAGTCAGGCATCCCTACAATGCGACTCAAACGCCGATCGTGGTCAGTGCCGCTTACGGTTATGACGACATTGATGTCTGGTACGACGTGGCGTTGGGCAAGGCCCCTGGATTTATTTACAGCCGCATGAGCAACCCGACAGTCGAGACTCTCGAGGCAAAGATTCGCGAGTTGGAGCTGGCCGAATCAGCCGTGGCTTTCAGCAGCGGAATGGCGGCGATCAGCAGTGTGCTTTACACCTTCCTGGCCAATGGCGATCGTGTGGTGTCGACCAAGGACAGCTACGGCGGCACCAACAAGATTTTCGAAGAATTCCTGCCACGCACCGGTGTGAACGTGACGTTGTGCGAGACGTTCGATCACGAAGAAATCGAACGTGAAATCGCCAAAGGTTGCCAATTGGTGTACCTGGAAACGCCGACCAACCCGACGCTGAAAATACTCGATATCGAGCGTCTGGTGGCTGCAGCCAAGCGTGTCGGTGCCACGGTGGTGGCGGATAACACCGTCGCCACGCCGTTGAATCAGAACCCGCTGGGGCTGGGGGTGGATGTGGTCATTCACAGTGCCACCAAATTTCTCAGCGGCCATGGCGACGTGCTGGGCGGCCTGGTGTGCGGTAGTGAATCGCTGATGGCCAAGGTTCGTCATTACCGGGAAATCAACGGTGCAGCGCTTGACCCGTTCTCTGCCTACATGATCATTCGCGGTATGAAAACCCTGGTGCTGCGCATGCGTCAGCAGCAAAACAGTGCCCGTGTACTGGCCGAGTACCTCTGCGTCGAACCGTTGGTGGAGTCGGTCAATTATCCCGGTTTGCCCGGCCATCCGAATCATGCGGTGGCGTGCGCGCAAATGTCCGGCTTCGGTGCAATCGTCAGCTTTGTTGTGGCGGGCGGCATGGACACGGTGAAGGTGCTCTTGCCACGACTGCGATTCGCCCACTGCGCTGGCAATCTCGGTGCGGTGGAAACCATCTACGGTCCCGCGCGAACCACCAGCCATGTCGAGAACACGCAGGAGGAACGACTGGCCCTGGGTATTTCAGAAGGGCTGGTGCGGATATCTGTCGGCATCGAAGACACCGACGATCTGCTCGACGACCTGAAACAGGCGTTCGCATTTGTCAGAGGGTCTGGCAACGAACCCGCACAATCAAATACGCAGCTTTCAATCAATGAAGGTTGCGCCGAAATTACAAACTGAAGCATTAGCGTAAAACCTCACTGCAAGGAGGTGAGTGGGGCGTTCATGAAGTGGAATAATAATAAAACTTAGTGGCGATCTGTTTTTACTCTGCCGAGTCAATCATCGCAGACGTTAATTCGTGCCCTAATAACTTTCATGAGAACAACCATGTCCATAAAAGAAGAACAACTTAATACACATTCCGGTTTTAAACAGGAAATGCAGACACGGCATATTGTCATGTTGGCATTAGGCGGCGTCATTGGTACCGGGCTGTTTCTCACGTCCGGGTACACGGTTAACCAGGCCGGTCCCTTGGGAGCGGTGATCGCTTACATTATCGGCGCGCTCATGGTTTATATGGTGATGATGTGCCTGGGCGAATTGGCGGTGCAGATGCCGGAAACCGGTTCATTCAGTACTTACGCCACCCGTTATCTCGGGCCTGGAACCGGCTATACCGTGGCTTGGTTGTATTGGCTGACCTGGACGGTGGCCATCGGTTCTGAATTCACCGCTGCTGGCATCTTAATGGCGCGTTGGTTCCCGGATACACCGGTATGGATCTGGAGTGCCTTGTTTGCAGGCCTGGTGTTTCTGACCAATGTGATTTCGGTGCGTCTGTTCGCTGAGACCGAGTTCTGGTTATCTTTGGTTAAGGTGGTGACCGTAATAGTGTTTCTGATGATCGGCGGTGGCGCAATTCTCGGTCTGCTGCACATCGAGCAGGGCCACAGTATCGGGTTGAGCAACTTTACTCGCGAAGGACTTTTTCCTACCGGAATCATGCCGATAGCAATGACGTTGCTGGCGGTGTCTTTTGCGTTCTCCGGCACTGAATTGATCGGTATTGCCGCTGGGGAAACCAAGGACCCGCAGCGCAACGTACCGCGTGCCATTCGCACGACGGTGCTGCGCCTGGCGATCTTTTTCGTGGGGACCATTTTCGTCCTTGCGACACTATTGCCCCGAGAACAGGCCGGTCTCGTCGAGAGTCCATTCGTCACTGTGTTCACTTACATTGGGATTCCGTATTCGGCAGACATCATGAACTTTGTGATCATCAGTGCCTTGCTGTCAGCCGCCAACTCCGGTTTGTATGCCGCGTCACGGATGCTCTGGACGCTGAGTGATCAGGGTCATCTGCCCAAGCGGTTCTCGGCCCTGACTCGCATGGGTACGCCGCTCAACGCCATTATCGTCAGCATGGCGGGTGGTGCTGCCTCGTTGCTCAGCAGCGTGTTTGCCGCCGACACTATCTATCTGGCGCTGGTGTCGATCTCCGGATTGGCGGTCGTTGTGGTCTGGATGAGCATAGCCGCGAGCCAGATTGCTTTTCGCCGTCACTTTGTGGCCAACGGCGGTGACATCCGCGACTTGAAATTCCGTGTCCGGGGTTATCCATGGGTGCCGTTGGGAGCGCTGGTCTGCTGCAGTCTGGCATGTGTGGGGATTGCGTTCGATCCGGAGCAGCGAGTGGCGTTGTACTTCGGTTTGCCATTCATCGCCTGGCGCTATTTCGTGTATTACATTACCCGTAAAAGCCGCGAGCGACGCTTGTCGGTTGTCCCCTTGCCACAACCGTCCGACGCGATCTAGTCAGCGTCGACGGGATGGGCAAGCGTGCTCGGTGGAGGGGGCGTCCAAGAGGTTCAAGCCATGAAGCAAAAGACGCTACCCCCATTGAACTGGCTGCGGGCATTCGAGGTGTCTGCCCGCTGTTTGAACTTCACCCATGCCGCCGAAGAGCTGTTTTTGACCCAGGGGGCGGTCAGTCAGCAGATCCGCCAACTGGAGAGCCATCTTGGGGTGGCGCTCTTCAAACGCCTGCCACGCGGCTTGGGACTGACCGAGGAAGGCCAGGCATATCTGCCAGTGGTGCAGGATGCGATCACGCGACTGGCAGTGGGGACCAACGAAATTTTCGGCCAGCACAAACGTCGGCCGATCAAGGTGCGCGGCAGCCTGGCGTTTTTCGTGCATTGGCTGGCGCCCAAGCTGGCGGGGTTTAGCCAGGCGCATCCGCATGTCGATATCCGATATATAAGCAATATCTGGGTAAAGGAACTGGACGGTGAGGATGACATGGAAATTCGCTGGGGCCACGGTCAATGGCCCGGCCTTGTGTCGCAGCGCCTGAGCTGGGACACGCTGTTCCCGGTCTGCTCGCCGGACCTGATGGCGATGTCACCGCTGACGGTACCCGCTGATGTGTCGCACCATCCGCTGTTGCATGTTTTGGGTTACGAAGAGGGTTGGGGTTACTGGTTGAACATGGTCGGTGCGGATACCGTCGACTCCTCGACGGGTATGCAGTTCGACACATTGATCTCCACTTTGCGCATGGCCGAGCTAGGGCAGGGGATTGCCCTGGCGCGGTCCTCGATGGTGGAGGAGATGCTTCAGGACGGACGGTTGGTCGAACCCTTTACCCTGCGTATTGAAGCCAGCGAGTCTTTTTACCTTGTGCGCGGTTCCGGGGCCGAGCAGCACCCCGACGCGGTGAAATTTTCCACCTGGCTTGTCGAGCAGGCACATCGTTTCAAATGAATGGCCGGAGCCAACCATGCGTTATGTGAGTACCCGAAATTCGACTGTGCAGGTCGACTTCGAACAGGTCGTATTGTCTGGAATTGCCGACGACGGTGGGCTGTTCGTACCGCTCGAACTGCCGCTGTTTGAATCGAATGACATCGCCAACTGGTCGACCCTGCCCTATGACGAACTGGCTTACAGGGTGATCAGTCCGTTTGTGGGTGAGTCGATCCCCGAGACAGACCTCAAGCGCTTGCTCAAAGAAGCTGGCAGCCAATTCAGCCATCGTTCCCTTGCACCTTTGCATCAGGTCGATCGTAACGAGTGGGTGCTGGAGCTGTTCCACGGGCCGACTCGCTCCTCGAAGGATTTTGCCGCTCAGTTGCAGGCGCGGCTGGTGCCGTATTTTCTGCGCAAGCGTGGGCGTCGCGGGGTGGTGATCGGCGCCACCAACGGCGATACCGGGCTGGCCGCCATTGAGGCGTTCAAGCACTGCGAGGACACCCTGGTGATGGTGTTTTACCCGGAGGCGGGCGTGCCTCGGGACCAACTCCAGCATCTGCAAGCAGCCGCGCACCCAAGGGTTCATCAGTTCGCAGTGAATGGCAGCTTCGACGAATGCCAGACCATTGTCACCCGGCTGCTGCGACAATGGCCGTATGCGCAGTACGAGGTGATCGGTTTCAACTCCAGTAATTGGGTCAGTGTGTTGGCGCAACTGGTGTTTTACTTCCACGCCGTGTTGCAACTGGGCGGTGGTCAACGTCCGATCGGTTTCAGCGTACCAGCGGCGAGTTTTGCCGAGGTGTATGCAGGCTACATCGCACAAAAAATGGGCCTGCCGATTACCCAGATGATTGTTGCAACCAACCAGAATGATGCGTTGCATCAGTTGTTTCAGAAGAACTACTACAGCAGGTCACGAGCCAACAAGACGTTGTCACCGGCCATGGACCTGTCGATTTTTTCCAATCTGGAACGGTTCCTTTGGGAGTTATACGGGCGTGACGACCAGGCGGTGTGTGCCCTGATGGAGGGGTTCGAGTCCAGCGGCGAGATCGTCATTGCCAACGAGTTCTGGTTGCAGGCGCGGATGATCATCGACTCCTACGCGGTCAGTGATGAGCAGACGCTGACGGAGATTACTTCGCTGTATCGCGACACCGGATACGTGATTGATCCGCATACTGCCACCGGCGTCCTCGCCGCCAGGTTGTATCGTCGAAGCCTGGTGGCGCCAATGGTGACTCTGGGGGAAATCTCACCGGTCAAGTCGGCGGCACTGCTTGGCGAGTTGGGCATCAGTGTCGCGAGGCCGCAACCTGGGGTCGCGACGCAAGGGCAGGCGCAGGTTTACCGGATTGAGCCGGACGACCTAGACACCATCCATGAGCTGCTCGGCGCGCTGTGATGGCGCGGAAACAGGAGGCCAAGTGAAGCGAATTCTGGACCCTCTCGATGAACACATCATCGCGGAACTACAGCTCAATGCCAGGGCTGCACATGCCGAGCTGGCAGCCAAGGTCAACCTGTCACGCAATGCGGTACGTCAGCGCATCGAACGACTTGAACGCGACGGGGTAATACAGGGATATACGGTGAAAACCGGGGAGGGACGACAAGCCGCTTCGAACATCAACGCTGTGATTTTCGTTTACCGCTACGACCGGATGCGTGGCGCAGATGTACTGCAAGCGCTGCGGGAAATTCCAGAAGTCCTCCAGTGCGATGTGATGAGCGGCGAGTTCGACCTGATGCTGCGGGTCGGCGCGGCTAGCCCACAGCGGGTGCACAAGGTTTGGACCGAAATTGCCGCATTGCCCGGCGTGGAAAACACGGTGACTTCCTTCGTATTGTCGTCTGTCGTGTAGCCGTTTTTAGTGCAGCCAAAAGCCAACCTGTATTGGCTTTTTTTACGCCTGAAGCTTTGCTCTGACTCTGGTCAAAACGCCCACAAAATAGAGCAAATTGGCCTATTTCACTGCCCTGGCCTCACCCCTAACCTAGTACTCAACAACCCATCACCTGGATCAGGGGCATAACAAAATGACTGAATACAAATTGGCGCTGGTTGGATTTGGCGGTGTTAACCGGGCGTTGGCTCAACTGATTGCCGAACGTAACGAACAGTGGAAGACAGAATTGGGTTTCACCCTGAAAATTGTCGGTGTGACTGACTTGTTTCTTGGTTCGGTGATTGGCCGCGAAGGGCTGGACGCCAATGTGCTTGCCCAATTACCGGCAGTCAAAGGTGCAATGGCGCAACTGTCGGGTGGCGATGTCATAGCCCTCAATGAAGCGGTGATCAAGGATTCCGGAGCGGACATCATTGTTGAAGCCACCTTTACCAACCCGGTAGACGGTGAGCCGGCAACTTCGTTCTGCCGTTGGGCGCTAGAGGGTGGCCAGCATGTCGTCACCACCAACAAGGGACCCATTGCCTTGCACGGTAGCGAGCTCAAATCACTGGCTCGACGCAACAACGTCGCGTTTGAGTACGAAGGTTCGGTGATGAGTGGCACGCCAGTCATTCGTCTGGCCAAGCAGGCGCTGGCCGGTAGTTCCATTGTCGGTTTTGAAGGCATTCTCAATGGCACGTCCAACTTCGTGCTCACCAGTATGGAAGGCGGCCTTAGGTTTGCCGAGGCCGTCGTCAAGGCTCAGGAACTGGGCTACGCCGAAGCCGACCCGACAGCCGATGTCGAGGGGCATGACGTGCGCCTCAAGGTGGTGATCCTGGCCAACGAACTGCTGGATGCCAAGCTCACTGTCAGCGACGTCACGTGCAGCGGCATTTCATCCCTCAGCCTTGGCGACATCGAAAAAGCCCGGCAGGACGGCGCTCGCTGGAAGCTGATCGGGTCGGCAGTGCGCCATGCCGACGGCTCGATCAGTGCCAATGTCGAACCGCGGCTGTTGAACAATGACCATCCGCTGGCCAGTGTTGGCGGTGCGACCAATGCGGTGTCGTTTACCAGCGAACTGCTCGGTGCGGTGACAATTTCGGGGCCGGGAGCCGGGCGTACGGAAACGGCGTTTGCGCTGCTCTCCGACATCATCAGCATTCATCAATCCATTGCACGCAACCAGGAGTAACGCCTGTGAAATTATCGCGCCTGGTTCTAAATGTCATGGAGCCGCCCATTGAAGTCTTTAACGCCTATGACGGTTCCGTCATCGGCAGCGTAACAAATGTCTGTGCGTCGCAAGTTCCGCAGTTGTTGGAGACGGGACGCAGCGGTGCACTAGCGTGCGCCGCGTTAGCGCGTCATCGTCGGGCTCGAATTCTGGAGCAAGCCGCAATCAACATCGAACGTGATGCCGATGTGTTTGCCAGGCTGATCGTCGACGAGGCCGGGAAGACCCTCAAACAGGCGGAAAAGGAGGTCAAGCGTTGCGTCAACACCCTCAAGCTGTCGGCCGAGGAGGCCAGGCGCAACGCCGGGGAGGTGGTGCCTTTTGACGCTTATGAAGGTTCCGAATCGCGTCAGGGCTGGTTTTCCCGTGAACCTCTGGGTCTTATTGTTGCGATCACGCCGTACAACGATCCGTTGAACCTGGTGGCGCATAAACTCGGACCGGCCATTGCGGGCGGTAACGCGGTGATTCTCAAACCATCCGAGCTCGCGCCATTGTCGGCGATTAAACTGGTGTCTTATCTGGTCGCAGCGGGCTTGCCTGAATCAGTGGTTACAGTGGCCACCGGCGGCGCGGAACTGGGCAAGGCGTTAGTCGCCGCCCGTGAGGTACGGATGATTTCCTTCACCGGCGGTTTCGTCACCGCAGAGCAGATCGCCCGCACGGCTGGGTTGAAGAAACTGGCTATGGATCTGGGCGGCAATGCGCCGGTAATCGTCATGGGCGATTGCGACCTTGAGGCGGCTGTCGAGAGTTGTGTGTCCGGAGCGTTTTGGGCCGCGGGGCAGAACTGCGTAGGCACCCAGCGCTTGCTGATTCAGGCGTCGATTTATGAAGCGTTCCGAGAGCGTTTTGTCAGTCGAGCCCGTGCGCTTGTGGTCGGCAATCCATTACTGGCCGATACCGATATCGGCCCCATGATTACTGCGCAAGCCGCGCAGAATGCCGAGCAAGTGGTGAACGACGCCATGCAAGAGGGCGCCACGTTGCTCTGTGGCCATCGGCGTGAAGGATCGTGCTATGCCGCCACCGTATTGGAAAATGTCGATCACGCCAGTCGACTCTGGCGCAATGAAGTCTTCGCTCCGGTGGTGGTATTGCAGTGCTTTGAGTCTTTCGACGAAGCCATCGATTTGGCCAATGAACCCGAATACAGCCTGCATGCGGGGATCTTCACCAATGATCTGGCAACGGCGATGAGCGCCGCACGAAGGATCGAAGCCGGAGGGGTAATGATCAACGACTCTTCCGACTACCGCTTCGATGCGATGCCGTTTGGCGGTTCGAAGTACGGTAGCCTGGGCCGGGAAGGCGTGCGATTTGCCTATGAGGAAATGACTCAGCCCAAGGTGGTGTGCTTGAACACGTTGCGCTAGTCGATGCGCGGCAACTGTATCGGGTCGTATGGCGTTGGGTCGGTTTTGTCACCGCCCCAATGCGTTTTGCTGAATGTGGAGTCTTCACTCGCATGAGAATAGAGCCTACTGCGGAGTTCATTAGGCAGTCTAAGAGAAACTCTGAAAAAGACTTCCAGGTTTGGTGAAATACGCTTCTCACATGAACAGAACGGTTGAGCCCAGATGAAACAGATGTCCTTCGCCGATGCCGAGTATGCCGGCAAGCGTAAGTAGACCCGCCGCGAGCGCTTCCAGCCATCCTGACCATGCGTCGACAGCTTGCATAAGAGGAGGGCGGCTAGGCGCCGATTACCGCAGCACAGGCGCTAAACATCACCACTGATTTGATGCAGAGCCTGCCTCTTTCAAGCCAGGGTAATCATTGAGCGCAAGGCTAGACTCACCATCGTCCATTGGCTCGCGCACTGATTTATGTATCACTCCGGCTTCAGCATCCGCACGCATCTGATCGAGTTCCCTGTGAAATGCCTTGTCCTGAACCGTGGGTTTACTGGTGTATGGCTTTCGTTCGGGTTCAGGCTGTGCTGCATAAGTCGTTACCGCATCAGGGTCGTGCTGTAGCTTTTCTTGTACTTGCGATTCCAGCATCGCACGTAGCGCATCTTTGTCGGGCCGATTCAGCAATTTGTCACTCCTATTAGGAAACCAGGCACCCAGTAATCGACTGGGCCAGTGGCCGGTTGGGGAACATCCAATCGATCGTGTCGAAAATTTGGGCTGCAGATACAGCCAAAGGATTTAAGGTCGAAGAGAGGAGGCGGATCATCAATTTCTTCCAACACGGCGATCGTGTCAAATTGGGAACATGCCTGGGATGATTCCGTAATCGACGGGAACGCAGGCAGTGAGAGAGTACAAAGCTACGACCCTTTTTCGATTTTCAGGGTGCTGATCATTGGGGTTGGCCTCTACGCGGGTATCCCTGGCTGGATCGGCTTGAACGCATAAGAATGGCAATGTGATAAAGGTGATTGAAAGCCATATCTCCTTGATCGTGAGTTTCCGACTATCACGCCTTGCTAACTATGCTAGTTACAAGGCTAAAAATGGTATTCACAAGTCAGTTGGGTGCTATCCAGAGGCATAACGGTGATGGATAGTCCGCGCTCGCAGTCGCCTCGCTGGACATCTTGCAGATGAACTTATGTATGGCTGCTTGGTGTACGTAAGGATATGCTGCCCCCCGAATTCATATATGCCAATAAAAACCAACCACAGTGACGTTATGAGCCAATCAGAGACGCGTGCGACTGCCCTAGCGCTGTATCCAGAGGACTCCCGCGAGGCGGCGGCTCTGCTGAAGCAGGCCGTACCACTGATGGTGCGTCACAACATTCCACCAAATCCCGTGCACTATGCTCTCTGGTACACCTACAGCAAAGGTCAGGAGCCAGAGCTTAATCGCCATCTGGACAGGGTGGTCAAAGACTTCGACTGTTTCCCTCCAGAATCCGCTACGAAGCTTTTCCGCGACTACATCATTCGTAACGAATTGGAGGAGGCGCGCGCAGGGCAACAACAAGCGATCAATCTGGTTGACGACATGGAGCGTAATGTCTCGCGTAGCGTGAATGGCAGTGCCAACTTTCAAGCCAGTCTTGGTCATTGCATGGAAATGCTCGCGGAGCCGGTCGACAAGAGGTTGCCTGCCATTCTGAGCGAGCTGCAACAGAGCACCCAGGTCATGCAGGATCAGCAAGAGCTTTTCCTCTCCCAGCTGCACACAGCGCAAAATGAAATTAAGAGTCTGAGAGACAAGCTCGAGCGAGCCCAGCTGGCGGCATCTTTGGATGGGCTGACTAAGGTGTTGAACCGAGCTACCTTCACTCGCTTGCTGGAGCATGCATTGATCAACACGCCTCACGGGGTGGCATTGGTCATGCTGGATATCGATCATTTCAAGCAGTTCAATGACCGGTATGGCCATCCTTTGGGCGACCGGGTACTTGAGCATGTTGGTCAGGTGTTACGGAACTCAATCCCGCCTCAGGCCTTGGCGGCACGCTATGGTGGCGAAGAGTTCTGTGTAGTCCTGCACGAGTGTTTTGATCTCACCAGTGCTCATACATTTGCTGAGCAGCTGCGCTTAAAAATTCAGGCACTGCGGATCAAGGTTCGTGGCACGAATGAGGTGCTAGACACTGTAACTGCGTCCTTTGGTGTCGCCCTCGCCAAAGCAGGTGACGATGTGGAAAGCCTTCTGATTCGTGCCGATGATGCCCTCTACCAAGCCAAGCGCAGCGGGCGCAACCGAGTGAATTGAAACTGGCGTTCGGACTCTTGCTGCAATCACATAGCTCCACAGGATCATCATTGGATAATTGAAGCCCCTTGAGGTGGGTATGGACTCATCAATCAAAAAATATGACCCCGTCGAGACTGTTCAAACAGATATTTGGGCAACGATAGGGCGGCCTTCACGCGGCGCCAGGCCTCCACGACCAAGGTATCCCCTTTTGTGTTTTACAAGCGGTTCGCTTGCACTGTGTAGAGACCCAAGCCGTCATTGATCTCATTGGACGATTGGAGCATTCGGTAGGCGTTTGATGGTGCCGGGATTAGCCTGATTTCATGGTGTTGATCATCCTGCAATGGTGACGTGAACGTCACAGCCCCAACGAGCCGGGTTGGTTGTGCGGATGATTGCAAAGTCGCTTTTAGGCGATTCGGTGATTCTGGTGTTTACGTCCGCGCTGTTGAGCTGCAATGGACTCAAACCTCAGGAATTAGGCAAGGTAGGGGGCGCATATCGTTGTTTTTTGCGAAGAGATGGGCGTGGCACTGCTTGCAGGCGTGCCGCTGGATGGTGGCGGTTTCGTCGACAATTTCCAGTTTTTCGCCGTGGGCAATGACGCTGACCTTATCTCGAGGCACCACGGCGATGACGGCGAATGTCGCGTTTTGTGGTTTCCAGCATTTGCTGCAGCCGCACGCGTGGTTATGCAGGGTTTGTGCGTCGATGTTGACCTCGACCTTGTCGGTCGCACACAGGCATTGCAGGGTGCCGCCTGTGAAATTCGCGGCGGCAAGTTAGATACCGTTGTCCAGTGCGGGGTGAGGTTTCAAGGTGCTTACGTTGGCTTCTCCGTTTCAGGGTTCTAGACGAACGTGCCTGGGGCCGAGCTGTTGCCTCCGTCAAGTAGAGCGCCACTAAATGTTCCTGTGGAGAAGTTCCACCCTGACACATAATTGAACAGATGGGCGATGACCGATGTTCATAAGGGGCTGTAACCCTGGATTCTGAAACCTTTCAGTCAGAAATCAGGTTAGAGTGTTCGTCAATGTCTGTTTATAAGCACCCTCCACTCGATTCGCGTAGTCGCGCCAAGCGGTTCCAGCGAACGAACCGGGCAAAAAAACCGTATATCAATCGTTATGTGAAGAATGAATCGTCCGCTGTTTGTTTCTCTAGATGGGCCCAAAGGAGCCGGCAAAACCACACTGTTGGAAGCCGTTACGAAAGTACTGAGGGCAGACAACAAAAAGGTGATCCGACTTTGCGAGAGAAAAAGCGATCCCTTTAGGGGTGAAACAATGACCCTCGTTAACAAACTCGTCAGAAATCCCACCCGGGATTTGGAGTTGGAGGTTTGTGAGCGCTTTGCTGATAGCCGTACCTGGATTTCCCGGCACGTGCTGTCTAAACAGCCACCAGACAGCATCATCTTGATCGATCGCTGGTACCCGTCTGATGCCGCGTTTCGCCGGATAGTCCCGTTTGCAGAGATTCTACAGTTGAACATTGATCGAAATGTGCGAGTGCCAGACCTGCATGTCGGGGTTGTCACCGCCCCTGATGTTTCATGGGCGAGGGCAGCGGCACGACGGCGTGGGCTGAGCAGTACCGTGATCCATACGCTGGAAGAACAAGTTGCTTGTACCAAGGCGTTCGAGCGAGCGATTGCAGATCACGGCTGGGTTTTATGCCGTAATGAAGGAACGATCGAAGACGCAACGATGCAGGTGATTTCTGAGATCTATAGAGTCCTTCGATGCCCCGTAGGCGAAGTTCGCTGCGCCGGTTTGTGTTCATGAGCTTCGTTTTTCATGAGTACAAGAGAACCACCGAACTAAAATACGAAAAGTGCAAAGTTAGATAAGCTAATGATTTATAGAGTTATTTTTTCATCCGGTTTGAATGGTTGCGGTGGCCGATTTTGGGTAAGCGCTCCATGAAGCCCACATTCCAAGCCGAAACCTGATGTCCGATGCTGTGCTCCCGATTTCTTTCTGGAGCCAGTCCGTCATGATGCGTCCCGACGCCGAAGTCGAAAAAGTGTACCTATACCCCAAGCCCGTGGACTTCCGAAAATCCATCGACGGCCTCGCGGCCCTGGTCGAGCTGGATATCAAGGTAGCGGTATTCGACCCCGTGCTTTTCGTCTTTCTGAATCGCCCTCGTAATCGAGTGAAAATCCTTTATTGGGAGCGCAACGGCTTCTGCCTTTGGCTCAAGCGCCTGGAGTCTGAGCGTTTCAAAACCTCGCCCGATGCCACCGACGAAGCCATCGTGCTGACGGTTCAGGAACTGAACTGGCTGCTCGACGGTTTTGATCTCTGGCGCAATCGTCCTCATCAGGTTTTGACGCCGCGATTCGTTGCTTGATTGGGTATAATCCGGGCCATGATTTCCATGCCCGACAACCTTCCCGATGACCTGGCTGCGCTCAAGCAATTACTTGCTCAGATGCAGTCGAAGGTCGTTCTTCTTGAAGAAGAGAATGCGCTACTTCGTCAGCGCCTGTTCGGGCGCAAGTCAGAGCAAACCGCTGATCCGGCGACGCCACAACTGCTGCTGTTTAATGAAGCCGAAAGTATCGACACGCCAGCGCCCGTTGAAGCTGACGGAGAAGTTGTCGCCCCGACCAAGCGCCGTGGCAAACGCAAGCCACTGTCGGCTGACTTGCCATGCATCGAGGTCATCCACGAACTCTCCGAGCACGAACTGACCTGCGCTTGCGGTTGCCGCAAACACGCCATCGGTGAAGAAACCAGCGAACAGCTGGAGATCGTGCCGATGCAGATCCGGGTGATCAAACATATCCGCAAGGTCTACGGCTGCCGAGGCTGCGAAACAGCACCGGTCACCGCCGACAAACCCGCGCAACTGATCGAAAAAAGCATGGCCAGCCCCAGCGTATTGGCGATGCTGCTGACCACCAAGTACGTCGATGGCCTGCCGCTGCACCGTTTCGAAAAAGTCCTCGCTCGTCACGGTGTCGATATTCCGCGTCATACCTTGGCGCGCTGGGTGATCCAGTGCTGCGAACACTTCCAGCCACTGCTGAATCTGATGCGTGATCGGTTACTGGAGAGTCCGATTGTTCACTGCGATGAAACGCGAGTGCAGGTGCTGAAAGAGCCAGACCGAGACCCGACCAGCCAATCCTGGATGTGGGTACAAGCCAGTGGCCCACCGGAGCGCCCAGTCATCCTGTTTGACTACACCACCATCCGAGCGCAGGAGGTGCCGTTGCGGCTGCTCGCCGACTATCGCGGCTATCTGATGACCGATGATTACGCCGGCTATAACGCTTTTGGCGCGCAGCCGGGTATCGAGCGTTTGGCCTGCATGGCCCATGTACGGCGCAAGTTTGTCGATGCGCAAAAAGTGCAGCCCAAGGGCAAAACCGGTCGAGCCGATGTTGCGCTGGCGATGATCAACAAGTTGTACGGCATCGAGCGTGGGTTGAAAGAGATGACCGATGAACAGCGTTTTGCCGGTCGCCAGGAACAGAGCTTGCCGGTGCTCAGCCAGTTAAAAAACTGGCTGGAGAAAACTCATCCCCAGGTCACATCACAAAGTGCCTTGGGCAAGGCCGTGGGTTATTTGGCCAGTAACTGGAGCCGGCTGGAGCGTTATATAGAGGCTGGCTTTTTACCGATCGACAACAATGCCGCCGAAAGAGCAATCAAACCGTTTGTGATCGGTCGCAAAGCATGGCTATTCAGCGATACGCTCAAGGGCGCCGCAGCCAGTGCGCAGATTTACAGTCTGGTCGAGACCGCCAAGGCAAACGGCCAGGAGCCCTATACGTGGCTGCGCCATGTACTGGAGCGATTACCGCAGGCTGAGTCGGTTGAAGACGTTGAAGCGCTACTACCCTGGAATTGGAGGGCATCATGAGTATCAATATTGATCATCTGAGTGTCGATGAGTTAGTGACATTGAATCATCACATTATCGAACGGCTGAAGATGCTGGAGTCGTTGGAAGCTCATAAATCGATGATGCAGTTCCATCCAGGAGCACGGGTAAGCTTCGACTCACCCAGTGGTGAGCGCCTGTCCGGTACCGTCATGAAGTTCAACCGCAAGACCGTCACAGTGGTAACCGACACCAGCCAACGCTGGAATATTTCGCCGCACTTGCTTTCACCGATCAAAAACGTACAAGCGGGCACGGTGGTGGATATCAAGCCACAAAAAATGAAGTAGCTGCGCCGCGAATGGCCTCCGCGCCAGCATGATTTGATTCCTCCCCACCTCAGACGCCGCCTGTTTGGATAGGTGGGGTTTATGGATCAGTTACCGTTGAGCTTTTTTGCAGCACCAACAACGCAGCTGTTTCAGCGAGCGCCTCGTCTTTTCGGCGCAGTTCGCGCTCAAGTTCCTGGATGCATTTCTTTTCTTTGCGAGTCTGTTCCCGGTCTTCTTTTTGCTGGGCTTTTACCGACTTCTGGCCGGCGATAAAGGCTTGTCGCCAGGCAGTGATTTGCTCGGTGTAAAGGCCTTTGCGGCGGCAATACTTGCCCAGGTCGATCTCGGACAAACCGGCCGTTTCAAGGACGACAGCAAACTTGGTTTCGGCTGACCAGTTCTCGGCCAACGGCTTGTTTTCGAACACTGCACTTCCTTCAGAACTGAGCTGTTTGCGCCAGTTGGACAAAGACATTTCGCTGACCCCTTCGCGCCGCGAAACCTCGGCCATCGACAGGCTCAGTGGGGGAAGCAGTATTTTGACTACTGCGGCTCTGCGTTCTGGTGAATAGTACGGCACGACCAGTCTCTTTCCGCCCCCGATATGCTTTTTCAGGAAAAACCGGAGAGGCGACAACTATCCTGACACCGGGGGATACCAGTCGGCATAGGGTGTATTGGCGACCTGACATGTATTGAAGTCAGGGCTACCGTCGTCCCACCAAACCGGCCCGCGCTCCCCGAGCGCCACCTTAGTTGTTTGGACGCTCGCCCTGGCCAACTTTAGCTGCCCAGGATCGCCGGAGGCTTTCGCTGCCTTTACCTCACGTCGCGCTTCCATGAGTTCGTCGACAAGACGCTGTCGCACATCTTCATTTAACGATGGGTTGGTGCAACGCCACAGCTGTCCTTTGACCACAAAGTAGCGACCGTCAGGAGTCGTCGGATACATGTCTGAAACTCCTCTGAGTACCGTGGTTTAGCTCGGACTGAACCGCTAGCGGCGTCACCAGAATGGGTTTCAGCTGGGGTAGGCTATACAAGGCCGACAAACGACAGGATGACTAGGACGATCACCACTGCCCCAACGATGTAGATGATATTGTTCATGAAAACTACCTCTTTATCTGAACGGGATTTCGACACCAAGGTGTCTAATACAAACGACACCACCGCTGACAATTCCGTTCCGCAAATCAGAGTCAGATGCGGCGCCATCACACCAATGTTCTGTTGCGATATTACGAACCTTCACTCGTCGCCAAATGTCTATTAATGGACGTTTGCTCAAGTGCGAATCCTGCAACGGAGACGACTTAATGAGTAAAGTAAACGCACCTCGCTTCATGCAAATTGGAGTTTTTGGTGTAACGTTAGAATAACAATCACGGAGAGATTTCCCATGTCCAAGCTCGCAGAGTTCCGTCAGCTCGAAAAACACCTAGCTGAACAGCTTCAAGCACTCGAAGCCCTCAAAGGTGACGCGGGCTTGAAGGCTGAAATCGAATTCGAAACAAAGCTCCGTGCCTTATTGGCGAAGTACGGCTTCAGCTTAAAAGACATCGTCAACCTACTTGATCCAAAGGCAGGTCGTCGCGCACCCACTGCTGAGTCGAAGAGCAGCACTCGCAAGCCTCGCCAGGTGAAGGTTTACAAGAATCCTGAGTCCGGCGAAGTCGTAGAAACCAAAGGCGGCAATCACAAAACACTGAAGGAATGGAAAACTCAGTATGGCTCCGACACCGTAGAGTCTTGGCTGGCCAAGTAAGTTGATTTGAGTACAAAAGGGCCCTTCGAGGGCCTTTTTGTTGGCGGACTTTCATTGCTTCAAATCAGCGACTTGACGCGTTATCTGTTGCATGAGGTAGCAGAGTTCGTGTCAAACGTCTTCAGCATGTTGAGTTCTCAGAGAGCCTTTCTGCCTCTAGGAGGACGAGGCCACGTAATGAGGTAATAAGCTCTCGGAGACCTGGAGGCATTCGTCTGCGCCCCCGGGTAATAGAGTTGGAAAGCAGGTTCGATAATCGTGTAGATCATTGAGAGCTAACCGGTGCGGCACGACGCATCCCTATCTCAGTCGGCCATTTATGCTCGGTGTTCAATGTCGAGCAAACAGTCTCTGCCTCAGCTCTAACCTCAAACACACCGTGTTTGCTCGCTGAGCCTCCCTCAACCAGATCTACAACCCTATATCGCTTGTTGCCATCCTCTAGTCTGGTGGTTTCAATCACTCTGAATCTGGGCCCCATGGTGCGCTTCCTGCTAACGAATGGTGTCCTACAAGTACCGCCAAGGCACGACGATTTCAATACCAGCGCAAGGTTCAGCTGAGACAATTTATGACAGCAGATTGCGGCTCTATCTCTCAGGGCCGAGACTGGAACGTAATTCGGTTGGACTCATCAGTGAATGCGAGCACGAGCACGAGCACGCGGTTATCGTTCGATGAATTTCACCCGCTTTTTGCTTCCATACTGCTTCAGCAAAAGCGCTCAGGGCTCGGCTGGGGTCGGGGTGCCGGCGGAAGGCTTGAGCTCCACTTCATTGCACGGCCCCTCATTTTGATTTGCAAGCGCGGCGCTGATTACAAATAGTAATCAGCATCGCGACAAGCGGCCGATGGCAGGCTTCAGGCGACCGTCCCGACCCAGGTGGTAGCGTTGCAGGTCATCCGCCAGGATCAACTCGCCGGTGAAGTGTGCCGCTGCTTCCTCGCGGACATCATCAATGGACGGGCTAAGTTTGGGGTTGGATTGATAGCGCGCGCTGAAGTGGGTAAGCACTAGATTTGGGATGCGTGCCGACTCAGCAAAACGCGCCACAGCAGCGGCACTACTGTGTCCATAAGTCGTCCGCGTGCGATCGATTAAAGGCTGAGTGAAGGTCGCCTCGTGCACGAGCACGTTTGTGCCAGGCGCCACCTCCGTCAATAGTTCGGGGGAATCGTTATCGCCGCAAATGATGATGCGCTGGTCTGGTCGGGCAGGCCGTAAATAACGATTGGAACGAAATATCTGTCCAGCATGCTCAACATCATGTCCATGCGCCAGCTCTCCCCAAAGAGGGCCTCGGGGGACACCATCTGTCTCGAGGCGTTGCACATCCAATCGTGGGTCAGGGGTGGCCTCGGAAAATATATAGCCATGACATGGGACTCGGTGGGAGAGGACAACGGTGTTGACTTGAACATTGCCATTTCGCCAGCCCTCAAAGGTTTCGCTCGCATGCAGATGCAACTCGAAGGGTAGGTAGGACTCACTTACAGTCACGCTTAGACGCAACCAGGCATGTAGGGCAACCGGCAACACTATATGTAGTGGTTCGAGACGTCCCGACATGGCGGCGCTGGCCAGCAAGCCGGGTAGGCCGAAGCAATGATCGCCGTGAACGTGCGTGATGAAGCATCCTCGAAGCTCGTGTAAAGACAATGGAGTACGCAACAGTTGATGCTGAGTGGCTTCACCACAATCGATCAGATACCAACCTCTGCCTGCGGACTCGAGCAAAGCGGTGCCGCTCACATTTCGATTTCGGGTCGGAACGCCTGCTGAAGTACCGAGAAATACGAGATCCATGGCCGACCCTTTCTTAAAGTGATCTGATAATCAGGCAGCGAGTGAAGCGCCGAAAAAATCCTTTTTCCCACTCTTATGTCTTCGACAGGCTGAAATGGGCATTTGGCTCTGTGTTCTTCAGTTCCGGTGGGTACTGAAGCGGATACCCACACCGTTTGTCCCTTGCGCTGCACTTGGATGCACTGGGTTACTCCAAAGAAGACCCACTACTCCGCATTGGAGCCCCCCTATGAAACCGCATTCAACCAGCACTCAAAATTTGCCAGAAAATGACTCGAGCCATCCGAATGATGATGGCTGCATTTTGGGCACTGCCGGTCGCGACGAAGATCCAAATGCGACTACCGACTGGGATCACGAAAGCGACTCTGCGGGCAATGTTCTGACTCCGGAAGATGCGCGCGGCTTGCCCGGCTACCCAAGTGACTCAGAAAATGATCAGGCACCCTCGATACCGCCTGCGCGGCAACCGAACGGTGAAACGGAAACGGTTATTGAAACACCGAAACAGAACAATGACCGCGTTGATTGAGCCGCAGTAGTCGCATTTGAAGAGGCTTTTTTCATTATGGCGGCGGCTAATTCCCGTTGGTCGTGTCAACTGGGCGAAGGCTTATGGTGCCGCCTCAAATGAAGGTAACTATTTTTTGCTTTAAGGAGATCAGCCATGACCAAACGACAAGAACCGCATCACGGCTTTTCCGATGACCCTCAAAAAGTCAAAGAGGCGGGGCGCAAAAGCGAGCCTAATGCCAATGTCGCAACTGACAAGGCTGAGAAAGCTCGAATCGGCGGGCAACATAGTCATGGCGGGACGCGCGGAGAACGGTGATAACAGCTGACCTGCTGTCATGCCTATGTCAGCAGGTCGGTATCCTCATAAAGCAGGGCGAGACAACGAACCAGAGAAGAACTACCGAGATCAGTTGAATGAGCAGGACTTCGGTGAGGGGACGGACGAAGAGCACGTCAGTAGGGAAGAGGAACCGGCGGGTGACAGAGACAGGGTTACGCCGGGCCCAGTAGATGAAGAGCGACTACCCAATTAGTCATACCCTGCCTTAAAGGATGTGCTGCGGATGAGCATTTGGTCATCAAGCCTCGAGTCTTTTCGAGACAAAATTGCGGCCGATACTTCGGTACCAAGCTGCGGTGCCACGTTATGCGTCTGTGCCAGCTTCGGGCTTGCGCTTCTCCTCATGGCGCTACGAAAATCTGCTGCCTGTAACCTGGAGGACGAGCGGAAAAAGACCATCTATGAGGTGGAGCAACTGATGGACGTCATGAAGGCCCACGCCGACAACGATATTCGAACGTTCAGTGCTTTTATCAAAGAGCCTGCGGTTGACTCTCAAGGTCACAGTCAACAGCGAACACTGGAAATTACCTTAGGTGCACTCGCTGCTGCGAGATGCTGCCTTCAAGGCATCGAACTTGCGGAGACAGGCTTACCCTGTGTGAAGCCATTCTTGCACTGTGATGTGGTCGCCGCCGTCTTAACCATGTACGCAAGCCTCTCGGCAATACTGCTGAATGTCGATTCGGACGTTGAACAGCTCAAACCGTCCGCTAGGAGAACTGATCTTGTTCATAGCCGATCCGACCTTCAGCGAAAAGCCGATGAAGCGCTAGCTCGCGTCTGGCGTGAGGACAAACCGCTCTTGGCGTGAGCACGTAGCCAAAACGCCTGTTCAAATCGATACAGAGCCTCCACGGCTAGCGAGATCGTTGAGAGCAGGGTGAAGGTCACGAACTGTTAGGGGAGGCTTAGAAGCCATGCCCCTGAAAAAATAGTTTGCGAGCCCCCTTGAAATCAAAAAAAAGCGACGGAGTTATTATATTTGATTCCAAACAAAAAGCAGGGATCTTCATCACACCGCTTTTTCCAATAGCCAACGGCTTTAGGGCAATCGACTCGATTGCTTCGCCGTTGCTTTTGCCTCTGTCGTTGTCTCAGGAAATTTAAAAGGAAGTAAATGGCAGGGAAGGGCGGAAGGCGGCTTTGCCCGCAGGGCAAGGATGGATCGTTTTTTTGCGACGTAGTCGCGGCTGGCTTTTGATTTTAGAGCAACCAGAAGTCCGTCAAAAAAGCTGGATGGATTACTTTAGGTCACGATCTTCCCGGTCGAAACCGGCATCAGCAAATACTAAAAACCTACGACATGCACCTTGTCAGCATCCTACTCAACCGCTTGATAGCCCAGGGGAGGGGCGAATCATTTTTCACGTTTCACGTTTCACGTTTCACTCGTTACGAGGTGATTTCCGAGCTCTACAAAGAAGTCTACAAAGAAGTCTACAAACGCTCTCACCTTCGGAGACATTTGCTTACTGCTAGGCCAAAGAATCTGGAAAACAGTGGTGCGGGTCATGTACGAATCCAACACAGATCTGAGGCTCCCATCAGCCAGGGCATCCTTGACCGCAAAATCCGGCACGCAAGCGAAACCGCGTCCGTCATGCACCAGATGAAGCAATGCTATCAAGCTACTGCTGATTGAGCTGCACTCTGGCGCCGAACGTGTCTCCAAAGAGTCTCATAACCTTGCATTGGAGGCATCTATGAAAACCCCATCTACTACTCAGGACAAACCCATCAAGGATCTGGACAACCCCAATGACGACGGCTGCGTGCTAGGCCAGGCTGGCCGTAATGAAGATCCGAATGCCACCACGGATAGGGATAAGAAAAGGAATTCGCCAGGCCATCGTCAAGGGCCGAATGAGGCCCGGGGGTTACCTGGTTACCCGCACGAAGCCCCCGAAGAAGAGCTTGGCATTGAAACGCCCGAACAGGACAACGACAAGGTTGGCTGAGCTTCACCTGTCGTTCCAGCAGCGACTCTACGCATAGGCGAAAGGCGAGGATTAATGACAACGACAGTCAGCAATTTTCTGGTTGAGCGACTCAGCCAATGGGGCGTAACGCGGATTTTTGGTTATCCGGGGGACGGTATCAACGGTGTTTTTGGGGCGCTGAGTCGTGCCCAAGGCAAAATCGAATTCGTTCAGGCACGGCATGAAGAAATGGCTGCGTTCATGGCCTCCGCTCACGCCAAGTTCACGGGAGAGCTGGGCGTATGCATTGCGACCTCTGGCCCCGGCGCTTCGCATTTAATCACGGGGCTTTACGATGCGCGAATGGATCACATGCCGGTGTTGGCCATCGTCGGCCAGGAAGCGCGTGCAGCACTTGGGGGCCACTATCAGCAAGAGTTGGATTTGCTGTCTATGTTCAAGGATGTAGCTGGTGCATTCGTGCAACAAGCCTCGACGCCATCGCAAGTCCGGCACTTGATCGACCGGGCGGTGCGTACCGCAATTAGCGAGCGTCGGGTGACCGCGCTGATCTTGCCCAATGACTTGCAGGAAGCCGAATACAAGGCGCCCGCCAGGGAACACGGCACCGTTCATTCAGGCGTCGGTGATAGCAAACCGAGGGTTGTTCCGTATGAGGCGGATCTTCAGCGAGCAGCGGATGTGCTGAATGCCGGCGAAAAAGTCGCCATCCTCGTTGGCGCTGGCGCGTTGGCTGCGACCGATCAAGTCATTGCAGTTGCCGAGAAGCTCGGCGCTGGTGTCGCCAAGGCCTTGCTCGGTAAAGCGGTACTGCCCGACGATTTACCGTGGGTCACCGGCAGCATCGGCCTGTTCGGCACCGAGCCCAGCTACAAGTTGATGACTGAGTGCGACACTTTGCTGATGATCGGTTCAGGCTTCCCTTATTCCGAATTTCTGCCTAAAGAAGGCCAGGCGCGCGGTGTCCAGATTGATCTTCAACCTGACATGTTGAGCCTGCGCTATCCGATGGAGGTGAACCTTGTGGGCGATGCGGCCGAGACCCTGGCGGCGCTGCTGCCATTGCTGGAACACAAGACCCCACGCAAGTGGCGTAAAAAGGTCGAAGGCTGGCGCGCCACCTGGGAGAAAACGTTGGAAAAACGCGCCTTGGCCAAGGCTGATCCGATCAACCCGCAACGGGTGGTTTACGAACTCTCACCACGCCTTCCTGGACACGCCATCATCACCAGCGACTCAGGGTCGTGCGCTAACTGGTTCGCGCGTGACTTGAAGATTCGGCGCGGCATGATGTGTTCGCTTTCCGGCGGCCTGGCATCCATGGGCGCCGCCGTGCCGTATGCGATTGCAGCGAAATTCGCTCACCCGAAACGCACAGTGATTGCCCTGGTCGGCGATGGCGCAATGCAGATGAGCAACATGGCCGAGTTGATTACCGTCGCCATATATTGGCGGCAGTGGCAAAGTCCGAAGTGGATCTGATCGAATTCAAGACTGACCCGAATGTCCCACCACTGCCGCCGCATATCAAACTTGAGCAGGCGAAGAAATTTGCCTCGACCTTGCTGCAAGGCGATCCGGATGAAGCTGGCGTCATTGTGCAAACCGCCAAGCAGATTTTTGGGGCTGTAATGACTGGAGGTTCCAAAAAGTAAGTAACGCTCCAGCTGTCAGGGATGCCTGCCAGCTGTTTTTGCGTTCGGAGACATCGGGCGAAGCACTAAATGTCGCGAGACTTGATGAGTCGATTGTTTACCTTGGAATTTCGGAAATCCTCGCAAAATGCCGATGACTCATAGGCTTGTGAGCCAATCATCTCGCGATTGGATCCAGGTGTGAACGTGCGGCCTGCTGTTTCTCAAATAATGCCAGCAGGTTCCATGACTCTAATCATGCTCTTTCGTAGAGAGCACGTTCGCGCCGTCCATGACGATAAAGCGCAAACAGAGCTCCGCCAATTAATAGCGTTGCGCCGACTGCCAATAGCATGGAAGGTCTCCGCTTGGCTGCGCGCCAGCCACCTTCAATGCGACGTTGACCGCTTGGCGGCGCGAAAAGGTTGCCTGATGTCGATGCCGACTGTGGGCTGTGTTCCAGGCCCATACGAGTCAGCCATCCATATAGAAGGGGAAAGCCGGGCACCAAAAAATGCGCTAGTCGCGCCATCGTGGCTGCTCCTCCCACGGTGGTACTCGGCCTTGGACGTAACGCGCAGGCAACCATACCTTGGGCGACGAGATGCGGATCATAAATGGGTGGAGGTGGCTTAAGGGCATGACCGGTGAAATTACCCCCGTCACGAAATCCCGGTGTGTCCATGACGGTTGGATAGAAATCGCAGACATGTATATCAGGATACTCATTCAGCTCACCACGTAACGCTTCGCTCAAACCCCGCAGACCGTATTTGCTGGCCGAGTAAGCTGCTGCGTAGGGGTGTGCGACCCAGCTCCCGAGTGAAAGGGTATTGATCAAAATACCCCGTTTTTGCGCCTTGAAATAGGGCCAAGCCACATAGGCTCCTCGCAGGTAACCGAGCAGATCCGTTTGCAGCACCTGCTCATGAGCCTCAAGAGGTGTTTCCTCGAAGTTGCCCACCGCACCGACACCTGCATTGTTGATCCAGATGTCGATGCGACCGTCCCCAAAAGCGGCAGCCTGATCGGCCAACGTTCGCATCTGTTCGCTGTTTGTCACATCAGTGCGAACTGCCAGGGCCGTCGCACCGCGTGAAACACATTCTTCGACGACTTCAGCAAGCGCCGTTTCATCACGAGCACCAAGCACCAGACGGGCGCCCTCGCTGGCGAACGCATGTGCCGCCGCACGACCTATGCCGCTTGATGCCCCGGTGATGACCACCAGTTTGTCGCAGAGTGGCCCAGACGCCTTGCGACGGTAAAGATCAGGGGTGGCGTTGATTCCTTGTGTGGGGGGATCCACTTGGGCGGTATAGCGCACCTGGTTCAACTTCAGACGTGCACCATCGGCCAAGGTTAATGTCAGGTCTTCGATGGTGCCAGCGACCCGATTTGGAAACACTGGTTCACCTAAAGGGTCAAGTTCGTCATACAAAAATTGCTGACCTTCCAGCCACCCGACGGCGGTCATTAACTCGGGCTCCAGGTAATACTTTCCATCGAGAAAGAAGCCTGAAAAATTACGAGTGCGTTCGAGGCTTTCGACGGCGTAACGCTCGCCTGGCTTCATACCGGTTAGTGAGTGAATCATGGTGACATCCTCAGGTTCGGCTGGTGTTGCGATAGAGGACGGGTTGTAAACAATGTTCCATCGAAATGACCCAAAGGCGTACAGATTGATGGGGCAGTCTTTCTATCCTTCGGCATCTAGGGAGAAGTTGCATCGCTCATCATTTCATTGGAACTCCCTATAACGCTGCTCCGTCATCTGAAATGAGGGGGGGCTGCGGGCACTTCGTGGCGAACCCTGATAACGCTTTTTCATCCAGAAGGCGAGGGACGACATGAATACTTCAGACAGCACCACCGGAAGTCAGCCAGATAAACCCAACTCCGGAGGGACAGAGCAGAACTTCGAACACTTGAAAGAAAACGTTACTGAGGCGCTTGGCGACGCCAGGCAGCAAGCAGACGCGCAGTTTGGACAATACCGCGACACGGCAGCAGACCAGATAGAGGCGCTGGCCCAAGGAGCGAAGTCCTTCGTTTCCGAGATCGAAAGCAAGGACACGCTCGGCATGTCCGATTACCTTGCAGACATGGCTGAATCCATGAGTGGCCTGGCGGGCAATCTGCGTGGAAAAAGTGCCGAACAGCTGCTTCATGACGCCGCCGACCTCGCGCGTAACAACCCTGCACTCTTCATCGCCGGCAGTGTTGCGCTGGGTTTTGGTCTATCGCGCTTCCTGAAAGCAGGGAGCTCGCCTGCGGCGACATTCACTGATACCAGCGATCCAGCAGCAGGTAACTCAATGCCTCCGTCAGGTGGTTTTGGCGCTCAACGACCCTATGAAACCTCCGTTCCATCTCGCACCGATCAAAGCCCCGGCCTGGCCACTGGCATCACCCCGCCTTCACCGAATGAGCATGATCATCCTTTGGACTTCGCAACGAACTCGACACCCGGTTCAACAAACGTCAAAGGAGCACTGTGATGAACAGAGATGATCCAGATTTTCCGGGCTCAAGACCAGTGCCTGTGCCTGATCCCGACGCTTCGGTCGTCGGGTTGATACGGCAGCTATCCCGTGAAGTGCCTGCGCTGTTCACCAAGGAACTCGCTTTGGCCAAAGCAGAGCTTCAGGCGAGCCTTACGACGCTCAAAGCAGGCATTGCCGGTGTCGCGGGTGGTGTGATTGTGCTGATGGCAGGGTTCATCATCTTATTGATGTCCGCCGTCTATGGCCTGAGCACTGTCCTAGCCCCGTGGTTGGCAGCCCTGATTGTCGGTGTCGTGGTGATGATCGTAGGGTTCGCCATGCTGCAGTCCGGGAAAAAACAATTCGAGCCGTCCCACTTCAAGCCTGATCGCACGCTAGATGCCTTGAGCAAAGACCAGGAAGCGCTGCGGAGGAAAGTCTCATGAACAGTGAATTCGAAACTGAGTCGCAGAAAAGCCCAGAGGCTATCGAGCGTGAAATCGATGCGCAGCGGGCGAGTATCGGCAACATCGTTGATGCCCTAGAAAGCAAATTCACGCCGGGTCAGGTGTTCGATCAGGCGTTGTCTTTGATGCAGAGCAACGGCACGACATTCCTGACCAACCTGGGCACCAGCGTTCGAAATAATCCCCTTCCTGCGGTACTGACGTCGGTTGGATTGTTGTGGTTGATGATGAGCCAGAACCGTCCGCCAACCCCTCGCCCTGGTTATCGCGCCGGCCCGGATCAGAACACAGTCGGAGAATGGGCCGATGGGCTGGCCGACGGCATCGACAGCGCGCGTGACCATTTGCACCAGACCGCCGACACGTTCAAGGAAGGGTACCAGGCCGTCAAAGGTAAAGCTGCGAGCCTGGGGGACAACCTGGAGGCTGCCACCGAAAACATCAGCCATGCCGTTCATGACGCCAGCGACCGTTTGGTGCGCAGTACACAAGTGATGAGCAATCAATTCAGCCAGTTGCTGAAGCAGCAGCCTCTGATGGTAGCCGCTGCAGGTATCGCGTTAGGGGCGATGTTGGGGGCGGTATTGCCTTCGACGGAGACTGAGCAACGCTATATGGGCAAGACCAGCGCAGGCCTGGCCGACAAGGTAAAACAACAGGCGAGGGAGGGATTTGATGCGGTGCGCGATACGGTGACAAAAACGACTGATCACTCAGACGTAGACGTGAAACCGGAAGGGGAGCTCCGGGCAGCATCCGAGACGCCGGCCGATCAATCTCGAGGATTGGGTACTTCATAAAAGGTTGACTGAACGACGGGAGGTCTGACACTGACCTCCCGCTTCTCATTTGGTCAAACATACTTCAAGCCTGCTGCTAGTTGCCATCCGCAACCTTACGTTCTATCTCCGCTGTTTTTCGATTGAGTTCCTCAACCTCTTGTTCCTTGGTTCGGGTAGAAGATGGCGTAATGGTTTCATCGACTCCTTTGGTGTCGCTGTCCGCGTCCTGTAAATCTCTTTCGACCACATTCACGGGTTTTCCCGATGTATCGGTGGGTGGGGCATCGGACGTTGGTTCTGATTCGAAGTCGTTATCACGGTCATCATTATTCATGTCGCTTTACCTCCATAGACCTACACATTGGATACAACGGTGCGAGTTCGAGCTTTTTTAGGCGTTCACATTGACTGTCGGCGGTCGTTCATTCGCTTTGACCTCGATTACCAATTGAATGAAGAGAACAACAACTATCGTTGCTGAGTCGGTGGCAGTGTCGCCAAATTAAAATACTGATGCCGCCGAAAAAGTGGCAACAAAGTGAGGCGAGAGACTGCCGAGCTGAAGGTTTACAATTGGTGCAAGCTGTCCGACGTCGAAACATATTTGCAGGTATCTTCAACCTTGACCGCGTTAGCATCGCCAGAAAGCGCGAAGCGGTGCAGACGATCTGCGATCCTGCATGAAGCCAAGGTATACATGGACGTCGTTGGAATTTCGTTTGTTACAGCCTAGCCTCATCACCGTATGAGGAAGGTACCTGAGAAGGCCACTTAGCACGGTCTGAGCTGCCAGGGAGACCGCGTGCAGTGCTTACGACCATCTCTCTTGGGATGATCGCCAAGAAGCAGAGCGAGCTCAAATTTCCGGAAGCGGTTATTCCTGCTGCCAAGCCCTGCCCTCGAAGATCTTGTCTAGAGGGGTATGAAAGAGGTGATTGGAATAATTACTCAACGTCTTTATCGCAATCGCCAGAACGACCTCCAAGATTTGCCGTTCGCCATAGCCGACCCCCTGGAATGCTTCAACGTCTGACTTAGAGGGCAACCCCCGGGTATGGAACATCACACGCGTGAACGCGGCCAATGCCGAGAGTTTTTTATCTTCTATCTCCGTGTTGTCACGAATCGCATTGGTGGCTTGCGGGGTGAGCCCTGACTTCATATCGGCAATAGCGCTATGAGCCGAGACACAGTATTCGCATCCGTTTTCGCGACTGATAACCAAAAAAATCAACTCCTGCTCCGCCGATGTGAAACCTGACTCGTTACGGAAGGCTGAATAGCCTTCCAGGTATGTCTCCAGCAGGCCAGGCGAGTTCGCCATGTGGGAGTACATGTTTGGGAGAACGCCTGCTTGTGCTTTACCTTTGGTCAAAACGTCCTTTGCTCGGCCTTCGGAGGCCTCCAGTTCAATAGCTGGCAGCGTCATTTGGTATTCAGAAAGCATGTAAATGTTCCTCATAATATAGACTGATTGGTCTTTTAATTGGTAGCCAGAGTATTTAAATGACAACCTCATCCAGATACCCGAGGACAGGAATGAAATCGGGGACAAGGTCGATTGGACTCAACGAGTAGGCCACGACTAACACGGAAATGCACTTCGGCAGCCAAGGCGTTAGTGGAACCTGATAACAAAATCAGAGAACAATGGTTTGGCGCTTGAGATTCTTGGCCCGGCTCCGCAGGTGTTCGAGGATGCCGTCCATTTTGACACCGTCCCTATCAGTGCCAATTTTCGTAGCATCCGCAAGAAGTTTCTAAATTCGTGCCGGCATACAAGCTAGTGGACACACCTCACGATGGCTATTAGTTAAAACATGAACTCCATAATTTCGCCATCTGCTGGGATCCGCAAGCGCTGGTCAATACCGGCTAGTTTTCCTGCTTTAGCGAGCGCAGGTCTAGTTACCGGGCAATGGCTGACCGCCTCCATGTGATTGGCTACCACCGTTCCGCGTTTCAACCGGGTGAATTCAACGACCTCGTCAATCCCCATGATAATATCGTCACCAAAATCAAATTGTGCGCCTCCAGCAGGTACTACGCTGACTTGTGGCTGATGATGTAGCACGAAATCCCTTATGGTCGGCGTGAGAATTGTATCGCCAGCCAGATATAGGCTGGGTTCGCCTGGCATTTCGATAAAGTAACCGACACCGTGCTCCATCAATTTGCCTATCAGGCCTTTCCCATGGGTGCATTTGATTGTACGAATCGTTCCGCCCAAAAAGAGATTAGGCTGCTCATGATTTTCAGGAAGCGGCTGGATGTTTAGGCCTTGCTTTGCAAGATGAGGCGCGTCGTGCGGTGAACAGATCACTGGAATTTGTCTATCGCGAAGCCATTTTTTAGCTGCTCGATCCAAGTGGTCGAAGTGCCCCTTTTGGCAGTGGGTGATTAGACAGTGGGTTACCGCATTGAGAACAGCCGGGGTTGAATCCGGCAATTCGACGATTGGGTTACGCTGCCTGGCGCCGAATAATCGTAACGGCGGAAGCGCATCTTTTCGCGCCATCATTGGGTCGACAAGGATACGATAGAGGCCAATTTCGACAATGATTGTGGCATTTCGAATTTGTTGAATTTTCATCATAAAACCCTCCTGGAAAGAGATCTCATGGTGCCAATTCGATACTGAGGCCATAATGGCGAAATTAGCCATAATCGATTCATTTTCAGCCATGCCCAGAACCTTACGAATTGGACTGCTCCTTTTCTCCAACTGCATGCCTGCGGGGTTGTTTGCATTCGCTGACCTTCTGTACGCAGCGAATCGGCGTACAGGTCATGATCTGTTTGAGACTGTCTATGTTGCGGTGCAGATCGGGTCAGTTGAATGTGCGCATGGCGTAACGTTGCAGGCGACAGAGTCCCTCGACAGCGACGAGCTGGACGCCATCCTAGTTCCAGGTTTCTGGGCAGAGTCGTCGCAGGAGGTTGAAACGGTGTTGGTAGCTCACTCGCCCTTGGTGGCAGCGCTATCGAATCGTGCCAAAAGATGCACGCTTTTGAGTTATTGCACGGGGGTTTGTCTACTTGCAGCGAGCGGTCAGTTAAATGATCAGGCGGCGACGATTACATGGTGGCTCGTGGAGACAATGGCTCAACGCTATAAAAAGGTGCGCTGGCAAAGCGAGCAGACCTGCATCATTAATCAGAGAACGGCCACAGCTTCAGGCGTAAACGGATATCTACCCATTGCCCAGGCGCTAATCGAAAAGAATGTCAGCTCTGAAATTTTTCGAGACCTCATCAAGTTGATGGTGCTACCACGCCCGGCAGTCGTTCACACCGCCTTTCAGACAATAAGCCTAATGGAACAGCCCGACAGGTTATTGCGTAAGCTAATTGTCCTCGTTGAGCAATTGCCGGCTGAACAACTTACAGTGGACAAATTGGGGGATAACCTCGGAATGTCCGCGCGCACTCTAGCGCGCAAGGTCAAAAAAGAAACCGGCCTAGCGGTTGCAGCCTATGCCCGTCTTATAAAATTAAACCAGGTCAGCGAACGCCTCACGTTGACGTCATCAACCGTCAGCACAATCAGCCTAGAGCTTGGTTTCAGCAGTGATTCCAATTTGCGGAGAATGTTCAAAGAGTTGACTGGCTTAACGCCAGCGGAATACCGACAGAAGTTTGGTCGTTATTGATTTAAGTAGGGTCTTTATTAAGTGTCTAGTCAAAGTTTCGCTTCTGCATTCTGTTTCGAAATCTGTCGCTCCCTTAACGTAAAAAGTCTACCTGGATGTGTATCGTTACTGGTTGAAGGTATTAGCCGTCAATGTGGCGGTGGGCACTGCTTCGGGACTGATTCTGGAGTATCAGTTCGGTCTCAACTGGTCGCGGTTGTCGACTCAGGCGGGAGATATCCTCGGCCCCTTGATGTTCTACGAAGTGCTTGCCGCCTTTTTTTTAGAGGCTGGTTTTCTTGGCATCATGCTCTTCGGGTTGAAGAAGGTCGGCCCTCGTATTCATTTCTTCGCCACTTGCGCGGTGGCGCTCGGATCACTGATCAGTGCGTTCTGGATTCTGTCAGCCAACTCCTGGATGCATACACCCGCTGGTTACGCCATTGCCACAGATGGGCGTTTCATAGCCGACGACTGGTGGGCAATCATCTTCAATCCATCGTTCCCTTATCGACTCGTGCATATGACGTTGGCGGCACTGCTCAGCAGCGGCACGCTGGTAGCCGGTATCAGCGCCTGGCAGCTGTTACGTGCACCTGAGAATCCGCGAGCTCGGCTTACATACTCAATGGCGCTTTGGGCGATTGTGGTGCTTATACCAGTACAAATTCTCGTGGGAGATCTTCATGGTGAGCACAGCTTTAAGGTTCAGCCGCAGAAGGTGGCCGCCATCGAAGGCTCCTGGACTCCCCCAGCTGAAGGAGCGGGCGAACCTTTACGCTTGTTTGCCATTCCTGACATGACCGCGCGGCGCAACCATTGGGAAGTGGCTATTCCGCGCATTGCGTCGCTGTACTTGCGGCACGACCTGAGTGGCACTATCGCCGCGCTGGACGAATTCCCTCCTGAGGACATCCCGCCGGTGCCTGCGGTGTTCTTTGCATTTCGCGTCATGGTCGGTCTAGGCCTATTGATGCTGGGACAGGGCCTGACCGGTTTGGTATTGCGACGGCGGCAACGATTGTACGCAGCGCGTTGGATGCTCCGAGGGTGTGTGCTGATGACCCCGGCTGGATTTGTGGCGATGCTGAGTGGCTGGGTAGTGACCGAAGGTGGGTCGCCAACCCTTTACCGTCTATGGCCTGCTGCGCACCACTGACGGTCTTTCGTCGGTGTCTCGACAGCAGGTGATTAAGTCAACATGGTTCATCCTGTCGTTTTACCTGTTGATATTCGGCGTTGGCCTATGGGTGCTTCTGCGAATACTGCGTGAACCACCGCACGAAGACGAGGCCGGGCCACAGTCAACCCTGGCTGACGAGACAGGTGATTCCTAAGGGCATGAATCCATGTTGGACAATGACTGGATAACACTACTTTCTGCGGCGGCCTTGGCGTTCTCAGTGATGAGCTATGTGCTACTGGATGGCACTGATCTTGGTGTAGGCGTACTGCTTGGTCTTACCCGCTGTAGCAAGCAGCGACGTGCCATGGCAGTGACTATTTTGCCGATTTGGGATGCCAATGAAACGTGGCTCGTACTAGGTGGCGGCGGCCTCCTGGCACTATTTCCGCTGGCCTACGCCATCCTGCTGCCGGCGCTTTATTTGCCCTTTATTCTGATGTTTTTGGCGTTGATTCTTCGAGCGGTAGCGCTGGAATTTCGTGATTACTGGCCCAGTGACGGAATCAAGCGCATGGTCGATGGCTTGCTGCTGGTCGGTTCACTGCTCGCCGGCGGTTCTCAGGGCGTGGTGTTGGGCACGCTGGTACAAGGCGTATCTAATGACGGCGGGCAATACAATGGTAACGGTTGGGAATGGCTGGCTATGTTCCCGCTGTACTGTGGCGCGGTGCTTGTCGTGGGCTACACATGGCTGGGCGCCTGCTGGCTTTATTGGCGTACTCAGGACGATCTCCAAAGGAGATCAAGCCGTCAGGCGAGGACGCTGGCAATCGTAACTGTGGTGCTATTGGTCGTGTTGGTGGCCTGGACAGCGACACTCGATACTCGCTATGCGCATCGGCTTTCAGATCCTCTTGTCTGTCTGCTGGCCTCAACGCTGCTCATTGCACTGCTAATTGGCTTCATCTTGGGATTTCGAAGCCGCCGAGAATATCTACCGCTGTTCGCTGCGTTGGGAATCTTCGTCTTGGCCTTCGCATTGATGATCGCAGCGCTTTATCCGCTGATTGTCCCGCCGCATTTGACGTTGCAAGCCGCCGCCTCCAGTCCGACCAGTCAAATTTTCATGTTGGTCGGTTTCGCCGTGCTGATCCCAGTGACCCTCATCTACAACACCTACGGCTTTAGCATCTTTAGCGGGAAGGTTCGTGCTGCTCGCGATTGACTGCAACGCTGACCTGCTTCTGACCGGGTAAGGGCGAAAAGCAATGGCATCTATTGAGGGAATCGGGGCGCGCTGATTGGTGACCGTTACAACGATCTCGCACGGTTCAACAGCCGCGCCCATCAGCGTGCCCGCCTACTCTGAGAATGATGCTGGCACAGCATCGATGTTGAGGATGGCTTCAACGTCTAGCGAAAACTCATACATCGATTTGGAACTCCAGATCACCGTTGTCTAACTTGTGCGTCTGAGCCACCGTGCCTGTCAGATGTTCTTTGGGGGAAAGGATTATTGTCAAGGAATGTGCCTTGTGTAGGTCATCTGGTACTGGAGAAAGCACCTGCACCTGAAAAGCGCCGGGGGTGATAGGCGTAATGACAAGGTCGCAATCAACGCTTTTCGCTATAGGGCCGAAAAGAGTGTCGTGGAAGTAATTCAAGCGTGCGGCAGTGGTGGCCATGGCAATCTCCTTGAACATACAAGGGTTGAGGGCTAAGGGCTGAAGCTTTTGCCCCATCTATGCGCTAGACGGAGGGTGTGACGCTTGAGTTCAACGCCAAGGCCCAACGGTGTATTTCGAGGCCCATTGCTTGGCGTGCTTTTTTCTAGGCTATTTCCCCAAAGCGCCAATTCCATGATGGCAGCAACGATTGCTCTCTCGTGATTAGTCTTTGATACACAGCTATATATCGCGGAGCGGGCTAGGCTCATCCACCGCTGACTTTCCAATGTTTGACATTATCAGCGAACATCATTTGCTTCATCTCATGCGCAATCCCGTATGCAAGAGACTCATGAGCGGCGATGACTTTTTCTTCCGCTGAAAGGCAATGAAAAATATCGAGCTTGGTCTCTGCATCAGCCGTTTCGAGTGTGAAAATTTGCACGTAACGTGCAAGGTCGTTGTCGAGGCTCGACAGGTATTCACGCAGGCGCTGATGGTCGACTGATTTTTGGCTGAAGTACCAATTCATCGGGTGAATCAGGAAGCGTGAGTGGGGCGAGGTGATACGGCGGCCTGCCGCCAAAAACATGATGATGCCCATTGATTCGATGTTGCCCGCGTTGATCGCGCATAGCGGCACCGGCAATGACTTCAGGAACGTGTAGAGGGTGAAGCCAAAGTTCGTGCTACCCCCGCTTGTAGAAAGATTGAGGAGCAAGGAGGTGGCGCCTTGATCGATGGCTTCGAGGCAACAATCCCGGAAGCGCTCAGTCGTTCCCTGATCGATCTGGCAATGAAAATGCACGATGTGTTCAGTCATCGATTGACCGCCTGAGTGTGATGCACGGAGGGCTTCTACGAGTTATTAAGTCTAGTAAACATCGATCGTTTTAATCTGAAATTCGACGAAGGATGCCCCCTCTATGACGCATACGCCGTCCATCGAACGCGCTCATTTTCGATGGAACCAAATACCCCTATCCACTCGTCGCGAGCCCAATATTTCCGTTCAAACTTTCTGTTTTGTGCGTCCTCCCAATTAGACGAGCCCATGCTCGTGCTAACGATGTAGAGGTGAACAAAAATGGCCAATACAGGAAACAAAAATCCAGGCAATTTTTCTAATGACCAGGACAAGGCTTCTGTAGCCGGTAAGAAAGGTGGAGAAGCCTCTGGCGGAAATTTTGCCAAAGATCCACAACGCGCGTCTGAAGAAGGCCAAAAAGGTGGTCAAGCTTCCGGCGGACAACAATCTCGCGATAGCGATCGCATGTCCGGAGGCGGGCAGGGTACGAATCGCGGAGGCGAATTTGCCGACGATAAAGAAAACATGTCCAAACCAGGCCAAAAAGGCGGCCAAGCTTCAGGCGGACAACAATCCAACAAGGCTGATCAATCGTCCAGCGGTGGGCAAGGAAGCGGACGCGGCAGCAATGTCGCCGATGACCGCGATAAGTCCTCTGAAACGGGACGCAAGGATGATGGGATGAGCGGAGGCGGAGGACGCAAACCCTGATGACGTCTGACCCTATCAAGCCCCGAATCTTTCGGGGCTTGATTTCGATATTCCCGGCCAATACTGAGATCCGAGCCTTGGCTCAAAACTCAGCGACGAATATGTTTGGGGGGAACAATATCTCGTAGAGGCGAGTGCCGATCGCCAGAATTTTAAGAATTGCTCTAGCGCTTTCGAAGGGATTGCCCCAAAACCATCGAAATTTTTACGCAAGAGGCGGCACAAGTGATCCTATGAAGAGGTATCGGCCTTATTCACGAAACTACCTCTTAAGATGTCGAGGTTATCCAAATGCACCTGGTCGAAATTTTTTTGCCGCTCAACACTAACGATGGCACACCTCAGCCCGTTGAGCTTTTTCGCCGTGTAGGGGAACAGATGGCCGATCAGTTCGGAGGGGGCACGGCGTTCACCCGCAATCCGGCGAAAGGTTTTTCGCTGCAGGAAGGTAACGAGAGAGCAGAGGACGACGTCATCGTCTGTGAGGTCATGGTTGAAGCTGTTGATCGGCTTTGGTGGCAAAGCTACAAGCGCGATCTAGAAGAGCGTTTTCACTAGGAAGAAATTCTAATCCGCGCCACTGCCGTGAGTCTCATTCGCTAACCAAATCGCTGAGACGAAATAGATGTAAGAACTGCGAATTGTGGACACCAAGATGGTAGTGCCGTGCAAATGACTCGTGAATGAGCAATTCGGAGGCGTGGCTAATCACGCTCTTGTAGGCAGTATCCAAAGGCTCGGTCAGGAGTGAACTGTCTCGGTAGACGGTCAACCGGGGTGACGCCTTAGATGCGCAACAGTGCAAGTGCTAGCCGACGTACCGAAACCCATCGGTTACTCGATTGCCAAGAGTGGCGTTTGCATAAGAAGGCCCAAGCGGAGCAGCTGAACGAAAAGCTGACCAATAATTCAATATCGTAGGCTGATCCCACATTACAAGGATCTCACCGTGCACAACTACACTCTGGAATACCTGTTTAACGGCGAGCCCCGCACCCACATTTTCGAATTGAAGCAGCCTCAGCTGCCCGCACATGAGGCGGCGATGCACCTGCTACAGCTGCATTTTGGGGATGGAGAGAACAGCCTGATCATGCCCACTGCGGACGCGACACCGGAGGAGATTTTAAAGCAGGCTGAGCTGGTAGGGCTGACGCAGATTAAGGTCGTCGATCAACCCGGTTGATTTAAGGTGCAGCGACCTGCAGCGCGCGCCTTGGCAGATTTAAAGGGATGATCTTGGCCGATTGCTGCCTGTCACAATGGACTGCAACCGACCCATACCGAAAATTGATCCCTTAGATCTTAACGAGATGTGCATGGGAACGGCTGACAAACTGGCTCAATACTTAATAGGCTAAAAAACCAGTTTATCTACCTTGCATTGCTGCGGGTTTCCCCAAGAATTCTTGCCGCGTCTCGCGCCGGCAGTAAGCCAAACACTCGTGCGTAGTCGCGGCTGAATTGCGTAGTGCTTTCATATCCGACCTCGAGTGCCGCGCTGGTCACACTTTTGGCGTTGGCCACCAGCAGCGTCCTCGCGTGAAGTAAGCGAACTCTTTTTTGATACTGCAACGGGCTTAGTGCGGTGACGGCTTTGAAATGACGGTGAAAGGCTGACACGCTCATCGCAGCCCGTTGTGCCAGCGTCTCCACCCGCATCGCCACGGCGGGTGTCGCGCCTTATGCGGCCTTCAAGGGCGGTCTCGACGTGCTGACCCGGTACATGGCCAAAGAATTCGCTGATCGACGCATACGTGCCAATGCTGTCTCGCCGGGGGCGATTCGCACCGAACTGGGTGGCGGTTTGAATGACGAGTTCGAGGCGTTACTCGCATCGCAAACCGCGCTTGGCCGAGTAGGCGAGCCCCAGGACGTCGCTCGCGTGATCGCCATGTTGCTGTCCGAAGAAGGAAGCTGGATCAATGCCCAGACTATCGAAGTTGCAGGCGGCTATTTCATCTGAATCCGCATCTGAACAGTGAGGCAACCGCAATGCTTGATCATATTTTTATCTCCGTAAGCGACGTTGAACGTTCCATCCTTTTCTACACCGCAACACTGACCCCGCTTGGCATTACCGCGCGGCTTGACTACGACGGCAAGGACGGGCCGCCAGGCCATTCTGATCTCAAGGGCTTCGGCGCCAATGGGCGGGTGTTCTTCTGGTTGCGCGAGGGCGTAGCGCAGGGGCGGGCAGTTCATGTCGGCTTCGTGGCCAACAGCAAGGCCGAGGTCAAAGCAGCCTATACGGCGGCTATGGGAAATGGAGCTGTCGACAACGGCCCGCCGAGTACACGCCTGCATTACGACCCCAATTACTACGCTGCCAATGTCCTTGACCCGGACGGTTACAGACTCGAATTTGTCTACAAAAACTGGCAGCACACTCAATGAATACGTTGATGATCTACGGCGCGACGGGCTACACCGGTCGCATGGCTGCCGAGCATGCCACGGAGCTGGGGCTGGACGTTGTCATCGCTGGGCGCAATGCCGAAAGGTTGGTGCCGCTCGCCGCGAAACTGGGCGTTGCTTACCGGATCTTCGCGCCTGATGCCCTGGCAACAGAATCCCTGGACGGCATCGGCGTGCTGCTGAATTTTGCCGGGCCTTTCGCACAGACGGCGGACGCCTTGATGCAGGCCTGTATCAAGGCTGGAGTCGACTATCTGGACATCACGGCGGAGATCAATGTCTATAGGCTGGCGGAACGGCTCGGCGCGCAGGCTGCCGAGGCGGGCGTCATGCTGTTGCCCTGTGTCGGCTGGGACGTGGTGCCGACAGATTGCCTGGCAATGCACGTCGCTCGCCGTGTGCAGGATCCGCAGTCGCTGAAAGTGGCGCTACAAGTCGCCGGCTCCATGTCGCGGGGATCGGCCTTAAGTGTCAGCGAGATCATTGGCGCGGGCCTTTTGGCGAGAGTTGAAGGGCTACTGGTTGCAGCCCCCGATGCGCAGCCGCAACTCTTCGATTTTGGCGAAGGGCCGGTACTGTGTGCGCCGCTGTCTTTCGGTGATCTGGTCACCGGCTGGCATACCACCGGCATCCCCAACATTTCCATGTTCGTGCACATCACTGGCGATGCTTTCCCGGAAGGCGATCTCTCACTACTTCCCGACGGCCCAAGTGCTCAGCAGCGTGAAGTCTATCGCGCCCGTGCCGTGGCTGAAGTCATAGGCGCTGACGGCACAATTGCGCGCTCGGTCATTGAGACCGTCAACGGCTACACCTACACACCGTTAGCTGCTGTGGAGGCAGCACGGCGGGTGTTGGGCGGTGAGCGCCGACCAGGCTTTGAAACGCCCGCACGAGCGTTTGGCGTCGGATTCGCCGAGACGATTGCAGGCACAACTATCACGGATTTTTAGGGCGCTACAACGCCTCGATTTCGCGCTCTTCAAATGCGACTGCACCTGGAGCGCCCAATGCCGCCCATTTCCACGCGCCTGGTGGCGCTGTTTGTTCTTTGCCTGACTCTTGTAGTGCCAGCCCAGGCCAACGCCTGCCCAGCTGGCGAAAAACAAGTGTGCCTGGACGACTGCATCTGTCTGCCAGACCTGGGACAGGTGCTCGGCCCCCGGCCTGATCGTATCTACAAGATTGCGGCACCTGTCCTGGCGCTGTGGCTAAGCCAAGCCCGCGCTGAAGCCGCCACCGCCGGCACCCAACCCATTCCACCGAAAATCCGGGAACAACTGCTGCGCTGTACGCCCCCTGCGCCCTCGATACCGCGCGCGGTTTGAGTACAACAGGGCCCTTCGAAGGCCCTTTTTATTTGCAGTTTATCGAAGTCAGCGACCAAATCCTCAACCGGCGTTTCCGGCTATCTGCTACACCTCCATTCGTGTGCTTGGCAAACCTTCAACAGAGGCAAGGATGATGAATTCAAGCTGGGCAGATCAGGTGGCGCTTGTGAGTGGAGCGGGCAGTGAGCTTGGAATCGGTATGGCTATTGCCCATCGTCTTGGGGCTCAAGGGGCCAAGCTGATCGTCACGGCAAGCAGCGCACGCATCAATGAGCGGGTTGCGGAGTTACGCGCCGCCGGCTTCGAAGCAGAGGGTCGACCGGTAGACTTAACTCAGGAAACTCAGGTTAGTGAGTTCGTCGCTTGGGCTGAGGCCGTCTGGGGCCGCATCGATATTCTTGTAAATAATGCCGGTATGGCGATGCAAGGGAGTCCAGAACCGTTCGCCGAGTTCACGAATACGAGCCTCGAAACCTGGAATCTTTCCATCGCTAGAAATCTGACAACTGCGTTCCTGTTAACTCAAGGGGTGTTGCCTGGGATGCGGGCTAGAGGATATGGCCGCATAGTGAACATCAGCTCAACCACAGGCACACGAGCCAGTAATCCAGGAGAGGCTGCTTATAGTGCAGCAAAGGCCGGAATGGTAGGGATGAACATGAGTCTTGCTCTTGAGGTTGCTCATCTAGGTATCACTGTGAATTCAGTTGCCCCTGGTTGGATAGCTACAGGGTCGAGCACTCCTGATGAAGTCAAAGCAGCACGCTCTACACCTCTTGGGAGAGCGGGTCGGCCAGAGGAAGTGGCCGCTGCCGTTGTATTCTTGGCTTCACCTGAAGCGAGTTACATCACAGGTGAGTTGCTCGTGGTGGATGGAGGCAATTGCTTGGTGGAGAACAAAGCTTATTAAGACTTTTTTAATCCCTTCTGCGACCGTTGAGTCCTGGCTGACCAAGTGATTCTGGTTTGAGTACAAAAGGGCCCTTTGAGGGCCTTTTTTTGCCAGGAATTTATTCGGAACCGATCTTTACTTGATCGCTTATAAGCTGGGCAAGTATCCGCACCGGTTCGGTAAAGGTCTGCCGAGATCTATGCACAAGCCCGATATCACGGTGGAAGGTGTGCTGACCAAGGTCGAGCGCTCGTACACCTGCTGGCCATTCCTGATGGGGTGCTGTCTGCGGCACTAGCGCTACACCTACACCATTTTCCACCAGCTTGATGATGGCCTCCAGTTCATCCAGCTCACAGACTTCACGTAAGGTGAAATGCATCTGCCGCAGGAAGCGATCTACCTGCCTTCCCCCGAAGGATGATCGGTCGTACCGAATGAACGGTTGGCTGGAAAGTAGTTTTGACCAATCTTCTCCCGGTACATCGCGCGGAACGATCAAGCGATAGGGCTCAAGCGCCAAGGTCGTCCACCGCAGATCGCTTTGCAGAGAGAAGGGCGGGCGAATGATGACTGCCATGTCAATTTCGCCGGCATCTACAAGGTTGACCAGTCCCATCGACAAGCCTGGAATTACGCGTGTTCGGCACTGTGGGCATTGTTGGTGAAACTTTGCTAAGGCGTCCGGTAAATAGGAGCGCTGTACGGAAGCGATAGCGCCGATATTCACCAGGACGCTGGCAGGAAGTCCCACTGTGGTGGAGCCAAGGTTGTCGTAAAGGCGAAGCAGCTCTTGCGCTTGCAGGAGTGTCTGGTGGCCCATTCTATTGAGGTGGGCCGAGCGTCCCTTTCTGTCGAATATCTCGAAGCCGAGCTCAGCCTCCAGACGCTGAATCTGGGCACTTACTGCAGCCTGGGTGAGACCGATCTTGTTGCCGGCGGCGGCGAAAGTGCCTTCCCGTGCTACGGCAATCAGTGTTTTGAGTTCTTTGATCATTCACAAATAATAATTGTGTTTCTAAGAAATATATATTGATTTTTTTACTCGGCTTGCAGCTCTACGATGGCCCCATCCTCAAAAACAATAAGGGTCAGGGTATGCAACTGCTGGGGAATCTTCTGCAAGCTGTGAAGCCATCACCGACGCTTGCTATCACTCGAAAAGCGGCGGATCTGAAGCGCCAAGGCGTGGATATCATCGGCCTGTCGCAAGGCGAACCGGACTTCCCAACGCCCGATCATATCAACGCGGCTGCCAAGCTTGCGATCGACAAAGGCCTGACCCGATACACTGATGTCGATGGTACGCCGGAACTGAAAGCCGCCATTGTTCGCAAGTTCGAACGCGAGAATGGCCTTGTTTATGACTCGTCAGAAATCAGTGTCGGCACGGGCGCCAAACAGATCATCTTCAATGCTTTGCTGGCGACCCTGAACCATGGCGATGAGGTGATCATCCCCGCGCCTTACTGGGTCTCCTATCCGGACATGGTGCGGCTAGCCGGTGGCATTCCAGTGGAAGTGAGCTGCCCGGAAAACCAGAGCTTCAAGATCACAGCCGCTCAGCTTAAACGCGCAATAACCCCCCGCACGAAATGGGTCATTTTGAACTCGCCGAGCAACCCGACTGGTGCTGGCTATTCCGCAATCGAACTGAAGCAACTAGGTGCCGTCTTGTTGGGGCATCCGCAGGTGTATGTGCTCTCTGACGACATCTATGAGCATCTGCGGTACGACGGCTGGGAGTTCAACACCATCGCGGCTCAGGTGCCGGCACTGCGCAACCGGACGCTGACAGTCAACGGTGTTTCGAAGGCGTACTCCATGACGGGCTGGCGTATCGGCTTTGCGGGAGGCCCGAGAGAGCTTATTGCCGCAATGTCCACTTTGCAGTCGCAAAGCACGAGCAACCCCTGCTCCATCGCACAAGCGGCGGCGCAGGCAGCGCTGGACGGGCCTTTAGATTTTTTAGAGAGCCGAAATCAAATTTTCAGCCAGCGGCGCGATCTCTGCCTAGGTGCTTTCGAATCCATTCCAGGTTTGACCTGTCGTCGACCAGAGGGTGCGTTCTACCTGTTCCCTTCCTGTGAGGGCCTGATCAATCGCCAAACACCTGCCAAGAGGTTGCTAAGCGATGACACGGATGTTTGCCGCTATTTACTTGAGCAAGCGCGAGTCGCTGTGGTGCCTGGCAGCGCATTTGGTCTCGAAGGATATTTTCGGATGTCATTTGCGACATCTACTGAACAACTTGAGCAGGCGTGCATGCGCATACGTTTGGCGTGCGAACAACTGAGCTAATTATTGAAATTCACTTCCGCCCAAAACGCTAAAAGGTTGTGGGCGGTGCGCAGAACCGTCGGGCGGCATTAATACGCTGTTCCTTTTTTCACAAACAAAAATACTGTAATTGGAGTTCTAATGAGCCTCTCTCCTTTCCACCTCGCAATCCCTGTTTACAACCTCGCTGGCGCACGCACCTTTTATGGTGAAGTTTTTGGACTGGAAGAAGGTCGTTCCAGCACACAGTGGGTCGACTTCAACTTTTACGGTCACCAACTGGTTATTCATGAACATCCAAAAACTGCTTCGCAAGAGAGTGTCCATAGCAACCCGGTAGACGGACACGACGTGCCGGTTCCTCACTTCGGCATTATTTTGGGCTGGGAGCAATGGGAGGCACTGGCAGAACGCTTGAAGTCTTTTGGCACCGAGTTTGTGATTGAACCGTACATTCGTTTCAAGGGGCAGGTTGGCGAGCAAGCGACGATGTTCCTGTTCGACCCATGCGGTAACGCGCTTGAATTCAAAGCTTTCAAGGATATGAGCCAGCTATTTGCAAAATAACAATGACACTTGGCATAACTATGTTGTGCCATTTTTATTCAAGTGAGCTGGAAGCTCATGACTCTAGCAACTGCTCTGTAACGCAGTCCTTTCATTCCAACAAGAAGGCTAGACATGAAACGTATTCCCTTGGTGTGGCAAATAGTTGCCGGGCTTTTGCTTGGCGTGCTCGTCGGTTGGTACTTTAATACCAATCCGCAATATCAATCGTGGGTCAGTGCTGAAATCCTGAAACCGCTTGGAGATATCTTCATCAAAATGATGAAGATGGTTGTTGTTCCTATTGTGTTCTGCTGCATGATTCTTGGCATCGCTGGAGGTGGAGATAACAAATCCTTTGGCCGAATGGGAGTGAAGTCGCTGACTTACTTTTTTGCGATCACGGGCTTAGCCATCGTATTAGGGCTGTGTTTTGCGAATATTTTCGAACCTGGAACGGGCACTGATATTTCAGGAATCTCCCACAGCGCCGCGTCGATAACCATGGAGCCTTCGAAAGGGGCACTCGTTATCTTGCAAAATATCGTACCTGACAACGTCATCGTAGCGATGTCAGAAGCGAAGCTGTTGTCGGTGCTTTTCTTCGCGGTGCTGTTCGGTCTGGCTTTGAACTCGCTACCTCGAGAAAAAAGCGCGCCAGTGGTCGCGGTGGTTCAGGGCATTTCTGATGCGATGTTCAAAGTTGTCTCAATCGTCATGGCCTACGCGCCAATAGGCGTATTTGGCATGATTGGCGCTACCGTCGCGACCTTTGGCTTTGCCTCGCTCTTGCCCTTACTCAAGCTGATTGGTGTGGTTTACCTGGCACTCATTGTCTTCGCGTTGGTGGTACTCGGCGGAATTTGCTATCTGATCGGCGAGAACGTTTTCAAGCTGATCAAATATTTCCGAAATGAGCTGATCCTTGCCTTCTCGAGTGCCGCATCGGCGGCGGTTATGCCGCAGTTGATGACAAAATTGGAGAGCTATGGTGTTCCACGCCGTATCGTCAGTTTTGTGGTTCCAGTCGGTTATGCGTTCAATTTGGATGGAGCATCAATTTTCCTTGGGGTTGCTACGATTTTTGTCGCTCAACTCTATGGTATCGACCTGTCGCTTTCTCAACAGATTCTGCTGGTGGTCACAATGGTGCTGACCTCCAAAGGTGCTGCTGGGGTACCTGGATTTGCCATCATTATTCTGTCTGCGACATTGGCTTCTGCCGGTCTTCCATTGGAAGGGGTGGCGCTTATCGCGGGGATCTTCAGGATTATCGATAGCGGAACCACCACGCTGAACGTGCTGGGTAATGCCATCGCCCCCTTGGTAATTGCCAAATGGGAAAAGGCGGCCCTTGAGCCTTCAAGAGCTGAGTTGGTAACACAGAAAGCATAGCTATTCAGGGGGAGCCATCGGCCATCAAAAGCCTTTGGCTCTTCTTGTTTTCGTCGTTCAACAATAGTTGTTATGTGTGTTCTCTTTGCCGGGTTCTGATCTGTGCAGTTAAGTTTTTCCTTAACTGCATCAATTCGGATTACCGCGTTTTGCTGCCGATTACTAATAAAAAATAAGGTACTTTATGCGCAAAGAATCCTTTCCCGATTCACATCGTAAGTTTGCTTTGTTGTGTGCGGTTTTACTCGCCAGCTTCCTGACCGTGGGAAATGCTCAGGCCGCTTCAGGCAACACTGTTAAATCGCAACTGTTGACTCATTCTGCGGTGGCAGTACCTGATCGTTATGCGGCTGAAACAGCTAGAGCCATCTTTGCCAAAGGTGGCAATGCCATCGATGCGGCGGTGGCCATTGCATTCACTTTAGCCGTTACCTACCCGGAAGCCGGCAACATCGGCGGTGGTGGGTTCATGACGATCTATCACGAGGGTAAGCCTTATTTCCTTGACTACCGCGAGCGGGCACCACTCAAGGCGACCAGGGACATGTTCGTCGCCGGCAATGGACGAGTGATCCCTGCTGATAGCACTCAGAGCAGCGTGCTTGGTTACAAGGCCGTGGGCGTGCCAGGTACGGTCGCCGGCCTGTGGGAAGCCCATCAGCGTCTTGGCAAACTCAGCTGGCAGGTGCTGGTCGAGCCGGCAATCCGCTATGCAGATGCGGGCTTTCGAGTTGATGAAATGCTAGCCGGTTTGGCGGCAGCGGAAAACAAACAGCGATTCGCTGGAAAAACCAATTTCTCTGAGCATTTTGGTAGGTTGCAGTCGGGCAGGATCTTTAAGCAGCCTGAACTGGCAGCGGTATTGAAACGAATCGCGAAGCACGGCACTGCAGGTTTTTATTCCGGCAAAACAGCCGAACTGATCGTTGCTGATATGACGGAGCATGGCGGACTTATCAGCGAAGCCGACCTGCGGAACTACAAGGCAATTTGGCGAGAGCCGATACAGGCAAACTGGAATGGTTTCCAGGTGGTGACCGCGCCACCGCCCAGTTCCGGTGGTATCGCGCTGGTTCAGTTATTGAAGATGAAAGAAGCGCGCAACGCGGATTTTAGTGGCGTGCCGCTGAACTCGCCAGAGTACATTCATCTGGTCGCAGAAATCGAAAAGCGAGTGTTTGCCGACCGAGCGCAGTACCTGGGCGATCCCGACTTCTACAAGGTTCCGGTAAGACAGTTGCTGGATGAGAATTACCTACTGCGGCGTGCGGCGGAAGTGAGTGTTTCGGCCCCCTCAGACACGGTATTAAATAGTGGTTTAGGGATATCAGACATTACAGGTTCACCGGGTACTCGACGCACACGTCTTTAACTTCCGATTATGACAGTAACTGGAAGTTCGATACATTCGCCTCATAATAAATCCCCCAGCTATTGGTCACGATCATTGACCTTCGAGGTTATCGCTTGGCACAAAGCAACGCAACTCTTATTCATTCATTTACAGCGGACAAATACAAGTCTGATTGGTGTTACAGACATTCACTTCGACACACAAATTAAATCCTAACGGTACTAATTTTATATTCATCACTCTGAAATCAATGATTTTCTTATGATACGTGAACAACTTACTTCGTATTATTGAGTTGAAAAACTGTTTCATTCCGGCGTCAACTACAGCTCATATGCTGTTTTCAGTGTTTCCCACTCTATGACCGGAGCCGAGGGCTTAGCGAGTACATAGGCGTGCAGCGTAATCATCAGAGGCTCAATATCTGGGGCCCGGTGATGCCGGTCTAATCCAATACCGCAATCGCTGCGTAGATCATATGCTGTGCTCCGGGTTTTTCTCAGGATTTAGCATAATCCAGCAACTGACTGGGTTTTCTCACGATAGGCGCAAATCTGCGTTTATCATTGATTTATATAGACTTAAGCCTAGAAAGAGGGATTTTTGCTCTTGGGATTTCTCACGATTCCCTCAAAACACTTAACTTGCAACCATTTTGATGTTCGTGATTTTATTTACATACAAATCAATACCTTATGGCAATCCGACAGAGCGTCAAATTCTCACCAATTCGTTAAGAGAGGAACGCTAAAAGTCTCCAATTGAGTTTTCTATCGTTTTAAAACAAGTGGTTATGGTAGGCCGACGAAGGATTCTCATGATTTCCCGATTGGCGCAGGATTTGTCGAATCAGTGCCTTACGAGGTTCATGAACATTATTAACATAGCACCTCGTTTAACATAATATACATTACGCGTAACAAGGTGTTTCGAGATTAGCCCGGTTGCACGCAGATTTGGCAGCGATCAAATCGCCTCAGCCACTCATTCTCCCGTCAGCTTCTCAAACAGCTGCGAATGTTCGGGAAATTGCTCGCTAAGCTTTTGCTGACTGCCCAATTCCATATCTGCAAAATCAAACCCTGGTGTAACCGCTTCGCTGATCAGGCCGTATCCCGCCAATCCATTTGTAAGCGGCGAAGCTTTCCAGACACCACCCGGTACATGCAACTGTAAACATTGTCCGGCGATTATATCGCTGCCCATCACAACCGTTTTTAATGTGCCGTCCGGAAAAATCAGGCTGTACTGAATCGCATCTCCCAGATGGTAGTAATGCACGATGTCCGATTGGTTCAGATGGAAATGACCTGTCGGCGAATCCTTGGTCAGCAAGTAGTAAATGGATGTCATCAGGTAGCGCTGGCCCCCAGCGGTCTCAACCATCGCGTGGTGATCGGTTTGAAAGGTTCTGCGGTAGAAACCGCCTTCCATGTGGGGTTCCAGGTTCAGTGCTGCAACTACAGCCTCAGCGCTGGGAATGTGTTTATCAAAGGTGTTGGTAGTCATGTTGATTGAGCCCTCCAGCCTTTGAAATAGCGCGCAATTAATGCGCTAACTCTATTATGGCTACGCATATGATTAATAATAACTATGCTAAATAGCTCTTTAGTAGAGCTAGCCATTAGAGCTTGAGCACACGAGTACTCACTACCCTCGCCCACTATTGTTATTCACGCTGCACTTGTGTTTGCGACACGAGCAGTGCGAATAAACAAGGCGCGCACTTTCTCCCAGAAATTCCCCCCCAATACAAAAAAGCTACCGATCAGCATGAGGTCACCCAGCGCTTGAACTTGCCAGAGGTTGGGTCTGAGCCCCGGCCAAATGCTGTCGATGTAGGGTTCAAGAAAGGAGGAAATCAGCGGCACAAAAAACATCACGATGCCAACTCTATGACGCAATGGGCCCACTTCGACTTCCGTGCTGGGTGCAAGTGAGGACACATAACCGAACAGGCTGCGCTTTAACTGTTGGAATCCGGACTTGCCCATGATGGCAATGGCGAGAATCAGCAGGATTTTGTTGCTGATGAACAGCACGCCGGTCAGTGCAGCGATCTTTGACCCCGGCACATCGGCTGCCGCTGCGAGTGGCACCAACAGCCAGGAACCCAGCATCAAGCAGATAATGACTATTCCCAACTTAAAGCGCCAACCGGCTGAATGGGGTTCAACAACACCCGGGGTGTTATTCATAATCGTCGTACCTTTCTAGCGGATCACAGTAGATTTGATGGCGCTTAAAAAAGCGTAGCAGCCGTGTGCCCATTTGGACGGCTATGCTCCAGTGATCTTTGTTGGTCGGGAAATGCGTAATGCATCCAGGTACAACCCTGCTGAATTGGCCTGGCCGGTTCGTGTTGCTTGGCGTATTCGGCCTCAGTGGTTGCGTACGGCTTGGGCCGGATTTCCAGCCGCCCGGCGAAGAATGGGTCAAACACTGGAGCACCCCTGCCCTCGAGCAATCCAGCCAGCGCAGCCTTAACCCGGACATCCGTCAGTGGTGGCAAGTCTTTGCCGATCCGGTCCTCAATCATTTGATTGCCGAGTCGGATGCACGCAACTCCAGCCTCAAAATCGCCGGCCTGCGCGTCATGGAAGCCCGCGCCCAACTCGGCATTGCTCAAAGTGGTCTTTACCCGCAACTGCAGCAAGCCAGTGTCGACAGTCTTTACTTTAACCGCAGACAATCCGGCGGAACCAACCCGCAAGACAGCCATTTCTGGCAACACAGCGCGGGGTTCGACGTGGGTTGGGAACTGGACTTCTGGGGCCGCTTCAGTCGCGCCATCGAGTCATCCGATGCCAGCTACTTCGCCGCTCAGGCCAACTATGAAGACGTGCTCGTCCTGCTGCGCGCGCAAGTGGCCGATACCTATTTTTCGCTGCGCACCACCGAAGCCCGTTTACGCGTCGCCCGGGAAAACGCCAAACAGCAAAAGCGCAACTTCGAGATCACCGAGAAGCTGTTTAATCGCGGCCAAACTGCCGAACTCGACCTGCAACAAGCCAGGACACAATACCTGGGCACGTTGAGCACCATCCCCAACTTCGAAGACCAGTTGCAAAGGACCCGCAATGCGTTGGCGGTGTTGATTGGTCAGCCACCCGGCGCACTGCCGCAACTGCTCGAGAACGTGGGATTGATACCGCTGGTCGACCGTGCCGTGTTGCAAGATGTACCGGCCAACCTGCTCCTGCGTCGGCCTGATGTGCGCGCCGCCGAGCTTAATGTCGCCGCCCAGTCAGCGCTGATCGGTGTGGCCGAGAGCGATTTCTATCCGTCGCTGACCTTACTGGGCAGCATCGTCTGGTCCACCGACACGCTCAGTGGCACGCCCCGGAATCTGGATTTGATCGGCGGCCCCAGTCTGCGCTGGAATCTGTTTGATCACGGCCAGATCAGCGACAACGTGCGCGTGCAGGATGCGCGGTTGCAGCAGCTGATCGAGGTCTACCGCGACAAGGTTCGCCAGGCGGCACGCGAGGCAGACGATGCGGCCTATGGCCTGATCAAATCCCTGGAGCGCGAACGCATCCTGCGCGAGGCCGAAGTAGCCGCCAAACGCTCGCTGGTGCTGGCCAGCGCGCAGTATCGCGAAGGTTATTCGGACTTCCAGCGGGTGCTGGATGCGCAGCGTGCCTTGCTCGAACAACAGGACAATTATCTGGTCGCCCGCAGCAATGCCGTCAGTAATGTCATTGCGTTGTACAAAGCCGTGGGCGGTGGCTGGTACAGCGCGCAGCCGAAAGTTGATCCAACCACCCGCCAGCAAATGGAAAAACGTACCGACTGGGGCGATCTGCTGGAAGAACCCGCCACTGCACAGCCTGCCATTCCAATGTCTTACAAGGTAAAAGACCAATGAGTGAAGCCGCCCAGCCCACGCCCGAGACACCTGTCACCCAGGTGCCAGCACCGGCCGCCGACCCGGCAAAAAAAGGCATCAAGTGGGTTCTGCTACTGATCCTCTTGAGCCTGTCCTGGTACCTGTTGGCGGATCGTTTCACCCCCTACACACAACAGGCCCGGGTGGGTGCCTTTGTGATTCCGGTCGCCTCGGAAGTGGCAGGCCGCGTGACCCGGGTGAACGTGCGCAACAACCAGGACGTCAAGGCCGGCGAAATCCTTTTCGAGGTGGACCCTCAGCCGTACCAGATTGCCGTCGACCGTGCGCGCGCCGACCTTGAATCGACCCGCCGACAGATCGGTGCGAGCACCGCCGGCATTGCCTCGGCGCAAGCCAACTTGCGGGCAGCCCAGGCCAATGAGCTCAAGGCGCGCCAGGACAATCAGCGTCTTGAGGGTTTGTATCGCGAAGACCCCGGCACCATTTCTGTACGTCTGCTCGAAGTGTCTCGCGCCAACCGCGAACAGGCTGTGAGTCAGGTCGCCGCTGCCCGCGCCGAAGTGCAGCGCGCGCGTGAACAGGAAGGTGGCAGCGAGGAAGACAACGCTTTGCTGCGCAGTGCCGCCACGGCGTTGTCCAAAGCTGAACTGGATCTGTCCAACACGCAGATTCGCGCTCGCTCGGCCGGGCTGATTACGGATCTGCGTACTGACGCAGGGCAATTCGCCGCTGCCGGCAGCCCCGTCATGACACTGATCGCCATTCATGATGTGTGGATCAGTGCGGACATGACCGAGAACAACCTCGGTCTGATGAAGCTCGACACGCCGGTTTCGATTGTTCTGGATGCTCTGCCGGGCGAGGTCTTCGAGGGGCGCGTGCGCAGCGTCGGTTACGGCGTCAGCGTGGGGCAGACACCCGCGCCTGGCACCTTGCCCAGCGTGCAGAACAGCCGCGATTGGTTGCGTCCGGCTCAGCGATTTCCGGTCATTATCGAGTTTTCGCCAGACTCGTTGAACACGTTGCGTGACAGTCGGGGGATCCGTGCCGGTGGGCAGGCCGAAGTCATGGCCTTCCCCATCGAAGGCAATCCGCTGAACCCACTCGGCCGCGTGTTTGTGGGGTTCATGAGCTGGCTGAGCTATGCCTATTAAGGGCATGTCTACTCGGCGCACGCCGCGGGATCAACGCGCACTGCGCCTGGCCACCGGCACGGCGTTGAGCCTCACCGCCAGTTTCGGCCTGGGCTTGCCGATTCCTTTTATGGCGCCGGTGCTTTGCCTGCTGTTGCTGGCCTCGGTCAATCGCCCGCTGCCGTTCAAGGCCGGACTGGTTCTCGCGCTGGCCGCCATGTTGACCACCGGCATCGGCCTACTATTGATCCCGGTCCTGCGTTATTACCCCGTCAGCGGCGTGCTGTTGATCAGCGTCGGTCTGTTCCTGGCGTTCCGCTTTGGCCTGCGGGGCGGCAACACCTTGATCATGACCTTCCTGGTGATTGGCCTGACCATGATTTCCTCGGCCGGTATCGCCGAATTCGATCTGGCGGCGATGGTCATCGGCGCACTGGTCAAGGGTTTGCTACTCGCCGTTGTCGTCGTGGCGTTCAGTCATGGGATATTCCCGGATCCACCCAATGCCCCTTCCCCGCCGGCTGCCCCACTCCTGCCGGCAGAAGAAGTCAGTCGGATTGCGCTGCGTGCAACCCTGATCGTGTTACCGGCATTCCTGCTGGCGCTGATCGACCCGGCCGGTTATCTGCCGATCATCCTGAAGGCCGTCGGCCTGGGACAGCAAAGCTCCGCGACGAATGCCCGCAACGCCGGTCGCGAGCTGCTCGGCTCAACCTTGCTCGCAGGCCTGTTGGCGATCCTCTTCTGGAGTGCCCTCAGTCTGTTTGTGCATCTGTGGATGTTCTTTCTGTGGATGCTGCTGTTCGGCCTGGTGCTGGCGCGCAAGCTGTATGCCCTGAGCCCGACGCGGTTTACCCCGGGGTTTTGGCTCAATACCCTGATCACGCTGATCATCCTGTTGGGTCAGTCAGTACAGGATAGCGCAGCAGGCAAGGACGTTTACACAGCGTTCGCCATCCGCATGGGCTTGTTCATCCTCGTGACGCTGTATGCCTGCCTGATGGTTCATCTGCTCGATCAAGGGCGGCAAAATGACGTTCAAGGGTTAGCCTGATACCCCTTACCCTGCAAGCAGCTGGTATAGGCGGTAGAACTGGTCGAAGCACTGGTTTTCTCTTGCGCCCGGCGTTCCTGACGCTGACGCGAGCCTCCGACGACCGCTCCTGCCGCGGCGGTTTCCTTGGCGCGATTCTGGCGATAGTCCTGCTTAACGTCATCATCGACGCGATCATAAAACTCGTCATGCTGACGTCCCCGCACCTGCGCCCCCGCAGCCCCTGCCGCAGCGCCCACGGCGGCCCCCTTCAGCCTTCCACCGGAAGGAGGCGGTGCAGTCGAGGCGCTCTGACTGGCCGCGATGTTGTGGCATTCGGTAATGTCCGTTTGGGTTTGTTGCGAACTCTGCCCTTTCATCGGCACGACCGTTTCCGCCCACCCTTGGGTCCCGGAAACCGACAGTGCGATGCACAGGCTAATGGATGACAACCTTTTCATAATGACCTCCGACAGGGCCCGGCACTCTGCAAGCACACTGGGTCGGTAGACAGACCGCTCAATACGTCACACCTCGTGATCCTGAGCGTGGTTCAGCATAAAAGATTGTAGATCCCCCCTTCTCACCCGCCCCCCTTCTCTATTCGTGGCCGGCGTGCGGAACTATTTTTCGCGCCTGCACACGCCATGACCTAACCTGAATGGCTAAAGCCGCTGGAGGCATGTCTATGCGTCCTGCATTGAAATTACTCATATTCGTTGTGTTCGCGCTGATGGGGGCGAACATCGGCGAGCTGTCGGCGGATGAACTACCCAACACGTCAAGCAACGGTGCGGCCAGCGCTACCGCTACTGTGTCAAAAAGCGATCTCGAAGCACTGCAATTAAGGCTGGACAACCTTAAACAGCAGGTGTCACTGACCAGTAACTACACCCAGTTGATAGGCTTTCAGGACAACGTTCAGTTGCTCTTCAGTGATGCGGACAAGTTGGCGGCCGTGTTACTTCCCGAGCAGGCGCAGTTGCAAGCACAACTCAGTGTGCTCGGGACGGCATCCGCCACCAGCGTTGCCATCGAAAAGTCCGATCTCGTGAAACAGAGGTCCTATCTCACCGAACAAAAAGACAAGGTGGATGCCGATCTCAACATACTGCTGGCCATCAAAGAAGGCGCTACTAACCTCATCGCTCAGATCGCCAGCATTCGGCGCACACAACTGGAAACCGAACTCGCCCAGCGAACCGCCAGCCTCCTCAACCCCCGTTTCTGGTTACCGCTGTTTTCTCCACTGCCGGAGGATAAGAACCGTCTGACGTTTTTGATTGACCAGTCCAACAGTGTCATTCAGTCCGTCTGGCAACCCGGCCGGCGTGCCGTGACCGTCACGTTGTTATTGCTGGCCCTGGCCTTCTGGACGCCGGGGCGAAGACTGGCTGAGCGTGGCTTGACATGGATCTGCATTCATCGAGTACCGGAAGGTCGCCTGCGCAGAAGTTCATTGGCGATAGCGACGGTAGTTGCCACGATGCTGAGCGCAGGTTTCGCAATACAGCTCATCTCCGCGGCGGCTACCCGCCTTCAACCATTGCCGCAGCCACTGCAAGGCTACTTCGACGATGTCGAGAAAGTCGCTTACGCCTGCGCCCTGATTATCGGTCTGAGTCGGGCCCTGCTGTCTAAACGCAATCCCTCATGGCGGTTACCTGGCATCGCCGATGAAGTCGCACTTTCGATCAGCCCTTTTCCGGCGCTGCTGGCCGGTTCAATGTTGATACTCATCTCACTGGTACAAGTCACCAATGCGACGGGCATGAGTTCGCAGGTGGTTCTCTTCAGCCGGGGCGTCGTGTCATTAGTCGTCATCTTGATAATGGGTGCGTTATTGCTACGCGTCAGTAAAACCCGCCGAGCGATGGTCATTGCCGGGGAACACCCTGAGTCAGGTACTACGCTGGCGGGGCTGATTTATACCGGCGTCAGTATCGCCATGTTGATCTCGATTTTTGGCCTGCTGGTCGGTTACATCTCCCTGGCCCGGTTCATCACTTACGAAATTGTCTGGCTCTATATCGTTCTTGCCAGCTTCTATTTGCTGACGCAGTTGTTCAGGGACCTGTGTGATTACCTGTTTTCGCCCAAGCACTCCAGCGGCAAGGCGATCAAACAGTTGCTGGGTATCGGCGACGTACGGCTTGAACAAATCGAGGTTGTTGTGTCGGGTATTGGCAGAGCGGCCTTACTGTTGATTGCCGCGATTACAACGTTTGTGGGGGGGGTTGGAGCGACCTTTGGACAGCTGACTGACAGGGTTTCAGCGATCCTCGGCGGCGATGGCTTGCGCAAGCTGAACATCATTCCGGGCAATCTGTTGAATGCGGTCCTCGCACTGTTGATCGGTATTTACCTGATTCGATCGCTGCGCAGATGGCTGGATAACGAATTCCTGCCGAAAACCGATATGGACCCCGGCATGGGGGCGTCGCTGAGCACCCTGTTCAGTAATATCGGGTACGCGCTGGTCATTCTGCTGGCGTTGTCTTCTTTGGGCGTCAAATGGACGAACCTGGCCTGGATCGTCAGTGCGTTGTCGGTGGGGATCGGCTTCGGCCTGCAAGAGATCGTCAAGAACTTCGTATCCGGGTTAATCCTGCTCACCGAGCGTCCGGTCAAGGTCGGCGACTTGATCAGCATCAGCGGGGTCGAAGGTGATATCCGGCGGATCAATGTCAGGGCCACCGAGATACAGCTCAGTGACCGTTCGATCGTGATCGTGCCCAACTCGCAGCTTATTTCCCAGAACCTGCGCAATGTGACCATGGGCGGCAGCGCCCAAGGGGTGGCCACACTCGAACTGGTGTTCCCTCTGGATATCGACCCCGAACAAGTCAAAACCCTGCTGTACACCACCTATTGCGAACATGAAACCATCCTCGACAAACCCTCCCCCGTTGTCCGATTCAGCAATCTGAGTCCTGAAGGCATCACCCTAACCATCACCGGCTATGTCAGCAGCCCAAGGATTGTCAGTACGACCAAGAGCGATCTGCTCTTTGAGATCCTGAAGCGATTGGGTGCGGCCGGCATCGAACTGGCCAAGCCTGTTCCCCCCGCGTAAATAGTGTCGCCGGTCGACAAACTGCGCAACGAACTGGCACATCGTCCTGGCGTTCGCCGGCCTCGCCGCCTCGACCCTGATGCCCTTCTGCGCGGATGCCACCGCCATCAGCATGGAAGGCGGCAACGAAAACGCCGCTTACCGTCTGGCCGCGATTACCGATCAGGATGTGTTGCTGGCGATCTCCCTGCCGCGCTATTCCCTCGATACCCTGCAACTCGCCCGTTTCGCCAATGAGCGGGGTGCCTCGGTACTGGCAATCACCGATTCACCCGCCTCACCGCTCACCAGCATTGCCGAACATGTGTTGTTTGCTCCCGCCGACCATCCGGTATTGACCAGTTCCAACATCGCGGTGCTCGCGTTGATCGAAGGCTTGGTGGCGGGCGTCATGGCGCGCAACAAGGAAGCCGTCAAACTGGCGACCGAACTGACCGAAAGCGTGATGGCTTACCTGCACATGCCGGGCAACAGCAAATCGGCGAAAGCCACAAAGCCGCGCTGACGTGTCCCAGGCTTACCCGCGACCTGTTGGGCCACAGGGTTTACGGGCGAGCGTCTGACTGGGAAGTTCGTTGAACAACGCCCGATAGCTGCTGGAAAATCGCCCTAAATGCCAGAACGACCAGTGCATCGCCACTTCGGCAACGGTGGTGTCCATCGCTGTGCGGCTGAGCAATTCGCGGCGTGCGCTATTGAGTCGGCGCAAGCGCAGCCAATGGGTCGGGGTCATCTCGGTATAAGCCTTGAACGCATGCTGCAACTGACGCAGTGAAACCCCGGCGACCTGCGAAAGTTCCAGCAGATTCAGGGTGTCTTCCGGGGTATCAGCCGCCCATTCACCGATGCGTTTCATCACTGCACGCTCTTCGGCGCGGCGCTGTAAACCTCCGCGATCAAGGCAAACACACGCGTTGTCGAGGATGTACAGGCAGTCTTCCAGCAACTGCTGGGTCAACGCCTCTTTACTCGGCGGATCAAGCGTCTGCGCCAATCGGGTCAACGTCCCGCTGAGCCAGCGACTGAACAACGCGTTCTGTTCCGAGTTCAGTGGCGCCATGAACAGGCCTTCGAGCCTGGCCACATTCAAACCGTGACGCTGCACGAACGCCGGACCGAACACCACGGCGATTTCCTGGTAGTTCTCCGGGGTGATCCAGATGTTGCGGCTTTCGCCATTCAACACATACAGCGCGTTGTCGCTTCGATCGAAACAGAACGCCAGCGAGCCTTCGGGCGCGCTGAAATTCTGCTCGACCCGGGTGTTCATCTGTTCCTCGTAAATTTCCACGCCATGCAGGTCCAGGTAGCGCACGCGCCCGGCGAAATGCCCCGGTGACATTTGCTGGTAATGCTGCACCCAACCCGGTGTGGCGCGGATTTGCTCGGCTACATCGGCGGTGTTGAACGCTTGGACTTGCAGGGGGTTGCACGTTGTCATGGGTGACCTTGCGCACTCGTTTGGTGCGTTTTGGTGCTGCTGAAAGTGGATAGATGGAACGTCAAGGCTCGCCCAAGATAGTCGTCAACGCGCCACAGGGGAAGTGTGTGGTGGATGAAACCAGCCTCCCCGGCGTTAATAAAACCAATAACGAGGTCTTTATGAATGTCCCTTTCGATCAGCTGCTCACGTGGCTGAAAGATCACAAGATTACCGAAGTCGAGTGTGTGGTCAGCGACTTGACCGGCATCGCACGCGGCAAAATTGCACCCACCAACAAGTTCCTGCATGAGCGAGGCATGCGCCTGCCGGAAAGTGTGCTTTTGCAAACGGTAACCGGGGACTTTGTCGACGACGACATCTACTACGACCTGCTCGACCCGGCCGACATCGACATGGTGTGCAAGCCCGTTTCCGACGCGGTGTACGTGATTCCATGGGCCATCGAGCCCACCGCTATCGTGATTCACGACACCTTCGACAAGTTCGGCAACCCTATCGAGCTGTCGCCGCGCAACGTGCTGAAAAAAGTCCTGCAGCTGTACACCGACAAAGGCTGGCGGCCGATTGTCGCGCCGGAAATGGAGTTCTACCTGACCCAGCGCTGCGAAGACCCGGACTTGCCGCTCAAGGCACCGCTGGGGCGTTCGGGCCGTGCGGAAAGTGGTCGACAGTCGTTTTCCATCGACGCTGCCAACGAATTCGATCCGCTGTTTGAAGACGTGTACGACTGGTGCGAGCTTCAAGGCCTGGACCTCGATACCTTGATCCACGAAGACGGCCCGGCGCAGATGGAAATCAACTTCCGTCATGGCGACGCACTGGATCTGGCCGACCAGATCACTGTGTTCAAACGCACCCTGCGCGAAGCGGCGCTCAAGCACAACGTCACCGCGACCTTCATGGCCAAACCGATTGGCGATGAACCCGGCAGCGCCATGCATATCCACCAGAGCGTCGTGGACATCGCCACCGGCCAGCCGATCTTTGCCGATGCAGACGGGCAGATGAGCGAGCTGTTCCTGCACCACATCGGCGGCCTGCAAAAGTACATCCCCAAAGTACTGCCGATGTTTGCACCGAACGTCAATTCGTTCCGCCGCTTCCTGCCGGACACTTCGGCGCCGGTGAACGTCGAATGGGGCGAAGAAAACCGTACTGTGGGGCTGCGTGTGCCGACCTCCACACCGGATGCAATGCGCGTGGAAAACCGTTTGCCGGGCGCCGACGCCAACCCTTATCTGGCGATCGCAGCAAGCCTGTTGTGTGGGTATCTGGGGATGGTCGAACGCATCGAACCGAGTGCTGCGGTCCAGGGTCGTGCCTATGAGCGCCGTAATCTGCGCCTGCCGATCACCATCGAAGACGCCCTGACGCAGATGGAAGAATGCGAAACCGTCGAGCGTTATCTGGGCAGCAAATTCGTCCGCGGATATGTCGCGGTCAAGCGCGCCGAACATGAGAACTTCAAGCGCGTGATCAGCTCCTGGGAGCGTGAGTTCCTGCTGCTCAGCGTTTAGAAACCTCGCTCCCCCATGGCATCACACATCCCCTGTGGGAGCGGGCTTGCCCGCGATGGCGGCCTGTCAGTCAACCGAGATGTTGAATGTGCCGGCCTCTTCGCGGGCAAGCCCGCTCCCACAGGGATAGAGAACACCAAACAATCACCTGAAAAATCCAATAACTCAAAGAGGTGTCGATATGCGTCTATTGAAATCCGTGGCTCCAGTCGCTTTGGCGTTATTGTTCAGCGCTGTTGCGCAGGCTCAACCAACGGTCAGCGTCTACAACTGGACCGACTACATCGGCGAGACCACCCTCGCCGACTTCCAGGCGAAAAGCGGGATCAAGGTGATCTACGACGTGTTCGATTCCAACGAAACCCTGGAGGGCAAATTGCTCGCTGGCCGCACCGGGTATGACGTGGTGGTACCGTCCAACCACTTCCTCGCTCGCCAAGTGAAAGCCGGCGCGTTCCTGAAGCTCGATCGTTCGCAGCTGCCCAACTTCAAGAACCTCGACCCGAAACTGTTGGCGCTGCTGGAGAAAAACGATCCGGGCAACGAACACTCGGTCCCGTACCTGTGGGGCACCAACGGCATTGGCTACAACGTCGACAAGGTCAAGCAAGTGCTGGGCATTGATCGTATCGATTCCTGGGCCGTGTTTTTCGAACCTGAGAACCTGAAGAAACTCAGTCAGTGCGGCGTGTCGATGATGGATTCGGCCGATGAAGTGTTCCCGGCGGTCCTCAATTACATGGGCATGGACCCGCGCAGCGAAAATCCTGAGGATTACAAAAAGGCTGAAGCCAAGCTGTTGAGCATCCGCCCATACGTCACCTACTTCCACTCCTCGAAGTACGTTTCAGATTTGGCCAACGGCGACATCTGCGTGGCGTTCGGTTACTCGGGTGACGTGTTCCAGGCCGCGAACCGGGCCAAGGAAGCCAAGAACGGCGTGAACATCGCCTACGCGATCCCCAAGGAAGGCAGTAACTTGTGGTTCGACCTGTTGGCGGTTCCCGCAGACGCCAGCAACCAGAAAGAAGCGCATGCTTTCATCAATTACCTGCTCGATCCGCAAGTGATTGCCAAGGTCAGTGCGTCAGTCGGTTACGCCAACCCGAACCCGGCGTCCAAGCAAGATATGGACCCTGAACTGGTCAACAATCCTGAGGTTTATCCGCCTCAGGCAGTCCTCGACAAGCTCTACATTTCGACCACCCCGCCCCAGGCAATCATGCGTTTGATGACCCGTTCCTGGAGCAAAGTGAAGTCCAACCAATGAACCAGTACAGCAACGAACATGCTCGCTCCTATTACGCGGCGTCGGCCAATGGAATGGCGCCCTACCCTACACTGGCCGCGGACCTTGAAGCCGATGTCTGTGTGATCGGCGGCGGCTTTACCGGCGTTAACACGGCGATCGAACTGGCGCAGCGCGGGCTCTCGGTCATTCTGTTGGAGGGCCGGCGGATAGGCTGGGGCGCCAGCGGGCGTAACGGCGGGCAGTTGATCCGCGGCATCGGCCATGACGTCAGCGGTTTTGCCCGTCATGTCGGTGAAGAAGGCGTGCGCTACCTTGAGCGTGCGGGCGTCGAGTCGGTAGCGCTCGTGGGCAACCGCATTCGTGAACACGGGATTGATTGCGACCTGCGCTGGGGGTTCTGTGAACTGGCCAATACTAAAGCGCAGTTCGCGGCGTTCAAGGCTGAGCAGCAAGGCCTTGCCGAATTGGGTTACGCCCACGAAACCCGACTCGTCGGGCCTGAGCAGATCCGTCAGCAGGTGGTGAACTCCGGCGTGTATGCCGGTGGTCTCGTCGATATGGGCTCGGGTCACTTGCACCCGCTCAATCTGGTCCTTGGTGAAGCGCTATTGGCGCAATCCTTAGGGGTGCAGATTTTCGAGCAGAGCCCGGTGCTGGAGTTGATCCATGGCAGCACCGTGCAGGTTCGCTGTGCCGGCGGCACGGTGCGCGCCGGCAGTCTGGTGCTGGCGTGCAACGCTCACCTGGAAGAGCTCGAACCGAAGCTTAGCGGCAAGGTCCTTCCGGCGGGCAGCTACATCATCGCCACCGAACCATTGGCGCCCGACGTTGCGGCGCAATTGATCCCACAAAACCTGGCGCTCTGCGACCAGAAAGTCGGCCTGGATTACTACCGGCTCTCGGCGGACCGACGCTTGCTGTTCGGCGGCGCCTGCCATTATTCCGGGCGTGATCCGGCGGACATCGAAGCTTACATGCGCCCGCACATGCTCAAGGTCTTCCCGCAACTGGCCAACGTGCGCATCGACTATCAATGGGGCGGCAAGATTGGCATTTCCGCCAATCGCTTCCCACAGGTCGGGCGCTTGAGCCAGCACCCGAACGTGTTTTACGCCCAGGGTTACTCCGGTCATGGCCTGAACGTGACCCACTGGTGCGCAAAGCTATTGGGCGAAGCGATCCACGTCGGACACAGTCGGGGCTTTGACGTGTTCAGCGCGGTGCCGCACATGACCTTTCCCGGTGGGCCGATGCTGCGCTCTCCGCTGCTGGCCCTCGGCATGTTCTGGTATCGCTTGCGCGAACTGCTCGGCTGACCGCCCCCCACTTTAGATCAAACGCCATTCCCCTGGAGCTGCCGAAGGCTGCGATCTTTTGATCTTCAAGATCAAGGTCAAAAGATCGCAGCCTTCGGCAGCTCCAGGAGATCACCGTCCGTCCGCATCCCATTGAACAGCCTTTTAATTTGCTCAATCGCCCGGCGCTTCTATATTGAGGAGGTGCTCTGACTTCCCTGCGTCCTGGCGAGTGCAGCCTATGGCTACGACTGACCCACTGATCATCTGCGAGCACTGCGACTGCGTGTACGAAAAAGTCACGCTCGCCAAACATCAGAAAACCCTGTGTACACGCTGCGGCGGCGTGCTTCAGCGCTATAACGGCCTGACGGTGGAACAACGTCTGGCGTTGACCTTCACCGCGTTGATGCTGTGGATTTTCGCCAACTTCTATCCCGTCATGAGCATCAGCCTCAAAGGCCTTAAAAACAGCGCAACACTCTGGGATTCGGTGCTTGCCCTGAGTCTGGGGCCGATCACTTTCATCGCCATGGTCGCGGCGATCTCGATGATCATCGCGCCGATTTTCCAGCTGTTGCTGCTTATCTGGGTACTGAGCTTTGCCCTCGCCTCCCGTCGCTCGCCCGGTTTCAGGTTCTGCATGCGCTGGCTGGAAACCCTAAGGCCCTGGAGCATGCTGGAGGTCTGTCTGCTGGGGGCGATGGTCGCGGTCATCAAACTCGCCGGATTGCTGGATGTGCTGCCCGGCATCGGCCTGTTTGCCCTGGCCATACTCAGTCTGATGATGATCCGCATTGCCGGGCGCGACATCCGTGATCTATGGGACATCTTATGAACAGGCCGCCGGTGGCGAGTGAACTCAACCTGTGCCTGTGTCATAGCTGCGGCCTGGCCTGTGACATGACCGATGAACCTCACGAATGCACACGGTGCAGCGCGCCGCTGCATCGGCGCAAAACCAACTCACTGGCCCGGACCTGGGCCTACATGTTCACTGCCCTGGCGTTTTACGTCCCGGCTAATCTGCTGCCAGTGATGAACACAAAGATGGTCGGCAACGGCGCCGATAGCACGATCATGAGCGGTGTACTGGAGTTCTGGCAGCACGGCGCCTGGGACATTGCCCTGATTATTTTCATCGCCAGCATCGCGGTGCCGGGCATCAAGTTCGTCGCCCTGACGCTGTTACTGGTGACCGTTCAGCGCGACAGCCAATGGGCGAGTAAGCAGCGGTCAACGCTGTACCGTTTCGTCGAGCTCATCGGTTACTGGTCGATGCTCGATGTGATCGTGGTCGCCCTGGTGGCCTCACTGGTGAAGTTTCAAGCCCTGGCCGATATCGAACCGCGCCCGGGCATTCTGTTTTTTGGCCTGGTGGTGGTGTTCACCATGCTGTCGGCCATGAGTTTCGACCCACGCCTGATCTGGGATAAAGAAGAGCGGAATCACCCAAACGAGGAGGTCATGGATGAAGTCGCAAACCACTGATGGGCCGCAAGCCCCCGGGCAGGCCCCTGTCAAGACCCGCCGCTTCAGCGTTTCGCTGGTGTGGATCGTACCGATCGTCGCGGTGCTGGTGGGGATTTCCCTGGTTGTACACACCATGTTGCAGGAAGGTCCGACCATCACCGTCACGTTCAAGACCGGCAGTGGCCTGACCGCCAACAAAACCGAAGTCAAATACCGCAACGTGGTGATCGGCCATGTCTCGGACGTGGAACTGAGCAACGATCAGAAGAGCGTCAACGCCACCATCAAACTGTCCAAACAGGCGGAAAGTTTCACCCGCGAAGACTCGCAATTCTGGGTTGTGCGTCCGCGTATTGGCGCCGGCGGGGTATCGGGTATCGATACCCTGCTGTCCGGTGATTACATTGGCGCCGACATCGGCCAGGCCAACGCCCGCGCCAAAAACTTTACCGGCCTGGAAAACCCGCCGCCGATCACCTATGGCGAGCCGGGCAAGCGCTTCACCCTGCACACCGAAGACCTCGGCTCGCTGGACATCGGCTCTCCGGTTTACTACCGCAAGATTCCGGTGGGTCAAGTGGTGGCCTATGCTCTGGACGCCGACGGTAAAGGGGTCAACATCGAAGTGTTCATCCACGCGCCCAATGATGCCTACGTTACTGAAAACACCCGATTCTGGAACGCCAGCGGGATCGACCTGAACGTCGGCGCCAACGGCTTTTCGGTGAAAACCGAGTCGCTGTCATCGATCCTGGTGGGCGGCATCGCCTTCCGCGCTCCGGAATACAGCCCCAATGATCAACCGGCCACCGAGGACAAAGCCTTCGACCTGTTCGAAGATCAGCTAACCGCCCTCGCTCCGCCCAGTGGCAAGGGGCAATTCTTGAGTTTGCGTTTCGATCAGGCCTTGCGCGGGCTCAAGGTCGGTGCACCGGTGGAGTTCCTTGGCATTGAGTTCGGCAGAGTCGTGGCGGTCAATCTGGATTTCGACGCGAAAAAACGCAGTTTTCCGGTCAATGTCGGCATCGTGATCTACCCGCAACGACTCGGCCAGGCCCACATCAAAATGCTCGAGGTCTTGAAGCATGACCCCAACGACGAAGCCGCTGGCGTACGCCTGATCGGCAGCTTCATCGACAACGGTCTGCGTGCCCAGGCCCGGAGCGGCAATCTGTTGACCGGTCAGCTCTACATTGCGCTCGACTTCTACCCCAAAGCGGAGAAAGTCGTGTTCGATCCGACCGCCCGTCCAGTCTCTATCCCAACCGTTCCTGGCAGCCTCGAACAATTGCAGGAAAAACTGGAGGGCATGGTCAACAAGATCAACCAACTGCCGATCGAGCGCATTGCCGGCAACCTGGACAGCAACCTCGTCGAACTGCGTAAAGGCCTCACACAGTTCAACGCCAAGACCCTGCCCGGCGTGCAGACCACGCTGGCGGACGTCAGCAAGACCCTGCAATCGGCCAGTTCGACCTTGGCCGAAGACTCGCCGCAACGCGAACAATTAGGTCAGACCCTGGACGAACTCGGGCGCATGTCGCGCTCCTTGCGTGAACTCTCGGATTACCTGGGCCGGCATCCGGAATCGCTGATTCGCGGTCGTCCCGACAATGCTGCGCCGATGGACCTGCAGGGGCCGCCGCGAAAATGACCACAGGAGCATCACTTATGGTTTATCCGCTGAAGATCAGCTTGGTCACTGCATTGTTGCTACTCGCCGCTTGCCGCAGTGATCCGATTCAATTCCACACCCTGACCCCGGCCCAACCGAGCGGCAATTCAAGGACCAGCGCTGCGGATATCCAGATCGAGAGCCTCAGCGTCCCTCCTCAGGTCGACCGCCCGCAGATCGTCATTCGTCAGGGCAACAGCGGCCTGGCCATCCTCGAAACACAATGGTGGGGCGCGAGCCTTTCGGATGAATTGCGCACTGCCCTGGCGGACCAACTGGTCAACAGCAATCCCCAGCGCAAGGTATCGGTGCGGCTGGACGTGCAACGGTTTGACTCGATCCCCGGCCAATACGGGTTGATTGACGTCAAATGGCGTCTGCGCAATCTTGGCGAAAGCGATAACGCGCTCGTCACTTGTCGCAGTACGTTGCAAACACCTTCAGGGCCGTCCATCGATGAACTGGTAGCGGCTCAGCAGAGCAACGTCAAACGCTTGGCCGCGTTGATCAGTCAGGCCACCGCCGGAACACCGAGAGGTTGTCCATCGGCCCAGTAAAAAGTTTACTCGCGGTCCAGCTCAACGGTGAAACAACAACCGTTGGGCTGGCGGCTACTGAGTTGTACTCGCCAGTTCTGATTGCTGCAGATCCGTTGTACCAGTGAAAGGCCCAACCCCAACCCTTCACCTCGACTCTCGTCACCGCGCACGAACGGCTGAAATATCGCATCGCGTTCTTCTTCCGGGATGCCTATGCCGCTGTCTTCGATAATGAAGCCGTGTTCACGCAGGGTCAGTCGGATGTGGCCTTGATCCGTGTAGTGCCAGGCATTTCGCAACAAATTGCCCATGACCGATTGCAGGAACGTCAGGTTATGACGATCCGACGAAACGTGCTCGATGTCGTAAATGAATTCGATGCCCTTCTCCCGGATCAGTCGACCCCAGATATCCACCAGCGCATCGGCGACTTCTTTGAGGGTGGCATTCGCCTCCGAAGCGGAATCCTCTCGAGCGCGAGCCAGCATCAAAAACGTTTCGACCAATTGACGCATTTCGTCGGTGGCCCGGGCGATTCGGCTGACCTGAGCCACGGAACGAGGGTCCAGCGAGGGATTGCTCAGCAAAAGCTCACAGGAGCTGCCCAGTACCATCAGCGGTGTACGCAATTCGTGACTGACATCACTGGTGAAGAGTTTTTCCCGGCCCAGTGCTGCGCGCAGACGTCCCAGGGTCTGGTCAAAGGACTGCGCCAGCTCTCCCACCTCATCAGCCGCATAGTCGGGACGAAGCGGCGACGCGAGGTCCAATAGTTGATCGCGATGACGCACCTGGCGCGCCAGGCGAATCACCGGAGCCATCACACGCCGGGCCAATAACCGGCCGAGCAAAATCGCCAACAGAATGCTCAAAACGAAACTGACCATGACGACAGCAAACAACATCCGCTCGCGCTGTTCGAGGCTTTGCTGATCGCGCAGCAACACATACTTGCGTCCATCCACGACCTCGACCATCGCGTAGAAATCGGCGCCGTGATACAGGATTTCCTGAAATCCAAGACGTAGCGATTCCAGCTGCGAATCAAGCGCCATGAGGCCCTTCCCGCCCTGGGTAAAAAACAGCTCGTCTTTTTCCGGTTGATGGGTCCACTGACCGGGATTGTCCATCGACAGCAGACGGTGCATCCCTCCTGCCAATCGCGTCGTCGTGAGCTTTCGGTCAACCAGGTGCACTGTTGCGACGATGCCCACCGCAAATACGCCCGCCACCAACGCGCTCATCAGGGCGAATACGATGACGATCCTTTTCGTCAGGCTCTGTTTGAAATCCATTCTTTGTTTCCACTAGCAAGGTGTAAAAGATAAGAGTTCGCAAACATAAACTATCTAGGAGCTGCCCATAGGCCGTGCAAATTTTTCACATCCATTTCACTTGCCCCACACCTGTCGATATCTAGCCTCTCTTATACCACCTCAATTTTGAATCCGCGCTCTGGCCTGACTGATATGTTATTCGGCATGGGCGTATTGTAAGTTATTCGCTATTGCGTACTGACGGATAAATAAAACGTGATTAAATCTTCATTGCGCAAGCAGTTACCCAGGCGAGTCTTGAGCCCGCGGCTGACCAGGCTGACGTTGTCGGCGGTGGCACTCATCGCTGTAGCGTTAGTGACGGGTTTTGTCTTGTGGCCAAGATCGCCGGTAAATCTGGGCACGACCGGATCCGACGCTACCACGCGCTTGATCAATCAGTGGCAAGCGGGCGAGATCATCGTACTGGTTCGCCATACCGAGCGCTGCGACCGCTCCGCCAATCCTTGCCTGGGCCCGGCCGACGGCATTACCCGAGTCGGCAGCGATGCCGCCGTGGCCGTGGGTCAAGGGTTCCAGCGTCTGGGTATGGACCAGACCGATGTCTTGAGCAGCCCGGTCACCCGTACGGCACAAACCTCGCATTCCATGTTTGGCAAAGACGCAATGACCCAGGAATGGTTGGCCAGCTGTGGCAAAACCCTGCGTAATGATGTGGTGGCGCACAAACGTGCCCAGCACAATCTGGTGCTGGTGACGCACAGCGGTTGCATCAGCGATTTCGAAACCCAGACCGGTTTTAAACACGCGGTTTCGAGTGAGTATGGTAGTTCGTTATTTGTCCGCATTGATGCCAATGGCCAGCTGCAAGTACTCGGCATACTTAATGCCGGTGATTGGCACTCCTTGTTTAAAGACCCGTGGAACAAGCAATAAGTTTGCAGCCTTGATGAGCGGCCCCTCCCTAAAAGCTCTCAGCGCCCGCCGCAACTAACAGATACTTGCAGTTCGGATCACTATTGATTTGCGACATAGATTAAGTTCCGCGCATGCTGAAATGCACTGCGCATGTCCCCCTCCGAGCAACCTCTGCTGCGCCAAGGTCGAATCATGACACCTGATAACTTGCGGTCCTACGCTGCTGACGATTTACTGCGCCCCGCTGTCCAGACCTCCACCCTCACCGAACGCTGGGCCCTACCTGCGTTGCTGCTGGCGTTTTTGGTGTTTTATCTCTTGCCCCTGATGTCCCATGGAATGTGGACGCCAGACGAAACCCGTTATGGCCAGATCAGCCAGGAAATGCTGCTGAGCGGGAACTGGACCTCCCCGCATTTCATGGGCATTCGCTACTTCGAGAAGCCGATCGCCGGGTACTGGATGATCGCCATCGCGCAGGCCATCTTTGGCGACAACCTGTTTGGGGTACGTATCGTCTCGGCACTGAGCACAGGACTGAGTGTCTGGCTGACTTACCTGATGGCCAGCCGCTTATGGGGCGAGCGGCGCAAAAGCGTTGCCTGCGCAATGCTGTACATGAGTTTCGGGCTGATCGCCGGTCAGGCTGGATATGCCAACCTCGATCCGCAATTCACGTTCTGGGCCAACCTGAGTCTGGTCTCACTGTGGTTCGCCATTGATAGCCGTTCTTTGAGTCGTCGCCTCGGCGCCTGGGCGCTGTTGGGCGTTGCCTGTGGGATGGGTTTCATGACCAAGGGCTTTCTGGCGTGGCTACTCCCTGTGTTGATCGCCCTGCCCTGGATGCTCTGGCAACGACGCATGGGTGAGCTGTTGCGCTACGGGCCGTTGGCGGTGCTTGTCGCAGTGGTGGTTTGCCTGCCGTGGGCGCTAGCAATCCACCATCAGGAACCGGATTTCTGGCGGTTTTTTTTCTGGAACGAACACATTCGCCGTTTTGCTGCCGATAATGCTCAACACGCTCGTCCATGGTGGTTCTACCTGCCGCTGCTGGTTGCCTCGAGCCTGCCATGGGCTGCGTTATTGCCCACGACATTCGTCCAGGCCTGGCAGCAAAAACGCCAGCCAGCGATCGGTTTCCTGTTGCTCTGGCTGCTGTTGCCACTGGGGTTCTTCAGCCTGAGCAGCGGCAAGCTGCCGACCTATATCATGCCGTGCCTGTTACCCCTGGCGTTGCTGATGGGCCATGCTCTGACCGAGTCGCTGAACAACGCGCGCGGCCGAGCGATTCGTATCAACGGAATGCTCAATGTCGTCATTGCTACCATAGCCCTGATCGTCCTGCTCTATCTGCAGACCACCAAAGAGATCTACGAAAACACTGAAATGTTCAGCCTGTCGCTGGTGTTTTTCGTGCTGATTGGCTGGATCATCGCTAACGCGTTGCAAGTCTTGCGTCCATTGATGTTCTGGGCCATGCCAGCGCTGGGCATCTGGCTGCTGGTCGCATTGCTGCCGGCGGCGATGCCCGGCCAGATCGTCGATAGCAAGATGCCCGATCAGTTCATTGCCGAGCATCTGGATGCCTTGAGTCAGACCACCTCGCTGCTCAGTAACGATTTGGGTGCGGCGGCGGCGTTGTCCTGGCGCCTGAAGCAGCCGCAGATCGCTCTTTACAACACCATCGGCGAGTTGAAGTACGGTCTCGATGATCCCTCCATGGCCTCAAGAATAGTCACGATGAAAAGTATTGGGCAATGGATGACCGAGGCCCGCAAAAAAGGCGCGGTCGGCGTGGTGATGCGGGTCAACAGTGTCCAGGAAGTGCAAGAAGTCGAGTTGTTGCCCATCGATGGCAAGCGTTATCAGCGCGGCAATCTGGAGATTCTGATTTTCCCGCAGCGCCAACCCTGACAAGGACGGCGCTCAAAAAAAAAGAGGCCCGAGGGGCAATGCCAGTCAGTTAAGCCGTAACGCGATCTGCAGCTGCAAAGAGTGTCGCGGCTGAAATTGCTTAACTGACGGGCCTCTCTATTCAATCGCGTTCAATGTTCCGTCAGTGCGTATTTTTACTGTCGATTTTCGTCGACAACGTGATCAGCGCCTCGGTACACGCAGCCAGATCCGGCGACCCCGTCCTGACCTGCTTCAACGCCCGGTCCAATGACTTGTCGATCGAGGTCCAGCCTTCAGGGTCGATCGGACGCAGTTTTTCCTCGGCCTGATCCCAGGCACTCTCCAGGTCGGTAATCCGTGCACGGGCACCTTTCATGTCGCCGCTGGCGAGCAGCTGTTGAGTGTCGGACAGAATGACCTTCAGGTAAGACAAATCGCCCATGGACCCCGCGGTCGCGGCCACCCCTGAGGGGGCGGCACTGCTCTGCTTGGTTTCCAGCTTCGCCAGCAGGGTTTTCAACGCCTCTGCACAGGCTGCCGGATCTGGCTTGCCCAAGCGCAATTGCGACAGCCCGCTGCTGCAAGACTCTCAAGGCCCGACTCCACCCATGCGCGAAGCACTTCGCCGCGCGATGAATCAGGTTCGGGCGGGCGGCGAAGAAACGTTCCTGTTCGACGTCGGTTACGAAAAATGGATTGCGCAGGTGGGCGACCTTGAACGCAATAGCCCCGAGGGGCCGATGAAGGCCAAACTGCTGGTGGCTACCAACGCACAACCGGTACTTGATGCGGTCGCCGCCTTCAAACGCGTGGTGGCGCTTGCCGCATCGGGAATACTGCTGCTGACCACGCTCGGCAGCTTTTTCGTGGTGTCGTACTCCACTCGAAACCTGCGTAGCTTCGCCCGACAACTGCGCACATTGAAGCCGCCGGAGTTCACCCGTCGAGTGGTGTTCGAGCCGCATTCGGCGGAAGAAAAACTGCTGTTCGACAGCTATGCGCAAATGGAAACCGCAGTCCAGGAGGTGTTGGAGCGCCAACGGCTGTTTATCGTCAACTCCTCCCATGAACTCAAGACGTCCGGAGCAATGGGAGGTGGTCTTCGGCAACTTGCTCGACAATGCCATCAAGTACACCTCCATCGGTGGTGCCATTGACGTCACGCTGGAAGAACAGCCGGACAGCAGCTTTACCATTTGCATCACCGATAACGGTGCAGGCATGTCTGCCGACGAGGTCCGGCAGTTGGGGCAAGTGTTCTTTCGTGCCGACACCGCACGCTCGCAATCGACGTCGTTCGGACTTGGGTTTGCCCACTGCCAACGGATTATCGAAAGACTGGGTGGGCACCTGTCGATTCAAAGTACGCCGCTGGCGGGCACTTGTGTAACCATCGCCATCATGCGGCATAAGCCGGTACTCTCGCGCCCTGGGGATCACTGAACTATCCTTCCGCAACCTTGGGGAACTGAGCGGCGGCCAGCAACAACTGGTGTCGATTGCCCAAACCCTGGTGCGCGAGCCGGAAATTCTGCTGATGGACGAACCGACCAGCGCGCTGGACATGCATCGCCAGGTGCAAGTGCTGAACTTCATGCGCGCACTGGCGCGCAGACACGAAGTCATTGTGTTCATCGCGATCCATGACCTGAATCAGGCGCTACGCTTTGCCGATCAGGTATTAGTGATCGCCAATGGCACCAGCCAGGGCAGCGGGCCCAGCGATCAAGTGATTACGGTGAAGATGCTTCGCGATGTCTACGAGGTTGAGGCAAGGGTCGAGCAATGCAGCCGTGGCCAACGCCACATCCTGATCGACGACATCGTTTGATACCCGATCCACCGCGCAATGGGCTGAGGTGCTGCTAATCTGAATGAAAATGACATGTATTAACGGTTTCTTTAACGTTTTTTTCTCATTTTGTTCTCTACATTCGCTGCAACTCAAAACATGCCGATGATTCGCATCGTTCTACCAGCGAGTTTGCGTGCATGACTTCTAAAAAAGATCAGGAGCTGCCCGAAGAATGAATGCCCATTTACCCTCTTTCCTGAAAACAGCACTGCTGGCCACCGCTCTGCTGAGCGCCGGTCACGTGTATGCCGCGGATGCCGATGGCATCGTGGTCTACAACGCCCAGCACGAAAGCCTGACCAAATCCTGGATCGAGGGTTTTACCAAGGAAACCGGCATCAAGGTCACCGTGCGCAATGGCGACGACACCGAGATGGGCAATCAGATCGTACAGGAAGGCGCTGCCTCCCCGGCCGACGTGTTCCTGACCGAAAACTCCCCGGCCATGGTGCTGGTCGACAATGCGGGGCTTTTTGCGCCGGTTGCGCCGGCCACCCTGGAACAGGTCGGCAATGCTTACCGCCCGGCCCATGGCAAATGGGTGGGGATCGCCGCGCGCTCCACGGTGTTTGTCTATAACCCGAGCAAACTGCCCGAAGCCGAACTGCCCAAGTCGCTGATGGACCTCGCTGGCCCGAGCTGGAAAGGTCGCTGGGGCGTTTCACCGGCCGGTGCCGACTTCCAGGCCATCGCCGCCGCCGTGCTGGAACTCAAGGGTGAAGCCGCCACGCTGGAATGGCTCAAAGGGTTGAAGGCCAATGCCACGATCTATCGCGGCAATAGTGCGGTACTGAAAGCGGTCAACGCCGGGCAGGTCGACAGCGGCGTGATCTACCACTATTACAGCTTCGGCGACCAGGCCAAGACCGGCGAAAACAGCAAGAACACCGCCCTGCACTACTTCAAGCACAAGGATCCGGGCGCGTTTGTCAGCGTCTCCGGTGGCGGCGTTCTGGCGTCCAGCAAACACAAGGAACAAGCCCAGGCGTTCCTCAAGTGGATTACGGGTAAAGATGGCCAAACCATCCTCAAAACCGGCAAATCGTTTGAATACGCGGTGGGCAAAAACGCTGAATCCAACCCAAAACTGGTGCCTTTGCAGCAACTTGACGCGCCGACAGTCGATGCTTCAAAACTCGACAGTAAAAAAGCCGTGGAGTTGATGACTCAGGCGGGACTGCTCTAATTGATGCCTGAAACCTTACCAGCGGGTGTCGCCGAGGCGATACCCGCGAATTTGCGACGACGATCCCGCGGCCTCTTCGCGGGGCGTGGTGGCGCGCGGGTGATCAGTTTGTCGGTGCTGGTGTCGCTGCTGTCGCTGCTGCCGATTGCCTTCGTCATCGGCGTATCGTTTCAGACAGGCTGGGCGACCCTTGTGCCGCTGGTATTCCGGCCGCGGGTCGCTGAACTGTTGATCAACACCGTTTTACTGGTGGTGATCACGATTCCGTTGTGCGTCACGTTAGGCCTGTCTCTGGCCTGGCTGACAGAACGCACCAACCTGCCGGGGCGGCGCTGGTGGTCTTTGCTGGCGACCGCGCCGTTGGCGGTGCCGGCCTTCGTGCACAGCTATGCGTGGGTGAGTCTGGTCCCGCCGATTCATGGGCTGTTTGCCGGGGTTCTGGTCTCGGTCATCGCCTACTTCCCGTTCCTGTACCTGCCGATTGCTGCGACCCTGCGCAGGCTCGATCCGGCCATCGAAGACGTTGCCGAATCGCTGGGGCTAAAACCCTGGGCGATATTTTTCCGCGTGGTGCTGCCGCAATTGCGCCTGGCTATCTGCGGCGGCGCTTTGCTGGTGGGCCTGCACCTGCTGGCCGAATATGGCCTGTACGCGATGATCCGCTTCGACACCTTCACCACGGCCATCTTCGATCAGTTCAAATCCACCTTCAACGGCCCCGCCGCCAACATGCTGGCCAGCGTTCTCGCCCTGTGTTGCCTGGTGATGCTGACTGCAGAATCGGCCGCTCGCGGCACGGCGCGTTACGCCCGCGTCGGGTCGGGAAGCGCTCGCGAACAGCGGGTGGTGCGCCTGAAATCTGGAACCACCCTCCTCGCGCTGACTGTGCAGGTCGCGACCTGCGCGCTGGCGCTGGGCGTGCCACTGGTGACTTTAGGTAACTGGCTGATCGCCGGCGGTACGCAGGTCTGGCAGATGGACGAGCTTCTGCCGGCGCTGGAACAGACGCTGCTGCTCGGCGTTGCGGGCGCCGTCCTGACCACCTGCGCCGCCATCCCGATTGCCTGGCTGTCGATTCGCTCTCCGGGCCGGTTGCAACGTGTGCTGGAAAGCTGCAACTACATCACCAGTTCGTTGCCGGGGATCGTCGTGGCCCTGGCATTGGTGACCGCCACCATCCATTTCGCCCGGCCGATTTACCAGACGACTATCACGGTGCTGCTGGCGTACCTGCTGATGTTTTTGCCCCGCGCCCTGGTGAGTTTGCGCGCAGGTATCGCACAGGCACCGGTGGAGCTGGAAAACATGGCCCGCAGCCTCGGCCGCTCCCCCGCCCGGGCATTGTGGCTGATCACCCTGCGCCTGGCCGCGCCCGGCGCTGCCGCTGGCGCCGCGCTGGTGTTTCTGGCGATCACCAATGAGTTGACCGCCACCCTGCTGCTCGCCCCCAACGGCACACGCACCCTGGCCACCGGATTCTGGGCCATGACCAGCGAAATCGATTACGCCGCGGCTGCGCCCTATGCCTTGCTGATGATTTTGCTGTCGCTTCCCCTGACCGGACTTCTTTATCACCAATCAAAACGAACGGCTGGCCGATGAACGCTCTTGAACTCCATTCCATTTCCAAGTCCTACGGCTCCCATCAAGCGCTGGAGAGCATCAACCTGTCGGTGCCAACGGGCAGCCGAACGGTCATCGTCGGCCCGTCCGGCTCAGGAAAAACCACGTTGTTGCGGATGATCGCCGGCTTCGAATTCCCGGACGCAGGCCGACTATCACTCAATGGCCAAACGCTCGTCGACGACACCCACGAAGTCCCGGCGCATCAGCGTTTGATTGGTTATGTTCCGCAGGACGGCGCCCTGTTCCCGCACATGACTGTGGCCGCGAACATCGGTTTCGGGCTTTCGATCAAGGGCGGTGCAAAACATGAGCGAGTCGCAGAGCTGATGGACAGCGTGGCGCTGGATGCGAACATGGCCAACCGTTGGCCCCATGAACTGTCCGGTGGCCAGCAACAACGCGTGGCGCTGGCGCGGGCGCTGGCGCAACAGCCACGCTTGATGTTGCTGGACGAGCCGTTTTCGGCCCTCGACACCGGCCTTCGAGGCGCCATGCGCAAAATGGTCGCACGGCTACTGACCGACGCCGGCGTGACCACCATTCTGGTCACCCATGACCAGAGTGAAGCCTTGTCGTTTGCCGATCAGCTGGCGGTGATGCGCGATGGTCGGCTGGTGCAGTCAGGCCATCCGCTGGACCTTTACCGCTACCCCGAGGATGAACAAACCGCGCTGTTTCTGGGGGATGCCGTGGTCATGCCCGCCAGAATCGAAGCCGGCTGGGCCCATTGCGATCTCGGTCGCATACCGGTGAACAACCACCGGAACAACAAATCGGCGCAGATCATGCTGCGTCCCGAGCAACTGCAACTCGTCAGCATCCAGCCCAGCCCAACCGAGGCCGCCGGGTGTCGTGCCGTTGTGACTGAGAGGGATTTCAGCGGCAATACCTGCACATTGACGGTGGAATTGGAGGCTTTGGCTTCCGGGCAACAGCCTGGTCGATCATTGATGGTGCGCAGTTCGGGCCTGTATGCGCCACCCGCCGGCAGTGCGGTTCACGTCTCGACGATCGGCCATGCCCACGTACTGAGCGAATCTTGAACCCCGTCCATCAAAGATCGAACCGGTCCACGGCCCGACGCCGTTCGTTGTCATCGCGCACATCGTAGTTGGCCGTGGTCTGGATGTTGCTGTGGTGGGCGAGTTTCTGGGCGATCGACAAGTCGTACTCCTCAATCACTCGGGTAATGAACGAACGTCGAAAATCATGCGGCATGATTTTCACCCCGACCTGCGCGCCCCGCTGTCTGGCGATGTAATAGATCGCATGTTTGGTGATGCGCTCGCGGGTGATGTGACTGCCGCGGCGGATGCGATTGAACAGGAACGAATCGTCCACTTCACCCTCCTTCAGTAGCGAGCGCCGCAGTTCCAGCCAGTCATTGAGTTTGGCGAACGCCCAGGCCGGAGCGTACTTGATCAATTGCTTATTGCCCTTGGCGGTCACACGAAGGCTGCGCTCGGTGAAATCGACCTGGTTCAGGTCCAGGTTCACCGATTCCGATTTGCGCATGCCCGAGCCATACAAAATCCCGATGATCGCTGCATCCCTCAACCCCTGTGGCCGAGGATCGGCGGCGCAGACCGCCATCAATTCCTGGATCAGCGTGCGCCTGAGGTTTCGCCCCTGAGACAATCGCGTGCCGGCAATCCCCTTCACCGAACGCATTTTCAGCAAGTGTTCCTGACTGATCAGGCTCATGCGCCACGCCTCGTTCATCACCCCGCGCACCGCGTTGACGTACAGCGAAGAGGTGTTCGGCGCGTAGCCGTCGGTGCGCAAGGTGGCCACCAGTGCAATGACATCTTCGGGTTGCAGGTTGTGCCAGGGAATCTCCTCGACGTTCATGTCTTCGAAGCCCAACCGGTCAGCGGCGTCCTGCAAAACATAACGCATGGTCAGTTGGCTGGAGGGTGCCAGACGCGCCAGATACAGGGTCAACGGATTGGTCTTTGAGGGAGTTGAGTCGGTAGCGGGTAAGTCGATCAAACGAAACGGCCTTCAGTGGAAACAGTTCATTAAACAACTAAGGATTGAAACACCCTTCCTGTAAAGCAGGACACTTCTGTAGGAACTTTCTACTGGAAAACTCGATGAGCGGCAGAATTCTGAACCGTGGCTGTATGGCCTCCAGATAAACGATTCGCCGACCGGTTTTTCATATTCCTTTCACAAAATCGGGAATAACCTCAATGAGTCCGGCCTGTCTCTTTGCGAGGGACCAACCTGCCGACCATGGCAGAAAATGTCAACCTATCTAAATCGTCAGGTATTTCGAGTAACCAATTGATGCAGCTTTTGTTTTTAGCGTCTACGCTTGCAATGGATCCAATTTTTTTTTAGCCTCACCGGCTATTCACTCTTCAGCCCCGAGGTGCCCATGAGTCAGGCTTTTCTCCCCTTCTCCCGCCCCAGTATCGGCGATGAAGAAATTGCCGCCGTAGAGCAAGTATTGCGCTCCGGCTGGATCACTACCGGGCCGAAAAACCAGGAACTGGAAGAGCGATTCGCCAATTACGTGGGGTGCCGTCATGCCGTGGCACTGTCCTCGGCCACCGGCGGGATGCACATCACTTTACTGGCATTGGGAATTGGTCCGGGCGATGAAGTCATTACACCGTCGCAGACCTGGGTGTCCACCGCCAACATGATCTGCCTGTTGGGCGCGACACCGGTGTTCGTCGACGTTGATCGCGACACGCTGATGAGTGACCTGGCCAGCATCGAAGCAGCGATCACGCCGCGCACCAAAGCCATCATTCCGGTGCATTACGCCGGTGCCGCGTTCGATCTCGATCCGCTTTATGCGCTGGCCGACAAACACGGCATCCCCGTTATCGAAGACGCCGCTCACGCCGCAGGCACCTTCTACAAAGGTCGTCACGTCGGCGCGAAAGGCACGGCAATCTTCTCGTTCCATGCGATCAAGAACATGACCTGCGCCGAGGGCGCCATGTTTGTCAGTGACGATGAAGCCCTGGCCAGTCGTGTGCGCATGCTCAAGTTCCATGGCCTCGGTGTCGATGCCTATGACCGCCTGACCCACGGCCGCAAACCTCAGGCTCAGGTAATGGAGCCCGGCTTCAAGTACAACCTGGCCGACATCAATGCCGCCATCGCCTTGGTGCAGCTGAATCGACTGGACGAAATCAACGCCAAACGCACGGAGCTGGCCGGCACTTATTTGCAGCGACTGGAAGGTTTGCCGGTGCAACCCCTGGCCCTTCCAGCCTATGCGCAGCAGCACGCCTGGCACCTGTTCATCCTGCGTATCGACACCGAGCGCTGCGGGCTGGACCGTGAAGCGTTCATGAAGGCCCTGCAAGCGCAGAACATCGGCACCGGTATTCACTTCATCGCCACTCACCTCCACACCTACTACCGCCAGCGCTTCCCCAACATCTATCTGCCCAACACAGAATGGAACTCGGCACGGCTGTGCTCGATTCCGTTATTCCCCGACATGACCACCGATGACGTCGATCGTGTGGTCGGTGCCATTGAAAACGTTTTGGACGCAAGCCTGTGAAACCTTACCCGATCCATTGCGTGTCGATCGTCATCCCGGTCTACAACGAGCAAGACAGCCTGCCCGAGTTGCTCCGGCGTACTGAAGCGGCGTGTCAGCAATTACGCCACAAATACGAAATTGTGCTGGTCGACGACGGCAGTCGGGACGAATCGGCGCAAATATTGGAACAGGCAGCATCGCTCAAAGGCAGCCCGTTCGTAGCGGTCATTCTCAACCGCAACTACGGCCAGCACGCGGCAATCATGGCCGGTTTCGAGCAGTCTAAAGGCGATGTGGTCATCACTCTCGACGCCGACCTGCAAAACCCTCCCGAGGAGATTCCGCGGTTAGTGGCTCAGGCCGAGCTGGGTTATGACGTGGTCGCCACCGTGCGCAACAACCGTCAGGACTCGGCGTTACGGCGCTGGCCGTCGAAGCTGATCAACCTGGCCGTGCAGCGCTCCACCGGCGTTGCCATGACCGACTATGGCTGCATGCTCCGCGCTTACCGGCGAACCATTGTCGATGCCATGCTCGCCTGCCGTGAACGCAGCACCTTCATCCCGATCCTCGCCAACAGCTTCGCCCGGCACACCACGGAAATTCTCGTGCCCCACGCCGAGCGCGAACACGGGGTATCGAAGTACAGCCCCATGCGCCTGATCAATCTGATGTTCGACCTGATCACCTGCATGACCACCACGCCCCTGCGTTTGCTGAGCATCGTCGGCTTCGGCATGGCGGCCCTCGGCGTGCTGTTCGCCATTACGCTGATCGTGCTGCGCCTGGCCTTCGGCGCCCATTGGGCCGGCGACGGGACATTCGTGCTGTTCGCCGTGCTGTTCATTTTCACCGGTGGCCAGTTCATCGGCATGGGCCTGTTGGGCGAGTACCTGGGTCGCATGTATGGCGACGTTCGCGCCCGCCCCCGGTTCTTTATTGAAAAAGTGCTGCGTAACCAACCCGCTGCCCCCGCTCCCGTTGTCACCGTTGACGGTCTCACCTCCATTTCTTCAGATCAGGTTCACTCATGAGTGCAAAAGCTGTTGTCTTCGCCTATCACGATATTGGCTGTGCCGGCATCGATTCCCTGCTCAACTCGGGCTTTGATATTGCCGCGGTGTTTACTCATCCTGATGATCCCAAGGAAAACGCGTTCTACGGCTCCGTTGCGCAACTGTGCGCACGCAAGGGCATCCCGGTGCACGCCCCGGAAGATGCCAACCACCCGTTGTGGATCGAGCGCATCAGCAAGCTCAACCCGGATTACCTGTTCTCGTTTTACTACCGCAACCTGTTGAGCGAACCGCTGTTGGCCACCGCCAGCAAAGGCGCCTTCAACCTGCACGGTTCGTTGTTGCCGCGCTACCGTGGTCGTGCGCCGGCCAACTGGGTGCTGGTCAACGGTGAAACCGAAACCGGCGTGACCCTGCACCGCATGGTCAAACGGGCCGATGCCGGCGCAATCCTCGCCCAGAAAACGGTGGCGATTGAGCGCAGCGACACGGCGCTGAGCCTGCACGAAAAACTGCGTCTGGCCGCTACCGACTTGCTACGTGACACGCTACCGGCGTTGCTTCAGGGCAAAGTCAACGAAACCCCACAGGACGAATCCAAAGCCACGGTGTTTGGCCGGCGCACGCCAGCCGACGGCAAACTGGTCTGGAACAAACCGGCGGAAGAACTGTTCAATCTGGTTCGCGCCGTCACCCAGCCTTACCCGGGCGCCTTCTGCGCCGTGGGCGAGCACAAGCTGATTGTCTGGAACGCAGAAGTCGCCCAAGGCAATGAAGGTCAGGCACCGGGGCGCGTCATCAGTGTCGACCCACTGCGCATCGCCTGCGGCGAAGACTCCCTGGTAATCACCGCCGGCCAGCGTAACGACAACGGTTTGTACCTCAGTGGCCCGCAACTGGCCAACGAACTGGGTCTGGTGGACGGTTCCGTGCTGCGTGGCGCCGAGTCCGGTCGCGCCCCGCGTCGCACTCGCGTGCTGATCCTCGGCGTCAACGGCTTCATCGGCAATCACCTGTCCGAGCGCCTGCTGCGCGACGACCGATACGAGGTGTATGGCCTGGACATCGGCTCAGACGCCATCGAACGCCTGCGCAGTCACCCGAATTTCCACTTCGTCGAAGGCGACATCAGCATCCACTCCGAGTGGATCGAATACCACATCAAGAAGTGCGACGTGATCCTGCCACTGGTGGCGATCGCCACGCCGATCGAGTACACCCGCAACCCGCTGCGCGTATTCGAGCTGGACTTTGAAGAGAACCTGAAACTGGTTCGCTACTGCGTCAAATACAACAAACGCGTGATCTTCCCGTCGACCTCCGAAGTGTATGGCATGTGCCAGGACCAGAACTTCGACGAAGACACCTCCAACCTCATCGTCGGTCCGATCAACAAACAGCGCTGGATCTACTCGATCTCCAAGCAACTGCTCGACCGGGTGATCTGGGCCTACGGCCAGAAAGGCCTGAACTTCACGTTGTTCCGTCCCTTCAACTGGATGGGCCCACGCCTCGATCGCCTGGACTCGGCGCGTATCGGCAGTTCCCGCGCGATCACCCAGCTGATCCTCAACCTGGTGGAAGGCACGCCGATTCGTCTGTTCGATGGCGGTGAGCAAAAACGCTGCTTCACCGACATTGCCGATGGCGTGGAAGCGCTCGCGCGGATCATCGACAACGACAACGATGCCTGCAACGGCCAGATCATCAACATCGGCAACCCGGACAACGAAGCCAGCATCCGCCAGTTGGGCGAAGAGCTGTTGCGTCAGTTCGAAGCGCACCCGTTGCGCGACAACTTCCCGCCGTTCGCCGGGTTCCGCGATGTCGAAAGCAAAGCGTTCTACGGCACCGGTTATCAGGACGTGTCGCACCGCAAACCAAGCATCGCCAATGCCAAACGTCTGCTTGACTGGACCCCAACGGTTGAAATGAGCGAGACCATCGGCAATACGCTGGATTTCTTCTTGCGCGAGGCCATGCTCGAAATCGCGGACAAGCGCTGATGCGGGCAGGTCTGCGGATTGATGTCGACACGTACCGAGGCACCCGTGAGGGGGTGCCGCGGCTGCTGGAAATCCTCGATGAAGCGCAGGTCAAGGCGACGTTTTTCTTCAGTGTCGGGCCGGACAACATGGGGCGTCATTTATGGCGCCTGATCCGCCCGCAATTTCTCTGGAAAATGCTCCGTTCCAACGCGGCAGGCCTGTACGGCTGGGACATCTTGCTGGCCGGCACCGCGTGGCCCGGCAAACCGATCGGCCGTGATCTTGGGCATTTGATGCGTCAAACCATTGCAGCCGGGCATGAAGTCGGGCTGCACGCCTGGGATCATCACGGCTGGCAGGCCAATGCCGGGCGCTGGAGTGACAAGCAGCTGATCGAGCACCTTCGTCGGGGTGTCGACACCCTTGCCGACATCCTCGGGCAAAACGTCGAATGCTCGGCGTCCGCCGGGTGGCGGGCAGACGAGCGCGTGATCGAGGCCAAGCAGGCGTTCAGCTTTCGCTACAACAGCGATTGCCGGGGCCAGAGCCTGTTCCAGCCGAGATTGTCCAATGGTGGTTTGGGTGCGCCGCAGATTCCGGTGGACCTGCCGACCTTCGATGAGGTGGTCGGCCCCAGCGTGGCGGCCAAGGACTTCAACGCCTTTATTCTTGATTGCTTCAGCCCCGAAAAACTCAACGTCTACACGATCCATGCCGAAGTAGAAGGGATTCTGATGGCCCACGATTTTCGTCAACTGCTGGCCGATGCGCGCCAGCGAAACATCCATTTTCAACCCTTGGGCGATCTGCTGCCCGAGGCCCCCGACACCTTGCCGGTTGGCCGGGTACTACGCGGCACCCTCGAAGGACGCGAAGGCTGGTTGGGAGTGCAAGGCGTATGAGCAAGCGCTGGGCATTACCGTTGTTGCTGGCTATCTTTGCTCTGGCGTACCTGCTGCCGCTGGGCAGCCATGGCTTATGGATTCCCGACGAAACCCGCTACGCCCAGATCAGCCAGGACATGCTCCTGAGCGGCAACTGGGTGTCGCCGCATTTCATGAGCCTGCGCTATTTCGAAAAACCGGTGGCCGGTTACTGGATGATCGCCGCCAGCCAAGCGTTGTTTGGCGACAACCTGTTCGGCGTGCGGTTTGCTTCCGCGATGAGCACCGGGTTGAGTGTGTTGCTGTGCTACCTGATCGCCCGCCGGCTCTGGAACGAACCACGCAAGAGTTTTGCCTGCGCGCTGCTGTACATGAGTCTCACCGTCATCGCTGGCGCCGCGGGCTACGCCAACCTCGATCCGCAATTCACGTTCTGGGTCAATTTGAGCCTGGTTGCCTTGTGGTTTGCCCTGGACAGCGTCAGCCGTGGCCAGCACCTGATCGGTTGGGCGGTGTTGGGCCTGGCCTGCGGCATGGGGTTCATGACCAAGGGCTTTCTCGCCTGGCTGCTGCCGGTGCTGATCGCCCTGCCCTGGATGATCTGGCAAAAACGCTGGCGTGAACTGCTGATCTACGGTCCGTTGGCGATTGTCGTGGCCATCGCCGTCAGCTTGCCGTGGGTCTTGGCGGTGCACGCGCAGGAGCCCGATTACTGGCGGTTCTTCTTCTGGCACGAACACATTCGCCGCTTCGCCGGCGATGACGCCCAGCATGATGCGCCGTGGTGGTTCTATTTGCCGTTGCTGGTGGCGTTCAGTCTGCCGTGGGTGGCGTTGCTGCCGTCGGCGCTGAAACAGGCGTGGGACACACGACGCCAGGCCAACATCGCTTTCCTGCTGCTGTGGCTGCTGATGCCGCTGATTTTTTTCAGCCTCAGCAAAGGAAAATTGCCCAGCTACATCCTGCCGTGCCTGCTGCCGCTGGCGTTGCTGCTGGGCCACGCACTGGTGGACCGCTTGAAGCTTGAGCAAGGCCGGGTACTGGGCATCAATGGTCTGCTGAACCTGCTGCTGGGCCTGACGATCCTGGTGGCCCTGGTCTACCTGCAACTGAAAAAACCGCTCTACAACCATGAACTGCACAACCTGGTGCTGGTGTTCATCGGTCTGACCGGCTGGATCATGGCCAACCTGCTGCAAGCCTTCAGACCTTTGCAATGCTGGGCGGCGCCAGCCTTCGGCAGTCTGCTGCTGATCGGCCTGTTGCCGGCCGGGATGCCCGAGTCGGTGGTCGCCAACAAGATGCCCGATCAATTCATCCTCGAGCATGCCCAGGAGCTCGGCCAGACCGACCAGTTGCTGAGCAACGACCTCGGCGCCGCCGGGGCGTTGGCCTGGCGCCTGAAACGCCCGGACGTGGCGTTGTACAACACGATAGGCGAATTGAAATATGGCCTCGCCTATCCTGACGGCGCACAGCAGCAAGTCGACCCGCACCAGGTTCAAGCTTGGATGCGCGACGCCCGCCAGAGCGGTTCGGTCGGCGTGGTCATGCGCATCAAGGGTGACGACGAACTGCGCGAAATCGAACTGCTGCCCAAGGATGGCAAGCGTTATGAACAAGGCAACATTGTGATTCTGATTTTTCCTCAGGAGGCGTCATGAGCCTGTTACTGCTCTTGGCCGCCTGCCTGCTGACCTGTCTGGGCCAGATCGCCCAAAAGTACGCTGTGGAAAGCTGGCGCGACAAGGCGTCGCTCTGGAGCGAGAAACTGCGTTCGCCGTGGCTGTGGCTGGCGCTCGTCTCTCTGGGATTGGGCTTGCTGGTGTGGCTGCTGGTGTTGCAGCGCCTCGAAGTCGGCATTGCCTACCCGATGCTGAGCCTCAATTTCGTACTGATCACCCTGGTCGCCCGCTTCGTTTTCCACGAAACCATCGACCGTCGCCACTGGTTGGGTGTTGCGCTGGTGATCGGTGGCGTGGTGCTGCTGGGGCAACACACATGAACCTGCGTCGCGGAATTACCTTCGCGCTGGGCAGCGTGCTGCTGGTCAGTGCTGCGCAACTGGGCATGCGCTGGAGCATGAGCCGCCTGCCATCGCCCGAGCACTGGTTCACCACCAGCATCGATCTGTCCGCTGTCGCCGTGGTGCTGGTCGCCATTCTTGCTTACGCCCTGTCGATGCTTAGCTGGCTTGCCGCCCTGCGGGATTTACCGCTGGGCCGGGCTTATTCGCTGCTGAGCATCAGCTACGCGCTGGTGTACTTGCTGGCCGCCAGCCTGCCGCTGTTCAACGAAGCATTCAGCCTTTCAAAAACCATCGGGGTGGCCCTGGTCATCCTCGGTGTCATTACCATTAACTCTCGGCCTGCTCGCGCGCGCGAACTCAGGAGTGCCCCATGAAAATCAGTGTATTTGGTAGCGGTTACGTTGGTCTGGTGCAAGCCGCCGTCCTGGCAGAAGTTGGCCACGACGTGGTCTGCATGGACATTGACGAGAAGAAAATCGAGCTGTTGCAACAAGGCCACGTGAGCATTTTCGAACCGGGGCTGGCCAGCCTGGTGCGCGAAGGCCTGGACGCCAAACGTCTACAGTTCACCACCGACGAAAAACTCGCAGTGCAGCATGGTCAGGTGTTGTTTATCGCCGTCGGCACACCGTCCCGGGACGACGGTTCGGCGGATCTGAGTTATGTGCTGTCGGTGGGAGAAGCCGTGGCGCGTCATCGTGAACAACCGGTGATTCTGGTGGAGAAATCCACGGTGCCGGTGGGCACGGGTGACACCTTGCGCGCGCATATCGACAAGTGCCTGATCAAGGTCGGCCGCTTGCTGCAGTTCGATATCGTCTCCAACCCGGAATTTTTGAAAGAAGGCTCGGCCGTGGCCGATTGCCGGCGCCCGGACCGGATCATCATCGGCTGCGAACGCGATGAAGTGCGTGACGTGATGCGTGACCTCTACGCGCCCTTCAACCGCAACCATGACCGGGTCATGTTCATGGACCTGCGCAGCGCCGAGCTGACCAAGTACGCCGCCAACTGCATGCTGGCGACCAAGATCAGCTTCATCAACCAGATCGCCGAACTGGCCGAACACCTGGGCGCCGACATCGAATCGGTGCGCCTGGGCATCGGCGCCGATTCGCGCATTGGCTATCACTTCATCTACCCCGGTTGCGGTTATGGCGGCTCGTGCTTTCCCAAGGACATGCGCGCGCTGATCCACAGTGCTGAAGAGGCGCATTGCTCCAGCGATCTGCTGCAAGCGGTGGAAGCGATCAACCAGCGCCAGAAGCACAAGCTGTTCGAACGCATCAACGCGTTCTACAAGGGCGATTTGCGCGGCAGGACCTTTGCCGTGTGGGGCCTGGCATTCAAACCGAACACCGACGACATGCGCGATGCACCGAGTCGGGTGCTGCTGGAATCGCTGTGGGCCGCCGGGGCCAACGTCCGCGCGTTCGACCCGGAAGCCATGCAGGAAACCCAGCAACTGTATCCCGATGAACCCAAGTTGATGCTCATGGGCACACCGGAATCGGTATTGTCCGGCGCTGACGCGTTGATCATCTGCACCGAATGGCAGCAGTTCAAGGCCCCGGATTTCAGCCTGATCCAGCAGCGGCTTAACGCACCGGTGATCTTCGACGGACGCAACCTCTACGACGCCGATCGCCTCGCTCGCGCCGGCTTCAAGTACTTCCCGATGGGTCGCGGTGAATCGCGCAATCTGCCGATTCCGCATCAGCAGTGGCCCGCTGCTTCGGTCATCGCTTGATTTCGATATCACCCGGTATCCGCCGACAGTCTCTAGGCATAGGGCTGTTGGCGCTGCTGCTGTTCAGCGCCGGGGTGTATCAGCAGGCAGTGATCGGCTTCGATTCGCGTTTTGTGCTGTTCGCTCAGGAAATGTTGCGCCACGGGCCGTCCTTTTTTCCGACTACCTATGGCCAGCCGTATGCGGACTATTCGGCGCTTTCGACGCTTTTCACCTGGCTGCTGTCGCTGCCGTTCGGGCAGGTCAACAGTTTGACTGCCTGGTTGCCGAGCGCCATAGCCGGGGCGGTGATCGTCACGTTGATGTACCGGCTACTGGCGCCCTACTCCCAGCGCTGGGCGTTGCTGAGCATCGCCCTGATGACACTGACCAACACCTTTGTCACCGAAACCCGTGCCGTGTCCCTGGATTTGATGCTCGCGGCGGTGGCTTTTTCAGTGTTCTACCTGGGTTATGCCGTCGATCATTTCGCAGCAAAGCGCCGGTGGTGGCTGATCTTTGCCTTGTTGCTGCTGGGCTTCGGGATTCGTGGACCGATCGGGCTGGTGATTCCCACGGGCATGCTGTGCAGCTATTTCTTGCTCAATCGACAATGGCAGAAATTTTTTGGTTTTGGCCTGATGGCGTCGGTGCTGCTGGCCGTGTGCGTTGGCGTGCTGCTGTGGCTGGCGGAAACCATCGGCGGCCCGGACTTCATGCACGACGTGGTGCGCATGCAGTTCATGGGGCGCATGGACGGTAGCGAAGGTGTCAGCGGTTCGCTGTATTACTTCACCGGCTCGGTGGGCAACTATGCGCTCGCGTATCCGTTGGCGTTGCTGGTACTGGCCGCCGTCTGGCTGACAACGCCTCGGCAGGCGGGTCCTGCGTTGCGCCTGTTGCAGTACTGCACGGCCGCCGGCCTGATCGTGATGGTCGGGCTCTCGATCCCCCAGGCAAAAAAGGCCCGCTACCTGCTGCCGATGTTGCCCATGGCGGCGATCATTGCGGCGTATCCGTTTCAGGTGGCGCAAGGTCGGGTTTTCGAGTGGTTGCGGGGGTTGATGCAAGGGCTGTGGCTAGTGATCCCTGCCCTGCTGATCGGCGGACTGCTGGTCGCCCAGCGACGGTTTCCCGATGAACTAACAACGCTGACTTCGATACTGATCATTCTCGGCGTGCTGCAAGTCATTGCCCTGGCGGTGCTTGTACGACCGCGCTGGCGGGCGCAAACACTTGCGTTTTGCGCAGTCCTGGCGCTGTGGTCGGTCTACATTCTGGTATTCGAACCGGTCGAACGCCGACTCTACGATACCCGGACCTTCAGCCGTGCGGCATTTGCGCTCGTACAAAAAGACCCGGCACCGCTGGTGTTGCATGTCATGGGTAAAGACGCCAAGGCGATCAAGTTCATGGTCAACATCGAGCAGGACTTACAGCCGATTTTCACCGAATCGACCCAAGAACTGGAAAACCTTCAGGGGCCGCATTGGCTGATGATGGATGAAAACGACTACCGCGCCCTGCAGGGCACGCCGTTGGGTGCGTTGCCGCCCATTTTGAGCGGCCGTTTCGATAAAAACGATTACGTGTTGCTGCACCTCAATCCCCTGTAGGAGCTGCCGAAGGCTGCGATCTTTTGATTTTGATCTTCAACAATAGCTGAGGCGCTAAAAGAATAAGATCAAAAGATCGCAGCCTTCGGCAGCTCCTACATGAACCGTGATTAACATGATGATTATCTTGCGCCGTGCCCGATCTATCGACGCCACTGCCCTCCCCGCTATCGAACGTTCGGCGGCCGAGTTGTTTCGCTGCGACCCTTCGCTGGCCTGGCTTGCCGATGCGCAGGTGACCGATGCCGAACAACATCGCCGGGCAATCGAGACGGATGAGGGGATCAGGCGCAAGAACTGCTTGAGCAGTTATGGCGGTTGGAAACGCTTGAATCGGTTCGTTCGCTGGATCGGTGGCTGACTTGAGTACGGGGTTGCCTGAGCCGGCCTCATCGCGAGCAAGCTCGCTCCCACAGGGGAATGCATTCCAAATGTGGGAGCGGGCTTGCTCGCGAATGGTAGCGACTCGGTTTTACGTCGAACACTGCAGAATCTAAATAAGGATATTTGCCCCACCGTGGCCACTTACTCACTCGTTATCCGCCGGTTGATGATCGTTTCGCTGACCATCGTCGTCAGCCGCGCCATCACCAGCCCGCTGCTGACGTTGTTCCTGAGCAACAAACTCGGCCTCAACCAACAGGATGTTGGCTTGCTGCTGGGCATCGCGGTGTTTATCGCCACCCTGCTCGCGCTCTACGGCGGTTACATCATCGACCGCCTCGAGAAGCGCCGACTGCTGATCCTCGCGATGCTCTCCAGCGCCATCGGCTTCGTGCTGCTGACCTTCGCCGAAAACCTCTACCTGACCACCGCCACCCTGGTGATCACCGAAACCGCCTCGGCGCTGTTCCTGATCGGCTCGAAGGCGATCCTCAGCGAAAACCTGCCCATGGGCCAGCGCGCCAAGGCGTTTTCCCTGCGCTACACCTTGACCAACATCGGCTACGCCACCGGCCCGATGCTGGGCGTGGTGATTGCCGGCGTGTACCCGATTGCACCGTTCCTGATCGCCGGTGGCATCGCGTTCTTCAGTATTTTCCTGATGATCGGGATACCGAAGGACTCGGCCCAGGCACCCGCGATTGGCCAGCCCGCGAGTTTTCTCAAGACGCTGGTCACCCTGAAAAACGACCGCACGCTGATCATGTTCACCTGCGGCTGCCTGCTCAGTACCGTGGTCCACGGCCGTTTCACCTTGTACCTGTCGCAATATCTGCTGGTAACCCATGACTCCAAACGGGCACTGGAAACCATGGCCGCCCTGCTCGCCTGCAATGCGATCAGCGTGATCCTGCTGCAATACCAGATCGGCCGTTTCCTCAAGCGCGAACAATTGCGTTACTGGATCGCGGGCGGTACCAGCCTGTTCATCGTCGGGTTGATCGGTTTCAGCCTGGCTGACAGCCTGGTGTCGTGGTGCGTGGCAATGTTCATCTTCACCTTCGGTGAAATGATCATTTACCCCGCCGAATTCCTCTTCGTCGACACCCTGGCCCCGGAAGAACTGCGCGGTAGCTATTACGGCGCGCAAAACCTCGCGGCCCTCGGCGGTGCCCTCAGCCCGGTGATTTGCGGTTTCCTGCTGATGCACACCCCCGCGCCAACGATGTTTTATGCCCTGAGCGCGCTGACCGCCATGGGCGGTTTCCTGTGTTTCATGAGCGGTCGCCGGGTGGCATTACAGCAAAATTAATGCACTAAAACTGCATTAATATGAATTTGTCACCATCAGGAATGAACGGCACACTGTGCCCGTTCCTCCCCCAATAGTTGGAACAACTTCAAGGGCTTTCTGGGTATCCCAGCTAAGCCTTTTTTTTGCCTCGGTTTTTTTCAACGGATCGTCTGCCTCATGTTTGCTCGCTGGTTTCCCGCCGCCATCAACACTCGCCCCTCCGAATGGAGCCGCGCCGCGATCGGCATGTCCTTGGGCACGATGTTCAGCGTCTGGCTCTGCAGCCTGGTATTCGGCATGCCGGTTGCGCAGCACTTGATCGGTCCGCTGGGTGCATCGGCCGTGTTGCTGTTCGCGGTATCCTCCGGCGCCCTCGCCCAGCCCTGGTCGATTCTTGGCGGTTATCTAAGCGCCGGGGTGGTTTCACTGCTGGTCGCTCACGTTCTCGGACGAACCCTCGGCAGCGCTTGCCTGGCGGCTGGCATAGCGCTGATTCTAATGTGCTGGCTGCGTTGCCTGCATCCACCGGCCGGGGCCTTGGCGTTGCTGTTGGTATTGGCAGACCCGGCGACCATTGCCCTGGGCTGGAAAGCCCTCGGCCCGGTGATGCTTGGTGCATCGGCCATGTTGCTCAGCGCCCTGGCCTACAACAACCTGACGCGCATTCGTTACCCAAAACGCGCCAGCGAACCGTTGTCCAGGGTGCCCGCCGACCACCCGCCCACCGACAGCCAGGCGATCACCGCCCAGGACCTGAAACTGGCCCTGGCGGACATGGAAGCCTTCTTCGACGTCACCCCCGAAGACCTCGAACAGTTGATCCATGCCAGTGAGTTGCATGCCAAACGGCGCAGTATTGGTGAAGTACTGAGCCGCAGAATCTGACAACACCACGGTCCTTGTAGCAGCTGCCGAGCCTGCGAGGCTGCGGTCGGCGGCGAAGCCGTCGTAAACCCCGCATGCACGGTCTTCCTGATACACCACGCTGCTTGATTTCACGACGGCTTCGCCGCCGAACGCAGCCTCGCAGGCTCGGCAGCTGCTACGGATCGCGTTATGCAGCCTTGAGCATGCCCAGCGCCGGTTCGGTGTTGGGATGAACGCGACCGATGACGGTTCTTGCGGCTTCAGGCAACAGGCAAGTCGGCAGCGGAAACTTGGGCATCAGCTCGGCGGTGAAGGTCTTGTTACCCAGCCCGGTCAGGTAGTCGGCATCGGCAAAATCCATCTTGAAGAAGTGCCGCCCCAGACCTTCCCAGAACGGTGAAACGCCCTCTTCGTCCGAGTAGCCGCGCATCTCGGCGATCACCTTCTCCCCGAAATGCTGACGAAATTCCGCCCGAAACAGGAACCGCGCCTTGGACAGCAAACGCCCGTTCAGACCGCTGCGGTGATCGGCATGCAGAAACAGCGAACACAGCTCCGAATGGGGAAACGGTTGTTCGCCGCCGTGTCCTGATTGAAGGAGAAACGTGTCGGGCGAATCATCAAAACGGTATTGGTGGTTTGCATGGGCACAGATTCAATGAGGGTTAAGAGGTACTCATTGTCTGTTTCGCAGGCTGGAAAACCCGGTTGATCAGTGGCGGCGGCGTGATGGAAACGGCTGAAAAACGTGTGTGGCCCAGCCGATTCGGCGAGTGCCGAAGGCAGCGATCCTTTGATCTTGATCTTGCTTCTATTCCATCGTGGTCTTGACCATCGCCAATTCCGGATGGCTGACCAACTTGTCGATGTGCAAATCCGGGTCATCGAACCAGACCTCTGTCAGCACCCGGTAATGCTCCATGTCCCGGCAACGCATGCGCAAGCTGTAGTCGAACGCGCCGCTGATCAACCGACATTCCAGCACCTGCGAGCAGGCGCGGACCTTGGCTTCGAAAGCCTTTTGCGCCGCCCGCCCACTCTGGTTCGACAACGCAACCAGCACCAGCACCAGCAACGACAAGCCTGGTGTCAGCTTCTTTTCATCGAGAATCGCGCCATACCCACGAATGACCCCGAGCTGTTCGAGCTTGCGCACCCGTTCCAGGTACGGCCTGGGCGTCAGGTGCACGCGCTCGGAAAGCTTTTGATAAGTGATGCGCCCTTCGTGGCGCAGCACTTCGATGATTGCCTGATCGATACGATCAAGCACGATCGACAGATCGCGGATATCCGCCATATACGTCTTGCCTCACTTCAAACGACCCGATAGGAATTGCTGCAAACGTTCACTTTTTGGCTGGTCGAGGATCGTTGCGTCACCCTGCTCCTCGACCTTCCCCTGATGCAAGAACAACACCGGGCTGGAAACCTCGCCTGCGCCTAACCACACTTTTTGACAGGGGCAGAGAGTCGATGCGGTATTCACCGCAGCCGTATTTGTTGTTGTTTTCGACCGGCCCGAGCCCGTCGTCGGAGTGCAGTCCGTTCCATGCGCATCGTCACAAGCGCTTGAAATGGACCGTCAGAATGCCAATTGCCAGGCCGGTGCAGGTGTCGTAAGCCCCTGTTCTGACAGCCCAACTGCGCTGAACGGGTGGCTCTCACAGCCGATTCTGTCGTTGATCTCCCAAGATCTAGAGATCGCAGCCTTAAGGTAAAAATGCACACGACTCCTGCACATATTCCGGTTGTACATCACAAATTTGCACTGTTACGATCCAGCATCGCTCGCGCGCGAGCTTCTCTATAAAGAACAATAAAAGCAGGGAGTTAGTGATGACTGCTCAGGTTTCATCGAAGGGGACTTCGTCCATGGATGCCATGCAAAACGAAGTGCTGGCCGAGGTTCGCAACCACATCGGTCACCTGACCCTCAATCGCCCCGGCGGCCTCAACGCCATTACCCTGGACATGGTGCGCAACCTGCAGCGTCAGCTCGACGCCTGGGCGCTCGATCCGCACGTACACGCGGTGGTCTTGCGCGGTGCTGGCGAGAAGGCTTTCTGTGCCGGCGGCGATATTCGCTCGCTGTACGACAGCTTCAAAAACGGCGACACGCTGCACGAAGATTTCTTCGTCGAGGAATACGCCCTCGACCTCGCGATTCACCATTACCGCAAACCTGTGCTCGCCTTGATGGACGGTTTTGTCCTGGGCGGCGGCATGGGCCTGGTGCAAGGCGCCGACTTGCGAGTGGTCACCGAGAAAAGCCGCCTGGCGATGCCGGAAGTGGCGATCGGTTATTTCCCGGATGTCGGTGGCAGCCATTTCCTGCCGCGCGTTCCCGGTGAACTGGGTATTTACCTCGGCGTCAGCGGCGTGCAGATCCGTGCGGCCGATGCGCTCTATTGCGGCCTGGCCGACTGGTACCTGGAAAGCGACAAGTTGAGCACTCTGGACGAGCAACTCGATCAGCTCGAATGGCCCGAAACACCGTTGAAGGACCTTCAAGGTCTGCTGGCGAAACTCGCCGTGCAACAACTGCCGGCACCACCTTTGGCGGCGTTGCGCCCGGCCATCGATCACTTCTTCGCCCTGCCCGATGTGCCGAGTATTGTTGAGCAACTGCGTGAAGTAACGGTCGCCGACAGCCACGAGTGGGCCACGACCACCGCCGACCTGCTGGAAAGCCGTTCACCGCTGGCCATGGGCGTGACCCTGGAAATGCTCCGTCGCGGCCGGCACCTGAGTCTGGAAGACTGCTTCGCCCTTGAGCTGCACCTGGACCGTCAGTGGTTCGAGCGCGGCGACCTGATCGAAGGCGTGCGCGCCTTGCTGATCGACAAAGACAAGAAACCGCGCTGGAACCCGCCAACCTTGCAGGCGCTGGACGCCGAGCACGTCGCGAGTTTCTTCACGGGTTTTGACCAAAGCGGGAGCTGAGCCATGCACGATATCGAATTGAGCGAAGAGCAAGTCATGATCCGCGACATGGCCCGGGACTTCGCCCGCGGCGAAATCGCCCCCCACGCCCAGGCCTGGGAAAAGGCCGGCTGGATCGATGACGGTCTGGTGGCGAAGATGGGTGAGCTGGGTCTGCTGGGCATGGTGGTGCCCGAGGAATGGGGCGGCACCTATGTCGATTACGTCGCTTACGCCTTGGCCGTGGAAGAGATTTCGGCCGGCGACGGCGCCACTGGCGCACTCATGAGCATTCACAACTCCGTGGGCTGCGGTCCGGTCCTCAACTACGGCACTGAAGAACAGAAACAGACCTGGCTGCCGGATCTGGCCAGCGGTCAGGCGATCGGCTGCTTCTGCCTGACCGAACCCCAGGCCGGCTCCGAAGCCCACAACCTGCGCACCCGCGCCGAACTGCGCGACGGCCAGTGGGTGATCAACGGCGCCAAGCAATTCGTCAGCAATGGCAAACGGGCGAAACTGGCCATCGTGTTTGCGGTGACCGATCCGGATCTGGGCAAGCGCGGCATCTCGGCGTTTCTGGTGCCGACCGATACAGCGGGTTTCATCGTTGATCGCACCGAGCACAAGATGGGTATTCGCGCGTCCGATACCTGCGCGGTGACCCTGAGCAACTGCACGATTCCGGAAGCCAACCTGTTGGGTGAGCGCGGCAAAGGACTGGCGATTGCCCTGTCGAACCTCGAAGGCGGCCGCATCGGCATCGCGGCGCAGGCGTTGGGCATTGCCCGCGCGGCGTTTGAAGCGGCGCTGGCCTACTCGCGGGATCGGGTTCAGTTCAACAAGCCGATCATCGAGCACCAGAGTATCGCCAACATGCTGGCCGATATGCACACCCGGTTGAACGCGGCACGACTGCTGATCTTGCATGCTGCGCGGTTGCGCAGTGCCGGCAAGCCGTGTCTGTCGGAGGCTTCACAGGCCAAATTGTTTGCTTCGGAGATGGCCGAGAAAGTGTGTTCGTCGGCGATGCAGATTCATGGCGGGTATGGGTATCTGGAGGATTATCCGGTGGAGCGTTATTACCGGGATGCGCGGATTACGCAGATTTATGAAGGGTCGAGCGAGATACAGCGGATGGTGATTGCTCGGGAGCTGAAGCACTACCTGGTGTGATGCCCCAAAAGCATCGTCGGATCGCCGCCCGGAGACAAGCTCGCTCCCACAGGGTTCTCTGGTATACACAAGATCTGTGAACACTGGAGATCCACTGTGGGAGCGAGCTTGCTCGCGATAGCGTCAGCGAAAACGCCGCATTACTTACCTTGGAACTCAGCCTCACGCTTGGCAATAAACGCCGCCATCCCTTCCTTCTGATCCTGCGTCGCAAACGCCGCATGGAACACCCGGCGCTCAAAGCGCACACCTTCCGACAGGCTCACTTCAAACGCGCGGTTGACGCTTTCCTTGATCATCATTGCAATCGGCAACGACTTCTTGGCAATCAGCGCCGCGACTTTCAACGCTTCTTCCAGCAACTCATCGGCCGGAACAATCCGCGCCACAATCCCGCAACGCTCCGCTTCCACCGCATCGATCAAGCGCCCGCTGAGGCACATTTCCATGGCCTTGGCCTTGCCCACTGCGCGGGTCAGGCGCTGGGTGCCGCCCATGCCCGGCAGTACGCCGAGGTTGATTTCCGGCTGACCGAACTTGGCGTTGTCGCCGGCCAGGATGAAGTCGCACATCAGCGCCAGTTCACAACCACCGCCCAAGGCGAAACCGTTGACGGCGGCAATGATCGGCTTGCGGCGGTTAGCCACGCGATCGCTGTCGCTGAACAGGTCGTCGAGGTAGATCTGCGGGTAGGTCAGCTCGGCCATTTCCTTGATGTCGGCACCGGCCGCGAAGGCTTTTTTCGAGCCGGTCAGCACGATGCAGCCGATGTTCGAATCGGCTTCCAGGCCATCGAGGGCGTGGTTCAGCTCGCTGACGATCTGTGCGTTCAACGCATTCAGCGCTTGTGGACGGTTCAGGGTGATCAGGCCGACGCGACCGTGAGTTTCCAACAAAATTGTTTCGTAGCTCATATATGACTCCTGATAAACACTCGATCCCCCGTAGGAGCTGCCGCAGGCTGCGATCTTTTGATCTCGATCTTCGGTGATTTCAAGATCGCTGAAGATCGCAGCCTGCGGCAGCTCCTACCGGGGGTTCATTCTTAGAGACTTCGTGAAATAACCATGCGCTGAATATCGCTGGTGCCTTCGTAGATCTGGCAGACCCGCACGTCGCGGTAGATCCGCTCCAGCGGGAAATCGTTCAAGTAACCGTAACCGCCGAGGGTTTGCAAGGCTGCGGAGCACACCTTCTCAGCCATTTCCGAGGCGAACAGCTTGGCCATGGACGCTTCGACCAAGGCCGGTTTGCCGCTGTCTCTTAACGCCGCCGCGTAATGCACCATTTGCCGGGCGACGGCGATTTGGGTTGCCATGTCCGCCAGGCGGAACGCGACCGCTTGATGCTCGATGATCGGTTTGCCGAAGCTTTCACGCTCGCGGGCGTAGTCGCGGGCTGCTTCGAACGCAGCGCGGGCCATGCCCACCGATTGCGAAGCGATGCCGACACGGCCGCCTTCGAGGTTGGCCAGGGCGATTCGATAACCTTCGCCCTCCTCGCCCAAGCGGTTAGCCACCGGCACTTTCACGTCCTCAAACAGAATCTGGCAGGTGTCGGACGCGTGCTGGCCGAGCTTGTCTTCGACCCGTGCAACTTTGTAACCCGGCGAATCGGTCGGCACGATCAGCGCCGTGATGCCACGTTTGCCGGCACTCGGATCAGTCACGGCGAACACGATCACCACCCCGGCGTTCTGCCCGGAGGTAATGAACTGTTTGCAGCCGTTCAACACGTAGTGATCGCCTTCCAGACGGGCACGGGTTTTCAGGCCGCTGGCGTCGGAACCGGCCTGCGGTTCGGTGAGGGCAAAAGCCCCGAGCATCGAGCCGCTGGCCAACGGTTTGAGGAAGCGTTCTTTCTGGTCGTCGTTGCCGTACTTGAGAATCGGCACGCAACCCACCGAGTTGTGCACGCTCATGATGGTCGAGCAGGCGCCATCGCCGGCAGCAATTTCTTCCAGGGCCATGGCGTAGGCCAGGTAACCGGTGTCGCAACCGCCCCACTCTTCCGGCACCAACATGCCGAAGAAGCCCAGTTCCGCCATCTCGCCGATGGCTTCCTTGGGGAAGCGATGCTCGCGGTCCCACTCGGCGGCGAACGGTTTCAGCCGTTCCTGGGCAAACTGCCGGGCCGCGTCGCTGATCTGAAGTTGTTCGTCATTGGGAATCATGCCAAATCCTTAAAAATTGAGCCTATCGCACAAAATACCTGGTTGAAACGCTGGACCTGTGGGAGCGGGCTTGCTCGCGAAAGCGGTGTGTCATTCAACATTGATGTCGACTGACACGGCCTCTTCGCGAGCAAGCCCGCTCCCACATGGGGATAGCGTCAGTTTCAATACAGGCATTCAACGGCCATGGCCGTGGCTTCACCGCCGCCGATGCAGATCGCTGCAACGCCGCGTTTCAGGCCTTTCTGGCGCAGGGCCGAGAGCAAGGTCACGAGGATCCGCGCGCCAGACGCACCGATCGGGTGGCCGAGGGCGCAAGCGCCGCCGTGAACGTTGACCTTCTCGTGAGGGATTTCCAGTTTGGTCATGGTGACCAGACTGACCACGGCGAAGGCTTCGTTGACTTCGACCAGATCGACTTCGTCCAGCGACCAGCCGGTTTTTTTCATCAGCTTCTCGATCGCGCCCACCGGTGCCACCGGGAACAGGCCCGGGGTGTCGGCAAACGCGGCGTGGCCGTGAATCACTGCCAGCGGTTTCAGGCCGCGCTTTTCAGCTTCGGAACGGCGCATCATCACCAGTGCCGCAGCGCCATCGGAGATCGAGCTGGAGTTCGCCGCCGTCACCGTGCCGCCTTCGCGGAACGCCGGTTTCAAGGAAGCGATCTTGTCCAGTTTGGCTTTCGGTGGTTGTTCGTCGTTGCTGATCAGCACCTGCTCTTTACCGACAGTCACGGTGACCGGCACGATCTCGTCTTTGAAGCTGCCGTCCTTGATCGCCTGCTGCGCGCGGGTGGTCGAGGCAATGGCAAACGCGTCCTGGGCTTCACGGGTGAAACCGTTGGTTTCCGCGCAATCTTCGGCGTAGGTGCCCATCAGGCGACCTTTGTCGTAAGCGTCTTCCAGCCCGTCGAGGAACATGTGATCAAGCACACGACCGTGGCCCATGCGGTAACCGCTGCGGGCGCGGTCCAGCAGATACGGCGCGTTGGACATGCTTTCCATACCGCCAGCGACAACCACGTCGGCGCTGCCGGCCACCAGCATGTCGTGGGCCAGAATGGCCGCTTCCATGCCCGAACCGCACATCTTGTTCAGGGTGGTGCAGCGAGTCGATTTATCCAACCCGGCGCCCAGTGCGGCTTGACGCGCCGGGGCCTGGCCGAGGCCGGCGGACAGGACGCAACCGAACAGCACTTCTTCAACCGAGTCTGGCGCCACACCGGCGCGCTCGACGGCGGCGCGAATTGCGGCAGCACCGAGTTGCGGTGCGGTCAGGCTTTTCAGTTCGCCCTGGAAACCGCCCATCGGGGTGCGGACGGCGCTGACGATAACAATGGGATCGTTGGAAATAGTCATGACAAATCCTCCTTATTTGGCGGCCATGCGCAAGGCGCCGTCGAGACGGATCACCTCGCCATTGAGCATGCTGTTTTCAATGATATGCCTGACCAGCTCGGCATACTCGCTCGGTTTTCCCAAGCGCGGCGGAAACGGCACGCCAGCCGCCAGGGACGCGCGGACTTCCGGGGTCATGCCGGCCATCATCGGGGTTTCGAAAATGCCCGGGGCGATGGTCATCACGCGGATGCCGAAGCGCGCCAGTTCACGGGCGGCGGGCAAGGTCAGGCTGACGATCGCGCCTTTGGAGGCGGCATAAGCGGCTTGACCGATCTGGCCGTCGTACGCGGCCGCCGAGGCGGTGTTGATGATCACGCCGCGCTCGCCGTCAGCATCTGCTTCGCTTTCGGCGATCGCCGCAGCGGCCAGGCGCAGCATGTTGAAACTGCCGATCAGGTTGACGTTGATCACCTGGCTGAAATTGGCCAACACGTGGGGGCCGTTCTTGCCGAGGATCTTCTCACCGCGCACGATGCCGGCGCAGTTGACCAGACCATTCAGGCCACCGAAGGCTTTGACCGTCGCCTGCACAGCGGCTTGCGCCGCGGCTTCGTTGCTGATGTCCGCCACCACGCTTTGCGCGCCGAGGCGTTCAGCCTGGGCCGCAACGGCCTCGGCGTTCATGTCCACCAGCATCACTTTGGCGCCGGCTGCGACCAGCATTTCAGCCGTGGCTGCACCGAGGCCGGACGCACCGCCGGTGACGAGAAAAACCTTGTTTTCGATCTGCATCATTGTTTCCTTGGATTCAAGCTGAAACGTTCTTCGCGGCGGCCTCTTGAGCCTTGGCGATTTCCTGGTTGCGCAAGATAAAGCGCTGCAATTTGCCGCTAGGGGTTTTCGGCAATTCGCTGACAAATTCAATTTCACGGGGGTACGAGTGCGCGGCCAGTCGTTTGCGCACGTGTTGGCGCAGCTCTTCGGCCAGCTCCGGCGCAGCACGGTATTGCGGGCTGAGCACGACAAAGGCTTTGACCAGTTCGGTGCGCTCCGGATCGGGTTTGCCGACCACGGCCGCTTCGACCACGGCCGGGTGTTCGATCAACGCGCTTTCCACGTCGAACGGACCGACGCGATAACCGGAGGTGGTGATCACGTCGTCGCTGCGACCGACGAAGCTGATGCTGCCGTCCGGGTTCCACTCGACGGTGTCGCCGCTCAGGTAATAGTTGCCGACGAAGGCCTTGGTCGGTGCGCCTTCGTAACCGGCGAACCAGCACATCGGCGATTGGGTGCGATCGATGGCCAGAATGCCCGGCTGACCGACGCCGAGTTCTTTGTACTCGTCATCCAGCACCACGATGCGGTGGCCCGGCGAAGCGAAACCGGCGGCCCCCATGTGGATCGGATGCTCCAGGCCATGGTGATTGCACAGCACCATGCCCAGTTCGGTCTGGCCGTAATGATCGTGAATGACCACGCCGAGGTTGTCGGCGAACCAGCGAATCACTTCCGGGTTCAGCGGCTCGCCGGCGCTGCTGACGATGCGCAGCTTGCCCTTGATCGAGCGGGCGAACTCGTCGCCACCCGCGATCAACAGGCGATAGGCCGTCGGCGAGCCGGTGAGGTTGGTGATCCCGTATTTGTTGATCACCCGGCAGGTGCTTTCGAGGGTGAACGGGCCATCGTAAAAGGTGATCGGATGCCCCATGGCCATGGGACCTGTAACACCGAAATAGATGCCATAGGCCCAGCCCGGATCGGCGACGTTCCAGAAGGCGTCTTCAGGGCGCAAGTCCACGGCGTCACGGGTGTAGCTCTGGAAGGCGACGATGGCCTTGAGCGGAACGGACAGCGCTTTCGACGGACCGGTGGTGCCCGAGGTGAACATCAGCAGGAACGGGTCTTCGCCGGTCAGCAGGACCGGTTCGCACTCAGGAGAATAATTGGCCAGTTCGGCCCAGAAGCTGTAATCGCCGCGGACGATGCCTTGGCCTTTGGGGCCGGCGACGGTGACGATGGTCGGGCAGTCGGCGACTTCAGTGAGTTTGGAGCGATTGCCCGCATCGGTGACGACCACTTTGGCGCCAGAGGAGCTGAGGCGGTGTTCGATGGCTTTCGGGCCGAATGCCGTGAACAGCGGCTGGTAGACCGCGCCGATGCGCCAGGTGGCGAAGACGGTGATGAGCAATTCGATGTTACGTGGCAGGAGACCGGCAACCTTGTCGCCTTTTTTCACGCCTTGGGCCAGCAGGAAATTGGCGAAACGCGCGGCTTTGTCCTGCAAGTCGCTGAAGGTGTAGGTCGCGCTGGCGCCATCGCGACCTTCCCAGAACAGCGCGATGCGCCCCGGCAAGGCATGCCGGTCGCAACACTCGACACAGGCGTTGAGGGCAGTCAAATCGCCGTCGAGCGCGGCGTCGACGGTGTGCTGATAATTGAACTGTGAGGTAGCAGACAAATAATCGCGCATTGCCAGAATCCCTTTGTATTTTTATTAGGTCGGGGGAACCGTAATTAACAGGGAAATACTCGCTCTGCGCGGGGCGCGGGACAATGGTCAAAGCTATCAAGTTGCGTGACTGGTTTGGCCAAGATTCAAGAGGTGCGTCGCCTGGGCGGACGCCTTCGCGAGCAAGCCCGCTCCCACATTTGGAATGCGTTCCCCTGTGGGAGCGGGCTTGCTCGCGAAGGCGCCCGACCAATCAACACAAAATCCGAATCAGCTCGCTTCGTTGAGGATCAAACTCCGGTAGTGCCCCGGATTTGACCCCGACCACTTGCGAAACGCTTTGTAGAACGAGCTGGCGTCGGCAAACCCTAAACGCGTGGCGATCTCGGCAAAGCTGATGGTAGGTTCTGCCAGCCAGACAATCGCCAGTTCCTTGCGCACGCTGTCCTTGAGCCCTTGATAAGTCTGGCCCTCTTCGGCCAGGCGCCGACGCAGGGTCGACGCCGACATGCACAGCTGTTGCGCCAGGGCCTCGGTTTCCGGCCAGTGTTCGGCGGGCAGTTGCCGCAAATCGTGCTTGATCCGGCTGGCCAGGCTCTGCGGGTCACGGTACTTGACCAGAATATTGGCCGGCGCATGGGCCAGGAAACGCTTGAGTTCTTCCGGGCTGCGCTTGATCGGCAAGTCCAGGCACTCGGCCGAAAAAATCATCCGCGTGCGCGGCCGGTCGAAACGCAGGTTCTCGGAGAACATCACCTGATAGTCATCGCAGAAGTCCGGTGCCGGGCAGCGCAACTCGATGGCCAGGATCGGAATCCGTCGCCCCGCCAGCCAGCAGGCGACACCGTGAACGATCATCCAATACGTGAAATAAGTGAAGGCGCGGCGCGGGTCCTGGTCGTCTTCGAGCAAGACGATTTCCGCCAGGCTTTGCTGACGAACCAACTGCGCGGGCAGGTGTTCGAGCATCAACGATAGAAAGCTCAAACCCGAAGTCAGGCCGGCGGCCAGGCTCGGCTGGACCATGGAGCAGCGACAGAGAAACTCCAGGCTGCCGGATTTGAGTTTGCGCGGGTCCATGCCAAAAAACTCATCGTCCCGGCGCCGGGCCAACAAGCGCCACAGTCTTGCGTAAGCGGTAGCCGGCACGCGGGCAGTGGTGGTTTCCAGCAGCGCCGGATCGATGCCGACCTTGTTCAACACCTCATCGGTGGTCGCTCCGGGGGCGCAACTCTGCAACAGCGCTTCACGCACCAGTTGAATGGAGATGGTGTCTTTTTCCGACATATACGTCACTCGGGTGCACTGAATTATTCTGTTGGCCATCTTAGGCAGCACGGAGTAAAAAGCCAGTCCTGCGCAAAAGGCGGCTCAACTACCTGGCCCTGTGGCCGATAGGCTGTTGCCGGGAATTCCCGAATTGACATGGAGCTGTAAACGTAATGATCGTCGGCATTGATTTGGGCACCACCAATAGCCTGGTTGCCGTTTGGCGCAACGGCGCGCCCGAACTGGTTCCCAACGCTCTGGAAAGTCTACTGACCCCAAGCGTGGTGGGCCTTGACGACGAAGGTCGAGTGCTGGTCGGTCAGGCTGCAAAGGAACGTTTGCAGACTCATCCACAGTTGACGGCGGCATTGTTCAAACGACACATGGGCAGCGCTCATGAACTTCGTCTCGGCACCCGATCGTTCCGCCCGGAAGAGCTGTCGGCACTGGTGTTGCGCAGCCTGAAGGAAGACGTCGAACGCCTCTACGGAGAAACTGTCACTGAAGCAGTGATCAGCGTACCCGCCTATTTCAACGACGCTCAACGCAAAGCCACGAAAATCGCTGGCGAATTGGCCGGCCTCAAGGTCGAACGACTGATCAACGAACCGACTGCCGCGGCCCTCGCTTATGGACTGCATCAACGCGACAGCGCCAGTTCGTTTCTGGTGTTCGACCTCGGTGGCGGCACCTTCGATGTGTCGATCCTCGAACTGTTCGACGGCGTCATGGAAGTGCGCGCCAGCGCTGGCGACAACTTTCTCGGCGGCGAAGACTTCGACACCGTGCTGGTTCAGGCCTTTGTCGCCGCACACGCCAACTGTAGCGACATGCCCTCACCGACGGAACCGACTATCGCCCATCGCCTGCGCCGCGAAGCCGAGCGCGTGCGCCATGCCCTTGGCCAGGCCGACAGCGCGACCTTCGTCCTGCGCCATGGCTCCGGTCAATGGGAGCAGACGTTCACCCAGACACAGTTGGCCGAACTCTGCGCGCCGCTGCTCGTGCGTCTGCGCACACCGATCGAAACCGCGCTGCGCGACGCGCGTATTCGGCCATCGGAGCTGGATGAAGTCCTGCTGGTGGGCGGCACGACCCGCATGCCAATGATCCGGCGGATGGTGGCCGGGTTGTTCGGTCGGTTCCCTTCGATTGCGCTTAACCCGGACGAATCGATTGCACTGGGCGCAGCGGTGCAGGCAGCCCTGAAGGCACGGGATGCCGCACTCGAAGAGGTGGTGTTGACCGATGTTTGCCCCTACACCTTGGGCATCGAAGTCGCGGTCAGCGTCGGCGAAAGTACGCAAGCGGGTCATTACCTGCCAATTATCGAGCGTAACTGCGTGGTCCCGGTGAGCCGGGTCAAAACCGTCTCGACCCTGCGCCACCATCAGCGCGTTGTGCAGTTGAAGATTTACCAGGGCGAAAGTCGTTGGGTAAAAGAAAACATTTATCTGGGGGAAATGGACATCGAGGTGCCCGTGGCGCCGGCTGGCGAGATCAGCATCGATGTACGCTTCACTTACGATAACAACGGCCTGCTCGAAGCCGAGGCGCTGATAAATCGTACCGGTGAGCGTCGGACCCTGGTGATCGAAAACAATCCCGGTGTACTCGCCCCTAAAGAGATTCAGCAACGCCTGACTGCGCTGGCCAACCTCAAGGTTCACCCGCGCGAGCAACAGGTCAACAGCCTGCTAAATGCCCGTCTCGAGCGCCTCTATCAGGAAAGCCTCGGCGATTTGCGCCAACGGCTCGATCACATGGCCAACCGTTTCCAGCAGATGCTCAACACCCAGGACGAACGAGCGATACGCGAACTGCGCTTGCAACTGACGCAACAGCTCGATGAACTGGAACAGGGGCTGTGGCGGTGAATTGCTGGGCCATTCTGGGGCTGGAAGCCGATGCTGACTCACGCAGCATCAAACGCCAATACGCAACGCTTCTCAAGGTACACCGCCCGGATGAAGACCCGACCGGTTTTCAGCGTCTGCGCGAAGCCTACGAGCAGGCGATGGAGTGGAGCCGCCGCGAACCCACGGTTGTACGACAGGCTCTTGCTCCGTCACTTGAAGCGGAGCTCAGTTTCGAGCTGGAACATGTACGGTTTGAACAGCGCACCGGAGCGCAACAGGCCGAGCAGTTACTGGCAGACGTTACGGTAGAGCGGCTCGATGAACGTCTGGCGCAGGCACGGGTGTCTCACTGCGCCCGAGAGTTCGAAGATCAGTTGTTGATGATGTGCCTGTCACCGCGCGACGACGGGATGTTGCTGGCCGCCTGGGGGCTGGTGCAGTTCAACTGGCTCAGTGCCTGGCAACGCCTGGATTTATCCTCGCAAGCGCTGGAGTTGCTGCTTCGCGCTTACTGTAAGCATGTGGAAAAGGACTTGCGCGAGTTGCTTGACGCGGGCCAGGTCGACGCGTTCATCGAGCGCTTTGTGGCGCTCAAACAGGCCGACTGGTTGCAGCCGTTCGAACGCCACGACTGGTTTAATGAAACCCTGGCCCGTTTACTGGTGGATTCGAGCTTCTGGTCGGTCCACGTGTTCGAAACGCTGTGTTCACATCAGCACTGGTACGTCGCCGCGAACGAAGCCGAAATCGAAGGGCGTTGCCCGCCACCTTATTGGACGGCACTGTTGCAGCGCCGAGATGACCAGGTTTTTGTTGAAACCCTGGAACGTCTGGCCGACCTGAATGATCGTGAGCCCCAGAGCCGCGCAGCACGCTTGTTACTGACGCCAATGACCGACACCGAGCGAAGCGCCTTCGCCCGGAGGTTTTTTGAAGCGGACTGGAATGCCTGTCGCACCCTCAGCGAGAAGCTCCAGCGCCTGGGCCCGGCCCGATGCCGCCAAATGCCAAACGGCGATCCATTTTTCTGGAAGCCCCTTGTGCAGCCCCGCCAGACCTGGCCCATGTTTGCCGGGTTGCTGGGGGCATCACTTACCTGGGCAGCCGGTGAATACCTCAGTGATAAATCGGGTATCGGCGCAAGCTTTGCCGCGATTCTGTTCTGGCTGTGCGTGTTGGCTACGCCGAGCGCGGCATTGTTGTGGGTCTGGTGCCCGACGGCGGACCGGTTCTGGTCATTGGACGTGCGTTTGAGTCGCGCTGTTTCGCCTCGACTCAGCCTCAGACGCCCTGCGCCGCTAGTGCTGCGCGAGTTGCTGCCCTGCTGGTTGATGGGGGCGCTGACATGGGCCTGTTGTGGCGCGGCGGCATTTGCCAGCTACACGGTGGTGGTGCTAGCGCTAGGAGGATTGAGTCGTATCGCCTGGCCGGAAACGCTGCACATCAAGCCTCCCAAGGTTCGGCTGCCCGCTTTGGGACGCGCACCGTCGATTGCTCTGATGATTGGGGTCATTGGTCTGACGCTCCTGTTTTACACCATTGCCAGCAGTCAGTTGATGGGCCCGGATCAAGGATTACAACCTTTTTCCAAACGCAGTTGCAGTGGGCCCCTCGACAGCCGTCAGGAATGCCGGATCGCCCCCACGCAGGAGCAATGGTATGGGCAATCACGCGCGCAGGAGGGTCATCGATGAACAAACGCGTTAAGGCAATCGCAATTACCGCCGTGCTGACAGTCACCTTTCTCGGTATGTTGAGAGAGCATCAAAGCACCCTCCTGACCCCAATTCAGCGCTGGATCCATGAACCCGACCTCGCCGAACGGGAAAAGGCTAGCGCCCTGCGTCCGTTGATTGCCTGCCTGAACTCAGTCGACAGCCGCTGGCGTCACGCCTACACCACCTACCTGAACCGGGACCGCAAAGCCGATCCAACCTTGAAAGCGCGTTTTCCCGAAGACTTCGACCCGATGGTCAGCCTCCGCGAGCGGCTCAACTACCGGAGAGCCAACGATGTTTACATTTGCCGGTTGGACCCAGTGCGAAAAGAGAATCTTCAGAGGTCGGCACCTGAGTTGATACCGTTGCAAAATCGCTTTGAAGCGTCGCTGACGGCGGCCAACCAAGCGGCCGAGAAATTCGATTTTTTCAGCCCCACGCCGCTCTATTCGGTCAGCCCTGCAGATAAGGCCGAGCGCGACAACCTGTTTATCCCGCTAGTCAACGACTACCTCAACGCCTCTGACCACCTGCGCCGTGCGCTTGATACCCAGGATCAAGGTTTGCGACAGGTCCAGCTCGAACAACTAAAGACTCGGGATCAACTCAAGTACGCGCACATCCTCACCTACATGCTCGAAGCGCGAACCCTCATGCTCAAGCTCGACAGCCGTGTTCGCGAACAGACCTTTACCTCCAGTGACCTGAGCGACGCGACACTCAAGCTTCAACAGGCCTGGGACGACGGCACCCGTTACTTGCAAGCCAACCCGGCAACCAGCAACGCCGATTACCCGGAAAACATCTGGAACTATGTGCGTTCACCCGGCAAGAACTATCTGGATGCCGTTAACAGGCTGCGCGACGACTGGGCGGCCAACGCCTCGCCACAACAGCTGAGTGATGACTTCGAGCGGATCGGCCGCCGCTATGATCAGTTGATCGAGGTGTACAACGATCGGGTGAATCCGCTGTTTTGACGACGCATTGAACAATGCGTTCAGGTTAGGCTCAGGTAAATGCCAATAAATGCCATTTGGGAATGAGTGTCATTATGTTGCAAATTAGCAACCCATCTAATGACGCCGCGGTGCTGAATGCTTGTTCCTTTTCTGATCATGCTGCGCGAAGGCATTGAAGCCGCGCTGATCGTTGGCATCATCGCCAGCTACCTCAAGCAGACCGGTCGAGGTCAGTGGATGCCGGCGGTGTGGATCGGCGTATTTCTTGCCGCGGCCCTCGCGCTGCTAGTGGGCGGGGGCCTGGAACTGGTCAGTGCCGAGTTCCCGCAGAAGCAACAGGAACTGTTTGAAGGCGTGGTCGGCCTGGTCGCCGTGGGCATTCTCGGCTCCATGGTGTTCTGGATGCGCAAAGTCGCGCGTTCGATCAAACAGTCGCTGCACGTTTCTCTCGATCACGCGCCGACCGGTTCCAAACCGATTGCCGCCACGGCGACCTCAGTGTGCAGTTCTGCTCCAACACCACCGACACCAACATCCACGCCCTGCGCGACATCGTGAAAAACCTACCGGACTTACTGCTGGTGCGTTGGAAACAGGAAGGCTGCGTGCCGCCCCAGGCCCCGGCAAAACCCGGAATGCCTGCGCAAAGTGCGCGCAACTTTCTCGGTTTTCGCGACGGCTCGGCCAACCCCGATTCCAACAATGCCAAGTCAATGGACAGCATCGTCTGGTTTCAGCCCGGCAGCGACGAACCAACCTGGGCGGCCAATGGCAGCTAACAGGCCGTGCGGATCATCCGCAACTTCGTCGAGCGCTGGGACCGCACGCCGCTGCAGGAACAGCAAAGCATTCTCGGCCGGGTCAAGAGCACCGGTGCGGCGATGGGCGGCGATGGGCGGCGAGCATGAAACCCAGGTCCCGGACTATGCCAAGGACCCTGAAGGCAAGTTGACCAAGCTCGACGCCCCGGAAAAAGTGGTTGGCGGCGCCGCCGCCCTGCTTGAAGAAGTCGCTGCGACCAAGATCTCCGGTGAAGAAGATCGCTACAGCCACACCGATCTTTATGACTTCCAGGGCAACATCGACGGTGCGAAGAAAATCGTCGATTTGTTCCGTCCGCAGATCGAAAAGCAGGACGCGGTCTTCATTGCCAAAATCGACAAGAACTTCGCGACGGTGAACAAGACGCTGGCCAAGTACAAAACCAAAGACGGTGGTTTCGAGGCGTATGACAAGGTGAAAGAAAACGACCGCAAGGCGCTGGTCGGGCCGGTGAATACACTGGCTGAGGACTTGTCGACGTTGCGTGGGAAGTTGGGGTTGAACTAAACGTCGGCGTTGTCTGCAAAAAGATCGCAGCCTCCGGCAGCTCCTACATTGGAATGAGGTACGTCCTGTAGGAGCTGCCGGAGGCTGCGATCTTTTGCTTTAAGCCTTACAGAATGCGATAGAGCAACCGCTCGATCCGCACCCGACTCACGCGTTTGAGAAACTTGGCCACCGCCGCCGGGTATTCCAGCAGCGTTTCCAGTTCCTGATAACGCTCGATCCGGCGGGTGTTCTCGAAAATCTCCGCCAGCTCTTTGCGACGCGGCTCCAACAACTCGCCTTTCGGATCATCGATCAGCAAGGCGTTTTCCAGGTCGAGTCGGAACGCGCGCGGGTTGAGGTTGTTGCCGGTCAGCAAGGTGTAGCGCTGATCGATCCACATGCCCTTGAGGTGGTAGGTGTTGTCGCCGTCATGCCACAGATGCAGGTTCAGCTGGCCGCTGTCGACACTGCGATGATGACGCTTGGCGAAACGCCGCAGGCTGATTTCGTAAAGGTACGGCAGCGCCGAAATCACCTTGAACGGTTCGTTCGGCGGGATGTAGAAGTCGTTGGCCGTCTTGTCGCCGACGATGATGTCGATCTTCACGCCCCGCGCCAGTGCCCGGTTGATTTCCCGGGTCACGGGCAGCGGCAGGTTGAAGTACGGCGTGCAGATGGTCAGTTGATGATGAGCACTGGCGATCAACTCGCAAATCACTCGGCTCAACGGGTTGTTCTTGCCGACACCGAGCAATGGGCTGACCGACAAACCGCCCTTTTCCGTGGTGCCTGTCGTGGTGTCGTACGCCGCGTGCTTGAGGCGGCTGCGCAGATCGCCGATGTCGTTGCGCAGGCTGCGGGTGGTCGGCAGGTTCGGTAAATCGAGACGATGCACCGCTTTGGAGGCGATCAGACCGTGCTGGACCAGGTGCTGCATCGAATCGGCCAGGGCGCTGTTCTGTAGCAGGTGATAACGGTCGTAGCGGTATTTGTCGAACTTGTGCAGATAGACGTTGTTCAGACTTGCGCCGCTGTAGATCACACAATCATCGATCACGAAGCCTTTCAAATGCAGCACGCCGAACAGCTCTCGGGTCTGCACGGGGACGCCATACACCGGCACTTCACTGGCATGAGTACGGGTGGTTTCCTGATACCAGGCCGAGTTGCCTGGCTGCTTGCCGGCGCCGATCAAACCGCGCTGGGCGCGCAGCCAGTCAACGACCACCACCACGTCCAGTTCCGGACGCGCCAGTTTGGCCGCGTGCAAGGCATCGAGAATTTCCTGGCCGGCTTCATCCTGTTGCAAATAGAGCGCGACGATATAAATGCGCTGGGTGGCGCTGGCGATCTTTTCCAGCAGGCAACGACGAAACTCGGCAGCGCCAGAAAGGATGGTGACGGCATCGGCGGTCAGCGGAAAACTGCGCAGTTTGGGCAGCAGAGAGCGTTTGAAAAGCGACGGCATAGGGCTCGCAAAAAGGTCGAATCCGAAGAACCCGAGAGCTTACACCATGGATTGCCTTGGGTCTTGTTAGTGTCTGTAAAGGCCCCTTCGCGAGCAAGCCGGCTCCCACAAGGGAACGCATTTCAAATGTGGGAGCGGGCTTGCTCGCGAAAGCGGTTTTTCAGGCGACAAAAATATCTGCTTGACCAAGGAGAACGATCGTTCTACTGTTCGCCGCATGAACGAAATCACCAGCAACGACACACGCGACATCATTCTGGATGTCACCGAAAAGTTGATCTACAAAAGTGGCATCGCTGCCACCGGGATGGATCTTCTGGTGAAAACCGCCGGCGTCTCCAGAAAGAGTATTTACCGCTACTTCGCCAACAAGGAGGAGCTCACCGTCGCGGCCCTGCAACGCCGTGATGTGCGCTGGATGCACTGGTACAAAAGCGAAGTCGACCAGGCCGAAACACCGGCCGACCGGCTGCTCAACCTGTTTACCGTACTCAAGGCCTGGTTTGCCTCCGAAGGCTTCCGTGGCTGTGCATTCATCAATACCAGCGGCGAAACCGGCGACCCGCAAGACCCGGTTCGCCTGGTTGCCAAAGACCATAAACAGAAGCTGCTCGACTACGTGCGCGAGCTCTGCACCGAACATGGCGCCACAGACCCGGAGACGCTGGCCAAACAGCTGCTGATCCTGATCGACGGTGCCATTACCGTGGCGCTTGTCATGGGTGATCACAGTGCCGCCGATAATGCGCAATGCATGGCGCGAAAGTTATTGGACCTGTAACACTTAAACCAAGCCCGACAATTTGCTAGAACTTTACTTTGATAGGGAGACTATTAATGTCTAATGCCGAAGTTCGTCCGCCATTGCCGCCATTCACCCGTGAATCGGCCATCGAGAAAGTACGCCTGGCCGAAGACGGCTGGAACTCCCGTGACCCGGAACGGGTGTCGCTGGCCTACAACCTGGACACCAAATGGCGTAACCGCGCCGAGTTCGCCTACAACCGCGAAGAAGCCAAAGGTTTCCTGACGCGCAAATGGGCCAAGGAACTGGATTACCGCCTGATCAAAGAACTTTGGGCCTTTACCGGCAACCGCATCGCCGTGCGTTATGCCTACGAATGGCACGACGACTCGGGCAACTGGTTCCGCTCGTACGGCAACGAAAACTGGGAGTTCGACGAGAACGGTTTGATGGCCAATCGGTTTGCCTGCATCAACGACATGCCGATCAAGGAAAGTGACCGCAAGTTCCACTGGCCGCTGGGTCGTCGCCCTGACGACCATCCAGGTCTGTCCGACCTCGGCCTGTGAGCTCNCACAGGGTTTTGTGGTGTTCAGGCTACCGCGGCCTGCTGCTTGGCCGCTGCTTTTGCTTCCAGCTCACGTACCAACGGCAACACCCGCTGACCGAAATACTCCACCTCTTCCTGAAAGTGCAGAAACCCCGCCAACACCAGGTCCACGCCCACCGCTTTCAGCGCAACGATCCGCTCGGCAATCTGCTGCGGCGTACCGATCAGGTTGGTCTTGAAACCGTCGTTGTACTGCACCAGATCCTCGAACGTCGACTTGGCCCAGTTGCCCTCGCCCTCAGGTGAAGCCCTGCCTGCCTGCTTCGCCGCATCGCCAAACGCATTCACCGCCTCGGGGTCTGCCTGATCGATGATTTGCGCCAGCACGGCTCGCGCTTCTTCTTCGGTGTCGCGGGCAATGACAAACGCGTTCACGCCGACTTTCACCGAATGGTTGTTCACCGCAGCCTTGGCGCGGATGTCATCGACCTGGGCCTTGATGCCTTCCGGGGTGTTGCCGTTGGTGAAGTACCAGTCCGAAACCCGTGCCGCCATGTCCCGAGCTGCGCGGGAACTGCCACCCTGGAAGATTTCCGGCTGACCCAGCGGTTTGGGTTTGAGGCTGTAGTTGTCGAAGCGGTAGAAGTCACCGCGAAAAGTAAAGTTGTCCTGGCTCCAGATGCCCTTCAGCGAGCGGATGAATTCCTCGGAGCGGCGATAACGCTCGTCGTGTTCCAGCCAGTGTTCGCCAATCGCCTGGAACTCACCCTTGAACCAGCCGCTGACGATGTTCACCGCCACCCGGCCGTTAGTCAGCTGGTCGATGGTTGCCAATTGCTTGGCCGCCAGCGCCGGTTGCCAAGGGCCGGGCAGGATGGCGGCGATCACTTTCAGTTTGGTGGTGGCGGCCAGCAGCGCATGGCTGAAGGCGACGGATTCGTGCTGGTACTCGGCGCCGTAACCGGCGGTGAAGCGGATCTGCGTCAAGGCGTATTCAAACCCCGCCTCTTCGGCCAGTTGCGCCAGTTTGCGGTTGTAGTCGATGCCCCAGTGGGTGCGTTGCTCGATCTTGCTGACCACCAGCCCGCCGCTGACGTTCGGCACCCAGTAGGCAAATTTGACGGCTTGCTGACTCATTGGCATGTCCTCGGGACTTTAGGGATGTCCTGGGGTGAGAGCAGCAACCGTGCCAGCGCAGAATCGCGACGTGTGACACGACGGCCTTGAGCCGAGCGAGATCCCTGTGGGAGCAAGCCCGCTCCCACAAGGATCCGGGTGTGTCTGGGGCAATTTGCTGATGCACTGTTGGCGCTGCAACAGTTGCAGTCGGGGCAAACCCGTGCAAGCCCGTAATGACAGGCCTTTGAATTCGGCATGGACCGTGCAATCCCCCTTGGCACTCACTGCCGAATCAAGGAGCCGTCCCATGACCGAACACCAGGTAATCAATCCGCTGTCCATTGGCACCGACTACGAGGCGCTGGCCGCAAGGTTCCGGCCGATCTTCCAACGCATCGCCGCCGGTGCCGTTGAGCGCGAACAGTCCCGCACCCTTCCTTACGAGCCGATTCAGTGGCTCAAGGACGCCGGTTTCGGCGCCGTACGGGTGCCGGTTGAATACGGCGGCGGCGGCGCCTCCCTGCCACAACTGTTTGAGCTGCTGATCGAATTGGCCGAAGCCGATTCCAACGTGCCTCAGGCCTTGCGCGGGCACTTCGCCTTTGCCGAGGATCGCTTGAACTCGCCACCTGGGCCGGGCCGGGATCTGTGGTTCAAGCGCTTCGTCGACGGTGACATCGCCGGCAATGCCTGGACCGAAATCGGCAGCGTCGCCATTGGCGATGTCATCACCAAAGTCTCACCGCACGGCGATCAGTGGCGGCTCAACGGCGAGAAGTTCTACAGCACCGGTAGCCTGTTTTCCGACTGGATCGACGTGTACGCGCAACGCAGCGACACCGGCGGCGACGTGATTGCCGCGGTCCGGACCCGTCAGCCGGGCATCGTGCAGAGCGACGACTGGGACGGTTTCGGCCAACGCACTACCGGCAGTGGTACTTCACGGTTTATCGATGCCGACGTGGAGGCCGAGAACATCATCGACTTCGCCACCCGCTTCAAATACCAGACTGCGTTTTATCAGTTGGTGCTGCTGGCGACACTGGCCGGGATCGGTCGTGCGGCGTTGCGCGATGTGGCTCACCAAGTACGCGGACGCAAACGCATCTACAGTCATGGCAATGCGCAGCACGTCAGTCAGGATTCGCAGGTGCAGCAGGTGGTCGGTGAGATTGCGGCACTGGTGTATGCGGCCGAGGCCAGTGCTCTGAGGGCCGCGCAACCAGCGCAGCGGGCTTATGTGGCGCGTTTCTCGGGTGATGAAGCCTTGGAACAGGCAGCGAATGTCGCGGCGGAAATCGAATCGGCCAAGGCGCAGGTGGTGGTGTCGGAGCTGATCCAGCGAGCGACCACAGAGCTGTTCAATGCACTGGGGGCATCGGATACTCGGGTGGGTAAATCGCTGGACCGGCACTGGCGCAATGCGCGGACGGTGTCGTCGCACAATCCGGTGATCTACAAGGCGCGGATTGTCGGGGATTGGGCGATCAACGGGACCGAGCCGCCGTTTGTGTGGCAGATCGGGAATGGGCCACAGCACAAGTGATGTGTCGTCAGGGATGACGCCATCGCGAGCAAGCTCGCTCCCACATTTGATCTATGCCACACCGTAGATCTCCTGTGGGAGCGAGCTTGCTCGCGATAGGGCCGGAACGGTCGCCGCAGAAGTTGGATATAGGTAAGATATCGGCCCTTCCCCGCAGCCCTGTCCTGCACCCCGCCGAATAAGCCGATTCCATGCCTTTCGAACTCAGTGTTGACCTCACCACCCTGGCCATTCTGGCCCTCGTCGCTTTCATTGCCGGTTTCATCGACGCCATTGCCGGCGGCGGCGGTCTGTTGACCACCCCGGCGCTGCTGACCGCAGGCCTACCGCCACACCTGGTGCTGGGCACCAACAAACTCAGTTCGACGTTTGGCTCGGCCACCGCCAGTTTCACCTTCTACCGACGCAAGCTGTTCCATCCCAGGCAGTGGATGCACGCGATTGTCGGCACGTTGGTGGGCGCGCTGACCGGTGCTGTGGTCGCTCACTACCTGCCCGCGGAATGGCTGAACAAGATGCTCCCGGTGATCGTTTTTGGCTGCGGCGTCTATCTGTTGTTTGGCGGCACGCCGAAAGCGCCGCTGGACAGCGACGCACCGATCAAGAAAAAGTGGCAATCGACCCAAGGCTTCGGCCTCGGGTTCTACGACGGCGTGGCCGGTCCCGGCACGGGTGCGTTCTGGACCGTCAGCACGATGCTGATGTACCCCATCGATCTGGTGAAGGCCAGCGGCGTGGCGCGCAGCATGAACTTCGTCAGCAACATTGCCGCACTGTCGGTGTTCGTATTTTCCGGGCAGGTGGACTGGATCATCGGCCTGAGCATGGGCCTGTCGGTGATGGTCGGGGCGTTCTTCGGAGCTCGCACCGCCATCAGCGGCGGTGCGAAGTTCATTCGCCCGGTGTTCATCACCGTGGTGCTGGGCTTGACCGTGCGGTTAGCCTGGCAACACTGGTTCAGCGTGGCCTAAGCGCCGCGCCACATAGACGTCGATCAGGTAACGGGCAATCGAGCGTGACGCCGGCAACGGCGGCAGCTCGTGGACGTTGAACCACTGGGCGTCTTCGATCTCGTCTTCCTGACACACGATTTCGCCGCCGGCGTATTCGGCATGGAAACCCAGCATCATCGAATGCGGGAACGGCCAGCACTGGCTGCCCATGTACTGGATGTTCTTGACCTCGATCTGCACTTCTTCGCGGACTTCGCGAATCAGACAGTCTTCGGCCGATTCGCCCGGTTCGGCAAACCCCGCCAACGTGCTGTAAACCCCGGTGACAAAACGTGGCGAACGGGCCAGCAGGACTTCATCGCCACGGGTCACCAGCACGATCATGCTCGGCGAAATTCGTGGGTAATAGCGCAAATCACACGGCTCGCAGTACATCGCCCGCTCACGCGGGACTTGCGTCGCCGCCTGACCACAGTTGCCACAAAAGCGATGTTCGCGGTACCAAGTGCCAATCTGCGCGGCATAACCGAGCACCTTGTAGACCGTATGGTCGCCTTCGAGCATGAACGCCCGCAGGCCTTTCCAGTTGCAGCCCGGCACGTCGCTGTGACTGCGCAGCTCCAGCAAATAGACCGGTTCGCCGTCCAGGTGACCGATGCCATGTTCAGCGAGGATCGACAGGTCCTGGCGCTTGAGCCATTCGCGCGAAAACAGCGCGCCATTGTCATCGAACAGAAAGCCTTCGGGGCTGCGCGCCACGGCCCAGCCGCCGGCTTGATCGGTGTCCAGTACTGCGGTGGTCCAGCGTGAAGTCATTTTTAATCAATCCAGAAATTCGGGTTTCTGTTTGCTCATATGGGCGGCCATGGCCACGCGCAGATCGGTGGATTGCAGCATGGCAGCGTTCCAGGTGGCGACGTATTCGAGGCCGTCGTCGATGCGATGGTCGCGCATGTAGCTGATCATCTCTTTGGTGCCGGCGATCGCAATCGGCGACTTGCTGGCGATCTCGCGAGCAATACCCATGACACCGTCGAGCAGGCTGGCGGTGTCGCTGTAAACGCGATTGACCAGGCCCATGCCACGCGCTTCTTCGGCACCGAACGTGCGACCAGTGTAAGCCAGTTCACGCAGCATGCCGTCACCGATGATCCGCGGCAAGCGTTGCAAAGTGCCAACGTCGGCGGCCATGCCTATGTCGATTTCCTTGATCGAGAATTGCGCGTCTTCGGCGGCGTAACGCATGTCGCAGGCCGAAATCAAATCAATGGCGCCGCCCAGGCAATAACCCTGAACCGCCGCCAGTACCGGCTTGCGGCAATTGTCGACGGCATTGAAAGACGCTTGCAGGGCGAGGATCTTGCGGCGCAGCAGGCGCGCGTTGCGCCCCACGTCCTTGCCCAGTTCATTGGCCACGCCGGCCAGCATCATCAGGTCGATGCCAGAAGAAAAATGCTTGCCCGCACCACTGAGCACCACCACCCGGACTTCGTCGGTGTCGTCGACCCACTGGAAAATCTCGATGATCTCGCTCCAGAACGCGGCATTCATCGAATTGATCTTTTCCGGCCGGTTGATCTGCACATGGGCGATTTTATCGGCCAGTTCGACGGTGAACGCAGTGTACTGAGACATGGCAGTGATCCTTTTACCGGGCAGAAAATGAGGCCCGGACTATAACAAGGCATCAAGGCGCACCGTAAGGCAGCGGTTCGGCCAAAGACGGGACTGGCCGCTGCGCACCACAACGGTGCGCGAGCCTTGCCGCGCTTCGCACATTCATGTGACATCTCGACTTTTTTTTGAGGCAAAACGGTAAAAAAACATGCCCTTCGTCGGTGCGTTGCTCCCTCGAAGCGGTACGTCCGTACCTCTTAAACCGATTGTCGAACAATTTTGCCATCTGGTCTCCCCCGCTCTAAGTTCTGGCCTAGACTCAGTTCCGCGGGGCGAAACCGCCCGGTCACAAAGCGGAAAGAAAGTCGAAACTTTTGCCGGTCGTGACGTGTCAGGTTAAAGGGAGGTGCGGTGCGACTGGTGCAATCCTTGCAACGATCTCTATAGCCATTCTGCTTCATCGTATTGGCAGCGCTTGCTCACCGATGCGTAGCGCGTTTGCGCCCGGCCACAGGAATTGGCCACGAAACACCGTTTGTGCCAGACCTAAGAATTAGATCAACAACACGGGAGATTCATATGATCAGTGCGGCTTTAGATATTCAGGGAGAACGTGCTCATCAGCAGGTCGGCGAAACGAGCACTGTGAGCGCGCCAAGTCACCAATCGGTCAGCGTCCCAGGCACCAAGACGCTGACACCGGTGGCCAGTCAGAACCCCAACAAGAAGAAAGTGCTGTTCGTCACCTCGGAGATCGCCGATCTGGTGAAAACCGGTGGTCTGGGCGACGTTTCCGCAGCACTGCCGCGAGCCATGGCTCACTTGCACGATGTGCGCGTGTTGATCCCCGGTTACCCGCAAGTGCTGAACAGCGAAAACCCGATTCATATCATTGGTGAGCTCGGTGGTCACGCCGCATTGCCCCCCTGCAAGATCGGGCGCATGGACATGCCCGACGGTCTGGTTATTTACGTGTTGATCTGCCCCGAACTCTACGAGCGCGAAGGTTCGCCTTACGGTGCCAACAACGGCCGCGACTGGCCGGACAACCACATTCGTTTCGCCCGCCTGGGTCTGGCGGCCGCCGATATCGCCGCCAACCTTGCACAAATTCACTGGTGCCCGGACCTGGTGCACGCCCATGACTGGCCTGCCGGTCTGGCACCCGCTTACATGCACTGGCGTGGACAGCGCACCCCGACGCTGTTCACCATTCATAACCTCGCCTACCAGGGCGTGACCAGTCTTGGCTCGTGCCCGGAACTGGGTATTCCCATGCATGCCTTGCAACAGGAAGGCATGGAGTTCTACGGCAAGATGTCGTTCCTCAAGGCTGGCATGGCTTATTCGAGCCACATCACCACCGTCAGCGCCACCTATGCCCAGGAAATCACCACCCCGGCCTTCGGCTGTGGTCTCGACGGTTTTCTCGCCGCCAAGACCCAGCAAGGTCTGCTCAGTGGTATTCCCAATGGCATCGATGAAAGCTGGGACGCCGCCACCGACCCGCACCTGTTCTGCCCCTTCAGCATCGGCGACTGGGAAGGCAAAGCGGTCAACGCCGCCCACGTGCGTAAGCTGTTCGGCCTGGAAGAGTCCGAAGGTCCACTGTTCGCTGTGGTTTCGCGACTGGTCTATCAGAAAGGCCTGGACCTGACCGAAGCTGTCTCCGAGTACATCGTCAAATCCGGCGGGCAGATCGCGATCATCGGTCGTGGCGAGCCGGAAGAAGAACAAGCCATGCGTGAACTGGCCCTGCGCTTTCCAGGCCAGATCGGCGTGCGCATCGGTTTCAACGAAACCGACGCCCGTCGCATGTTCGCCGGCAGTGATTTCCTGCTGATGCCTTCGCGTTACGAGCCTTGCGGGCTGAGCCAGATGTACGCCCAGCGCTTCGGTTCGTTGCCGGTGGCACGCAACACCGGGGGTTTGGCCGACACCATTGAAAACGGCGTGACCGGTTTCCTGTTCGACGAATCCACGGCCGAGAGTTATCAGGAAGCCCTGAGCCGGGCCTTCAAGGTTTTTGCCTTCCCCGACCTGCTCAATGCCATGCGCTGCCGGGCCATGGCGGCGCCTTTCAACTGGTGCAAGGCGGTCGAACCGTACGCCGAACTCTACGAAAAACTGGTGACCAAGGCGCTGGGTAAATCGGGCAAACATTAAGAGGTTTTCAAAGATGCCGTTACGGACCCTTGAGACCTGGCCCCACGGCGCAATCATGCTGGACGCAGAGCACACGCGTTTTGCCTTGTGGGCGCCAGATGCGTTTTACGTCAGTGTCGAACTGGAAGATGGACAATCCTTGCCACTCCTGCCTCAGGCGGATGGCTGGTTCGTGATCAACACCCGCTGCCCCGCCGGCACGCGTTACCGCTACAACATCGACGGCGAGCTGGAGGTGCCCGACCCGGCCTCCCGCGCGCAGGCCGGTGATATCGACCGCCACAGCGTGGTGGTCGATCCACTTGCGTATCAATGGCAACACAGCGCCTGGCTCGGGCGGCCGTGGAATGAGGCGGTGATCTACGAATTACACGTCGGTGCGCTCGGCGGCTTCAGCGAAGTCGAGCAGCACCTGGCGCGCCTCGTGGAGCTGGGCATCAGCGCGATCGAATTGATGCCGCTGGCGCAGTTCCCCGGTGATCGCAATTGGGGTTACGACGGGGTTCTGACCTACGCGCCCCAAGCCTCCTATGGCACTCCCGAACAACTCAAACACCTGATCGACACCGCCCACGGCCATGGCCTGGCGGTGATTCTCGACGTGGTCTACAACCATTTCGGCCCGGACGGCAATTACCTGCATCGCTACGCCAAGGGCTTCTTCCGCGAAGACAAGCACACGCCTTGGGGTGCGGCCATCGACTTCCGGCGGCGCGAGGTGCGGGACTTCTTCATCGATAATGCGTTGATGTGGTTGCTGGAGTACCGCTTCGATGGCTTGCGCCTGGACGCGGTGCATGCCATCGAAGATCCAGACTTTCTTCAGGAACTGGCGCAAAAGGTTCGCCAGCAAACCGATCCGGCCAGGCATGTGTGGCTGACCGTTGAAAACGAACACAACCAGGCCAGCCTGCTCGAAGAAGGCTTCGACGCGCAGTGGAACGACGACGGCCACAATGCCTTGCACGTGCTGCTGACCGGCGAAACCGACGCCTATTACGCCGACTATGCGCAAAACCCCACCGAGCAACTGGCTCGCTGCCTGAGCCAGGGCTTTGTGTTTCAGGGCCACGTGACCCGTCACGGTACAACCCGTGGCGAGCCCAGCGGTCATTTGCCGCCCTGTGCTTTCGTGCTGTTTCTGCAAAACCACGACCAGATCGGTAACCGCGCCTTGGGCGAACGATTGCATCAACTGGCCAACCCCGACGCGCTGAAGGCAGCCACGGCATTACTGCTGTTGTCACCGATGATCCCGCTGATGTTCATGGGTGACGAGTTCGCCGCCAAGCAACCGTTCCTGTTCTTCACCAGCCATCACGGTGAACTCGCGGAGCTGGTCCGCGAGGGACGACGTAACGAGTTTGCCGCCTTCAGCGCGTTTGCTGATCCGCACAAACGCGAGCAGATTCCCGACCCCAACGCGCGCCAGACCTTTGAGGCTTCACGCCCCGAGCTGACATCAACCCGACAATCCGCCATGCACGACCTGTATCGCCAACTGTTGCAGGTCCGCCATCAGCAGATCATTCCCCGCCTCCCCGGTGCTCAAGCATTGGGCGCGGACGTGCTGGGCGCAGGCGCAGTAACGGCGCGCTGGCGACTGGGCGATGGCAGCCTGCTGTGCATTGACCTGAACCTCAGCGACACACCTGTGGTCCACTCCCCACAGGCCGACGCTTCGTTGTTGTTCGAATACCCGCCACAGTCAGCCGGCCTGTTGGATCAGGGCACGCTTGCCCCGTATTGCGCGCTAGTCAGCCTCACGGCCGCAGCCCCTTTGCTAACCCCGGATGGAGAGCGCCAATGAGCGATGCGCAACTGGAAATACTGGCCAGCCGAGCTGGCCTGGCTGTCGACTGGATCGACGCCAACGGCCGCCCACAGAAAGTCGCTCCATCAGTGTTACGCAACGTCCTCATCGGACTCGGTCACCCGGCCGGCAGCGCTCAGGAAATCGACGCCAGCCTGCTTGAACTGCAGCAGGTGCAACAGACCCGACACCTGCCGCCGCTGCTGACCGCCGACTTCGGTGTTGGCCTCAGCCTGGCGCATTACTTTGAGCCTGAAACACCGTGCGAGATCCACCTTGAAGATGGCTCGCGACTCAACCTGAAACTGGATGCCGAGGCGATGCTGCCCGGCCTGGTCCCGGTCGGTTATCAACACGTCAGCATCGACGGGCAGGAATTTACCTTGGCCGTTGCACCGACGCGCTGCTACAGCGTCGGCGATGCCGTCGACAGTCCGATCCCGCGCGCCTGGGGCCTGAGCGTGCAGCTGTACTCGCTGCGTCGTCCGGGCGATGGCGGTTTCGGCGATACCCAGGCGCTGGAAGACCTGGCCCGTGTAGCCGGTGAACGCGGTGCCGAAGCGTTGGCGATCAGTCCGCTGCATGCCATGTTCGGCAGCGATACCCAGCGCTACAGCCCGTATTCGCCGTCCAGCCGTTTGTTTCTCAACAGTCTGTACGCCGCACCGGGCGCGATCCTGGGTGACCGAGCGTTGCGGACCGCGATTGATTCCACAGGCCTGGCGGCAGAACTCAAGCACCTTGAAGCCTTGCCCTTGGTTGATTGGCCGGTAGCGGCCGAAGCCAAACACCGTCTGTTGCAGGCGTTGTACGAAGGCTTTGTCCAGGGTGAACACCCGTTGCATGCCGACTTCAGCAGTTTCCGCCACGCCGCTGGCGAGGCCCTGGAAAACCACTGCCGCTTCGAAGCCATTCAAGAAGCCCGCGCCGCCAAGGGTGAAAGCCTCGACTGGCGGCATTGGCCCGAGCAATGGCAAAACCCGCGTAGCGCGGCCCTGGCCGAATTCGCCGAAGAGAACGCCGGGCACATCGGCTTCTTTGCCTTCTGCCAATGGCTGATCACCCGCTGCCTGGAGCGCGCACAAACCGCCGCCCGCAGCGCCGGCATGAGCATTGGCCTGATCGCCGATCTGGCGGTGGGTGCCGATGGCGGTGGCAGTCAGGCCTGGAGTCGTCAGGACGAATTGCTCGCCTCGCTGACCGTGGGCGCACCGCCCGACATCCTTAACCGCACCGGTCAGGGCTGGGGGATTTCCGCGTTCTCGCCCGAAGGTCTGGTGCGCAATGGCTTTCGGGCCTTCATCGAAATGCTCCGCGCCAATTTTGCCCACGCCGGTGGCCTGCGCATCGATCACGTCATGGGCCTGCAACGACTGTGGGTGATCCCCAATGGCGCGTCACCCGCCGACGGCGCCTACCTCTATTACCCGGTGGACGACCTGCTGCGTTTGCTGACCCTCGAGTCCCATCGCCATCAGGCCATCGTCCTCGGTGAAGACCTCGGCACCGTAGCGGATGGTCTGCGAGAAAAGCTCGTCGCCCGTTCGATCCTCGGCATGCGCGTGCTGTTGTTCGAACAGGACAACGCGCGCTTCAAACCAATTCTCGACTGGCCGGACAACGCCCTCGCGACCACCAGCACCCATGACCTGCCGACGCTCAATGGCTGGTGGCATGGCCGCGATATCGACTGGAACGCCCGACTCGGCCTGGTCGACGCCCCGGGTGAAATCGAATGGCGTCACCACCGTGAACGCGAGCGTGAAGGCCTGCGTCGGGTGTTGAGCGAGGACCCGCAGAACTTTCGCGAAGAGTCCCATGAAACCGATCAGGTGCTCGACGCCGCAATACGTTTCCTCGGTCATACCCGTGCGCCGCTGGTGTTGCTGCCGCTGGAAGATGCCTTGGGCATCGAGCAGCAGGCCAACTTGCCCGGCACCACCGACACGCACCCCAACTGGTCCCGACGCTTGCCCGGCGTCAGTGAAGCCTTGCTCGATGACCCGGACGCCGCCCGGCGCCTGGAACTGCTCGCCTGCGCGCGGCTTCAGGCGGCCGAGCGTGACCAATGAAGCAAACGCTTATCCAACCGCTGCGGGCAACCTTGCGGCTGCAGTTCCATAAAGACTTCACGCTGGACGATGCGGTGCCGCTGGTGCCGTACTTCGCCAGCCTCGGTATCAGCCATGTCTATGCGTCACCGCTACTGAGTGCTCGTGCCGGTTCCATGCATGGCTACGACGTCGTGGACCCGACCACGGTCAATCCGGAGCTGGGCGGCGAAGCGGCGCTGCGGCGTTTGGTCAGCGCATTGCGCGAGCTGAACATGGGGCTGATCCTCGACATCGTCTCCAACCACATGGCCGTTGGCGGTGGAGATAATCCCTGGTGGCAGGATTTGCTGGAATGGGGACGCCTGAGTCCTTACGGCGAGTTCTTCGATATCCAGTGGCATTCACCCGACCCGTTGATGGAAGGCCAGTTGCTGCTGCCCTTCCTCGGCAGCGACTACGGCATAGCCTTGCAGGACGGCACCCTGCCCCTGCGCTTCGATGCGCAAAAGGGCGCGTTTTATGTTGAGCACTATGAGCATCACTTCCCGATCTGCCCGACCCATTACGGCGAACTGCTCAGAACCGATGACCCGCTGACCGCCGAATCGCTCAAGTCGCTGGCAGACCGTTTCAGCACCTTGAGCTACCAGACCGACGCCCACAGTCTGGCGATGCCGCTGAAAACAGAGTTGCGTGAACTGGCTAGCGATCCGGCGATTCTCCAGGCCATCCAGCAAAACCTCAGCGCTTACGACTCGCTCACCGCCGAAGGTTTCCAGCGCCTGCACCAGTTGCTTGAACACCAAAGCTATCGCCTGGCCAGTTGGCGCACGGCGGCCGATGACATCAACTGGCGGCGTTTTTTCGATATCAACGAACTGGGTGGCTTGCGGGTTGAACGCCCCGCCGTGTTCGAAGCCACCCACGCGAAAATCTTCGAGCTGGTAGCCGAAGGCCTGGTTGACGGTTTGCGCATCGACCACATCGACGGTCTCGCCGACCCTCGGGGTTACTGCCGAAAATTGCGGCGGCGGGTCGACAGCCTGTCGCCGGATCGGCACCTGCCGATCTACGTCGAGAAGATCCTCGGCGAAGGTGAAACCCTGCACCGCGACTGGTCGGTGGATGGCACCACGGGTTACGAGTTCATGAATCAGCTGTCGCTGCTGCAACACGCGCCCGAAGGCGCCGACACCTTGGGCGAACTGTGGAATCGTTACAGCGAACGGCCCGCCGATTTCCGTCAGGAAGCGCAACTGGCCCGCCAGCAGATCCTCAACGGTTCCCTCGCCGGAGACTTTGAAAGCGTCGCCCAGGCCCTGTTGCAAGTGGCCCGGGATGACCTGATGACCCGCGATCTGACCCTCGGTGCGATCCGTCGGGCGTTGCAGGAACTGATCGTGCATTTCCCGGTGTACCGCACCTACATCAGCCCCCGTGGGCGTTCGGCTGAAGACGATGTGTTTTTCCAGCAAGCCATGGACGGTGCGAGGCTTACCCTCGGCGAGGCCGACTGGCCGGTGCTCGATTGCCTGGCCAACTGGCTGGGCGGTGAACCCTGGCGCAAACACCCGTTGGGCCGGCCGCGCAAGATGCTCAAGCATGCCTGTGTGCGTTTTCAGCAACTGACGTCGCCGGCGGCAGCGAAGGCTGTGGAGGACACCGCGTTCTATCGCTCGGCGACATTGTTGTCGCGCAATGACGTGGGCTTCAGCACCGAGCAGTTCAGCGCGCCGGCGGCTGATTTCCATGCGACTTGCATCAACCGTCTCGAAGCGTTCCCCGATAATTTGCTGGCCACTGCGACCCACGACCACAAACGCGGCGAAGACACCCGCGCGCGCCTGGCGGTGCTGAGCGAGCGCAGTGCCTGGTACGCCGAGCAAGTCCCGCTCTGGCAGGCCCTCGCCCGCCCCCTGCGCGACGACGACCAGATGCCGACTGCGGGCGATGAGTTGATCCTCTATCAAGCGATCCTCGGCAGCTGGCCGCTCGATTTGCGCAGTGACGATCAAGCAGCCTTGGAGAACTACACTCAACGAGTGTGGCAGTGGCAACAGAAAGCCTTGCGCGAAGCCAAGTTGCAAAGCAGCTGGAGCGCGCCAAACGAGGCTTACGAACAAGCGGTTCACCAATTCCTGCAACGTCTGCTTCTGAGCCCTGAAGGTGAGCTGCTACGCGCTGCCCTCGGCAAAGCGGCCAAGAGCATCGCCGTCCCCGGCGCACTCAATGGATTGGCGCAAACCTTGCTGCGCATGACCGTGCCGGGGGTACCGGACCTTTATCAGGGCAACGAGTACTGGGACTTCTCGCTGGTCGATCCTGACAACCGCCGGCCGGTGGATTACGCCAGCCGTCAGCAGTCGATGCAGACGCCATTGGAACTGCCAGAATTGTTGGCTAACTGGCGTGACGGGCGCATTAAACAAGCGCTGATCGCTCATGTGTTGAACCTGCGGCTGGAGCACACCGAACTGTTTCGGCGAGGGACGTATCAAGCCCTTGAAGTCGTCGGCAGCCAGGCTCACCGGGTGCTCGCATTTGCTCGCTCGCTGGAAGGAAAACGCGCCATCGTCATCGTGCCGATACGCTGCGCCGAACTGCTGAAAAACAGTGCCGAACCCCGGATTGGCGCGCCGCTGTGGGGCGATACACGGGTCAAATTACCGTTCACCGCCCCTGATGAAAATTTAGAGGGACTTTTTTCAAGCACACCAGTCACACCCCAAAGGGAACTGAACATCAGCACCGCGCTGGGGGATTTCCCGATCAATCTTTTTATCCAAACTACCCACACTTGAGTTCAGTTCAGGAGCATTGCGATGAGCACTAACGATAAACGCATCCGCGAATTCGCCTATCAGATCTGGGAATCGGAAGGAAAACCCGAGGGTCAGGAAGCCCGCCACTGGGAGATGGCTCGCAAACTGGCTGAAGCCGAAGCCCTGGCACCGAGCAAATCGCCAAAAGCCGCTGGCAGCAAAACCGCCGGCACCAAGGCCCCTGCCAGCAAAGCCAATGGCAAGGCTGCCGAGCCAAAAGCCAAAGCCAAGCCCGCCGCGGCATCGAAGGTGATCCCTCCGGGCGAAAAAGCCAACGAGAAAAAACCTCGAGCAGCGCGTAAACCGCCCGCGGTCTGACGCCTCTCACCTTTGTCCTGATTGACCTCGTGGCGAGCCTTCTCGCCACCGAGGGCTCGCTCGCCCTCAAAAAAAACCAGAGCCAAGAACTGAACCCCCTTTGCAGGAGTACCTATGACCAGTCCGAAGAAAGCCGCGCCAGAACCTCAGGTCGAGGCCTCGCGAATCCGTGAAGGCTTGCCCTTCCCGCTGGGCGCGACCTGGGATGGCCTGGGGGTCAACTTTGCCTTGTTTTCCGCCAATGCCACCAAGGTCGAGCTGTGCATCTTCGATGATGCCGGCGAGGTCGAACTGGAACGCATCGAACTGCCGGAATACACCGACGAGATCTACCACGGCTACCTGCCCGACGCGCATCCGGGGATGATCTACGGCTACCGTGTCTACGGCCCGTACGACCCGGCGAACGGTCATCGCTTCAACCACAACAAACTGCTGATCGACCCCTACGCCAAACAACTGGTCGGCCAGTTGAAATGGTCCGAAGCGCTGTTCGGCTACACCATCGGCCACCCCGACGCCGACCTCAGTTTCGATGAACGGGACAGCGCGCCCTTCGTGCCCAAGTGCAAGGTGATCGACCCCGCCCACACCTGGGGTCACGACCATCGGGTCAGCGTGCCGTGGGACAAGACCATCATTTATGAGACTCACGTGCGCGGTATCAGCATGCGTCACCCCTCCGTCCCCGAGAATGTGCGCGGCACCTTCGCCGGGTTGATGGTCGATGATGTGCTGGAACACATCCGCAAGCTCGGCGTGTCGACGGTGGAATTGCTGCCGATTCATGCCTTCGTCAACGACCAGCATCTGTTGCACAAAGGCATGACCAATTATTGGGGTTACAACAGCATCGCGTTCTTCGCCCCCGACCCGCGTTACCTGGCCAGCGGCAAAATCGCCGAGTTCAAGGAGATGGTTGCGCACCTGCACGAAGCCAATCTTGAAGTGATCCTCGACGTGGTCTACAACCACACCGCCGAGGGCAATGAGCAAGGCCCGACCCTGTCCATGCGCGGCATCGACAACGCCTCCTACTACCGCTTGATGCCCGACGACAAGCGCTTCTACATCAACGATTCCGGCACCGGCAACACCCTGGACCTGAGTCACCCGTGCGTGCTGCAAATGGTCACCGACTCCCTGCGCTACTGGGCTTCAGAAATGCACGTCGACGGTTTCCGCTTCGACCTGGCAACCATTCTCGGGCGCTACCACGACGGCTTCGACGAACGTCACAGCTTTCTTGTGGCCTGCCGTCAGGACCCGGTGCTGCGCCAAGTGAAGATGATTGCAGAAGCCTGGGATTGCGGCCCCGGCGGCTATCAGGTTGGTAACTTTCCGCCCGGCTGGGTCGAGTGGAATGACAAATTCCGCGACACCGTGCGTGCGTTCTGGAAAGGCGACGACGGCCAACTTGCGGACTTCGCCAGTCGCATGACCGCCTCCGGCGAGATGTTCAATCAGCGTGGCCGGCGGCCGTACGCCTCGGTTAACTTCGTCACCGCCCACGACGGTTTCACCCTCAACGACCTGGTGTCGTACAACGACAAACACAACGAAGCCAACGACGAGAACAATCAGGACGGCAGCAACAACAACCTGTCCTGGAACCATGGCGTCGAAGGCCCGACCGACGATCCCGAGATCAATGAGCTGCGTCAGCGCCAAATGCGCAATTTCTTTGCCACGCTGCTGCTGTCCCAAGGCACGCCGATGCTGGTGGCCGGCGACGAATTCGCCCGAACCCAGGAAGGCAACAACAACGCCTATTGCCAGGACAGCGACATCGGTTGGGTCAATTGGGACCTGAGCGAAGACGGCAAGGCCCTGCTCAAGTTCGTCAAACGCCTGATCAAGTTGCGCCTGACCTACCCGATCCTGCGTCGCGGCCGGTTCCTGGTGGGCAATTACAACGAGGACATCGGCGTCAAGGACGTCACCTGGCTCGCGCCGGATGGCAGCGAAATGTCCATCGAACAATGGGAGGAAGGCCATGGCCGCTGCCTCGGCATGCTGATGGATGGCCGCGCCCAGGAAACCGGTATCCGCCGCAAGGGCGGTGACGCGACCCTGTTGCTGGTGGTCAACGCGCACCACGACATCGTCAACTTCACCTTGCCGGAAGTGCCTGACGGCTATCACTGGACGTGCATGATCGACACCAATCAACCGTCGATTCGCGGGCAGGAACGCTTCGAGTTCGGACACGAATATTCCGTCACCGGTCGTTCTCTGCTGCTGTTCGAATTGCAGCATGAGGAAGAAGAGTGAAATGGACCTTCAGGGGTTTCTCCAGCGTCAGCCAGGGGATTACGCCGACACTCAGGCGCTAGGCCGGTGCCCTGCGGGCGCTGGTGGAGGCTGAACTTGATCAGCTTCCGCTGCCGGGTAGCGGCCAGTCGCTGGAGCGATTCCAGCGACTGCTTGCAGAGTGCCTGCAAGCCGCCTAGACCCCGGCGCAACATGAGTTGGTTTCGCGTTTTGGTGATTTTTTGCGGGACATGGCGCAGGTCGGGTAAAAAAACGTACCGGACGGAACATCGAGGCGACGAATAGCGTGTCATGAGCAATACTCTGCTCGCGGCAATCCAGGGTTTGGAGCGCTGCACATTGCTATCAACGAGAACAAGGACGTAGCCATGAAAACGGTCACCATCAGTGAAAGCATCCCGCCAGTACAAATCTGGAACAGCGCCCCGCAACTGGACAACATTCCTGTCATCAGCACTCAGACCTTGGTCCCCGCCGGCGCACGCGCTGTAGTGATTGCCCCACACCCTGGCGATGAAGTCGTGACCTGCGGCGGCCTGCTGCAGTTGCTCAGCGCCCTGGGACATCCGCTCCAGTTAATCTCGATTACCGACGGCAGCGCCAGCCATCCGGGCTCGCAACAGTGGTCGGAGAAACGCTTGAGCGTGTTCCGCCCCCAGGAAAGCCTCGAAGCCTTGCGCCGGCTCGGGCTGCCGATGCACAGCCTCAAATGGATTCGTGGCGGCTTCACCGACAACGCCCTGGCCGAACGCGAATTTCAGATGACTCAATTCATTGCCCGTTATTTACGCCCCGGGGATGTGGTGTTCAGCACCTGGCGCGAGGATGGCATTGTCGACCATGACGCCGTCGGCCGGGCTAGCGTCAAGGCCGCGGCCATGGTCGGGGCGGCGCTCAACGAAGTACCGGTCTGGGCCTGGCACCGGCCAACGCGTGATCGAGGGCTCATCCCGTGGCATCGCGCGCGCAAGGTTCGCCTGGACACCTGGACCGTCGCGCGCAAAAGCCACGCTACCCACGCCTATGCCAGCCAGCTCGACGGCGAGCCGGCCATCGGCCTCGCCCCGCTGCTGCCCCCGGTGCTTCTGGAGCGGATACGGTTGCCTTATGAAATTGTCTTCGTCTGACGTAGCGCTGGTAGCAGCCTGTAGCAGCTGTCGAGCCTGCGAGGCTGCGTTCGACTGCGCAGCAGTCGCCATCCAGAACATGGAGTTTGCCTGACACACCGCGTTGCCGGTCTTACGACTGCTACGCAGTCGAACGCAGCCTCGCAGGCTCGACAGCTGCTACATTCTGGCGTGAAGGCTTCTTGCGACGAATCACTCTGAACTGCCCGCCGCTGTATCAGTCGCATACATAAGCAGTCCTGATTCAGAGGAGTGAACGTGACCAGTGATTCCAAGTGGCAGGCCGTCGAATCATCTCCATTGAACACGCCCCCGGCGATTCATCGACTGAGAGTGCTGACGGTCAACACCCACAAGGGTTTTACCGCACTCAACCGACGTTTCATTCTCCCGGAACTCCGTGAAGCGGTACGCAGTACGTCGGCGGACCTGGTGTTCCTGCAGGAAGTCGTCGGTGAACACGACCGCCATTCCACTCGCTACAACGATTGGCCGCAGACCTCACAATACGAGTTCCTGGCCGACAGCATGTGGAGCGACTTCGCCTACGGTCGCAACGCGGTCTACCCCAACGGTCACCACGGCAATGCCCTGTTATCGAAATACCCGATCCGCGAACACCGCAACCTCGACGTCTCGATCACCGGCCCCGAACGCCGCGGCCTGCTGCATTGCGTTCTGGATGTACCGGGGCACACTGAAGTCCATGCGATCTGCGTTCACTTGAGTCTGCTGGAAAGCCATCGCCAACTACAGCTCCAGCTACTCTGCCAACTGCTCGAATCGTTACCCGACGATGCGCCGGTGATTATCGCCGGTGACTTCAATGACTGGCAGCTGCAAGGCAACACTGCCCTCGCCCGACGCGACTATCTGCATGAAGCCTTCGAGCGCCACCACGGTCGCCCGGCAAAAACCTATCCTGCGCGTTTTCCGCTGCTGCGCCTGGATCGGATCTATCTGCGCAATGCCAGCAGTCATGAGCCGCGAATACTGGGGCACAAGCCCTGGACGCATTTGTCGGATCACTTGCCGTTGGCGGTGGAAGTGCATCTTTGAAACACCATTAGCTTCGTAGACTGCTGTGCCGGCCTGCGCCTATGGGGCAACCGCACCGCGCGCCTGACCCAGCGTCATCCACATGCGCAAATTCGGAAACGTGCGCCGCACCAAACACGTCGTCGACGAATCAACCGGCATCGCACTTAATGTCGGACGCTTCCTCGAATTTTTAGACGCTTTCATGCGTTTAGCGGACGCGTTTAAAGACACTCGGTGTTACGTCCTAACGGCTACAACGCCTTGCGTCGTTACCTACACGTGCGCCAGAATCCGCCGGCTTGTGCGGCTTGATGCCGGGCTATATCGTTTGCTGGTCACTGCAAAACAGTGATCGGGTTTGGTAGCCCGGATATAAGGAATGCACAGCATCACCATTCGCGGCGTTTTTTTCGTCTCGGCACTATGGTGGTCATGCGCAGGGCACCTTCGGGTGCGCCGGTTTCCTTATGTCCCGGTCTACCAACCTGCGTATGGCCACCACCCTTCGTTTGGTAGCGAGGTTGGTTGGCTCTTATTCACGGCATAAGGAGTTCTAACTATGTTCAAGGTAACGCCCAACCCCCCTAATACCGGTCCGGTACCCTACGACGCCTTTATTGATCTTTGACCCCAAGAAAATGAAAGAGGCGGCCGACCGCGCACTCAGCTTCTACCTCAACCCCGGGGCGTCGAAAACGCAGATACCGCCCTACAAGCCCAGCACCATTTTCACCATCGACGCAGCGGTGGATGACGAAACGTTGCTCGTCGAGGCCTGCGAATCGTTGGCATCAGCCAGCGCCATGGTCAACGATCTCACCGCCTTGACGGATGGCCCACGACGCCAAACGATGCTGGTGCTGCAAAGGATGATCATGTTGGGTGAGTTAGCGGTCAATCGAGTACTGGATAACCACAAGCCTGGGTAGTCGCCAGGCGGGAAGCGAGGGCGCCTGCGTCCTCGCTGTTTAGCAGCATTCAAAGGTCTCATTCGACTCCGACGGTGCCTGGACCGGTCGCCTCGGCGCTCGACTCAAAGGCCGCTACCAAGTCAGTGGACGACCACTGGAACCTTATATACGAGCCAATCTGTGGCACACCCTTTCCGGTACCGACTCGGTAACCTTCGACGGCGCGGACCGGATCGATACCGAGCAAAAATCGTCATCGGCCGACCTCGGTGTCGGCTTTGTGCTTAGCCTCGCGAAAACCGTGAGCGTGTATGGCGGAGTCGACTACACCAGCAATATCGACAGCAATCAGCTGCGCGCAACGGCCGCAAATGTCGGTGTCAGGGTGAGTTGGTAGACCGGTAGCCAACTATCAAAACCGCTCTGGAACGCGGATTTTTTGACGATTTTTCGAACAAACAAGACCTTAGATGTGCGGCGTAAATCAGTCACTTGCAAGTCCTAAAATACACATACCATTTATCGGCCATTTTCTTGACGCGATGTCAAGGGTCTTCTTAGCTACACGTTACTACCCCCGGAAATACACCATGGGGCAAACCCCGAGACACCCGCAAAATCGGGCGGCCAGAGGCTTGCCCCACTATATTCGGTCGCCCCTCATTCGGGGTAGGAGAGACGCCAGAGCGAGATACCGCACGCGATTGCAAGGTAGACCTCCATGAAAACTTCTTTCACCCAACATGAGATCAAAGTTACTTTTTGCACTGTCTCGAGTTCACTACTCCTGTGCTCGTCCATGGAAGTACAGGCAGGGCCGGCAGAAGATGAAACCACGCCCTGGTACCGTCAGGATGTTCCGGTCATGACCTTGCCAGCCGTCACTTTCACCACCCCCTACCCCGGCCGCGTCAGCGCCGCCTCCGATACAAGAAGTTCACGCCTGACCATCGAGGACACTGCGCCTTCGGCCTGGGATCAGGTGTATGGACAGGCCTCGCGGCAGGCGCAAACCGATGTTCTGGCTCAGGGATTTGCTATCCCTGGCAGTAGCGAATCCAAAGGTCCGGCGATCCTGACTCTGCAAAGCGGTAGCGGTCATACCCAGCGGGTCGGACTGGTCGGCGGCATGACACAGTTACAAGGCAACAGCGACGGACTGCTGACCGGTCGCGCCCTTGCTGACCCCGGCAACGACACCCTTAACCTCGAAGGCCAAAGCCTCGGCGCTTACTGGAGTCTGACCGGGCCACAAGGCTGGCATGTGGACTTGACGGCCAGCGGTGGCCGGGTCAACGGCTATAGCCGCAATGACCAGGGCGCCCGACAAGCAACCGAGGGCAGCGCGGTGACGCTGTCGGTAGAAGGTGGTTTCCCCATTGGCCTTAGCGATCACTGGGTAGTCGAACCCCAGGCGCAATTAATCAATCAACGCATTACCCTGGACACCCCGTATGCCGGGTCAGGTAATGCCTCGTCCAGCGATCTGACGTCCTGGAGCGGCCGGGTCGGTGCACGGTTGAAAGGTAATTACGACATCAACGGCCTGGGGGTTGAACCCTATGTGCGAACCAACGTGTGGCACACGGTCTACACCAGCGATACCGTGAACCTCGATCAGGTCGAGAAGATCAGCAGCAGCCGCTATTCATCGACCGTCGAAGTGGGTTTGGGCTTGGTGGCCAGAGTGACACCTGCCGTGAGTCTCTACGTCAGCGCCGACTACAGCAGTAGTGTGGATGAGAATGATTTGAACGGGTTGATTGGAAGTCTGGGTGTGCGGATGCGGTGGTAGAAAGATCAAAAGATCGCAGGCTCCGCCAGCTCCTACAGGAGGTACACCGACCCAATGTAGGAGCTGCCGCAGGCTGCGATCTTTTCGGATCAACCCTCCGGACGCAGCATCAACACCGCCAGCGGCGGCAGGTTCAATACCAACGAGAGGGCCTGGCCATGGCTCGGCTCCTCCTCGGTGAACGCCCCGCCGCTGTTGCCATAGTTCGAACCGGCGTAAGTGTCAGCATCGCTGTTGATCACCTCGGTCCAACGCCCGGAAAACGGTACGCCGACACGATAACCCTCACGCGGCACCGGCGTGAAGTTAGCCACCACCAACACCGGCCGCCCATCCCTGCTCCAGCGCATGAAGGCGTAAACGCTGTTGATTGCATCATCACCGATCAGCCACTGGAAGCCTTGCGGCGCGTCGTCCTGGTCATGCAGCGCCGGCTCTTCGCGATACAGCCGATTAAGATCGCCGACGAGTTTCTGCACACCTTTGTGTTCCGAGTACTGCAGCAAGTACCAGTCCAGTTGCTGATCGTGGTTCCACTCACGCCACTGACCAAACTCGCAGCCCATGAACAACAGCTTCTTGCCCGGATGCGCCCACATGAAACTGAGGTAGGCGCGCAGGTTGGCGAATTTCTGCCAGCGGTCGCCGGGCATCTTGTCGATCAGCGAGTGCTTGCCGTGTACCACTTCGTCGTGGGAGATCGGCAGGATAAAACGCTCGGACCAGGCATATACCAGGCCGAAACTCAGTTCGTTGTGGTGATGGGCGCGGTACACCGGGTCCTGCTGGATGTAGTGCAGCGAATCGTGCATCCAGCCCATGTTCCACTTGTAGTCGAAGCCCAGTCCGCCCTGTTGCGTGCCCTGGCTGACACCCGGCCATGCGGTGGATTCTTCGGCAATCACCAGCGTGCCAGGGGCTTCGAGGTCTACCACGTCATTGAGATGGCGCAGGAAGTCGATGGCTTCGAGGTTTTCCCGACCGCCGTGACGGTTTGGCACCCATTCGCCGGCCTTGCGCGAGTAATCGCGATACAGCATCGAAGCCACGGCATCGACCCGCAGACCGTCGACGTGGAAATGTTTGAGCCAGTGCAGCGCCGAGGCCAGCATGTAGCCGTGCACTTCGGTGCGACCCAGGTTGTAGATCAGCGTGTCCCAGTCCTGATGGAAGCCTTCTTGCGGGTTGCCGTATTCGTACAGCGCGGTGCCGTCGAATTGCGCCAGGCCGTGGGTATCGGTCGGAAAATGTGCCGGCACCCAGTCGAGGATCACGCCAATGTCGGCCTGGTGGCAGGCATTGACGAACGCGGCGAAGTCATCCGGCGTACCGTAGCGGGCGCTCGGGGCGAATTGCGACAGCAACTGATAGCCCCAGGACCCGCCGAACGGATGTTCCATGATCGGCATCAGCTCGATGTGGGTAAAACCCAGATCCTTCACGTAAGGAATCAGCCGCTCGGCCAACTCATGCCAGGTGTACTGGCGGGCGACCTCGCCCAGATCATCCAGCTCACATTGCCACGAGCCAGCGTGCAATTCGTAGATCGACAGCGGCGCACTCACCCGATGACGGTCGCCCCGGGATTGCATCCACTCCTGATCCTGCCACTCGATGTTCAGCGGCGAAGCGACTTTTGACGCGGTGTCCGGCGGCAGCGAGGTGGCCAGCGCCATCGGGTCGGCCTTGAGCGGCAGAATGCCGTGGGTACCGAGGATTTCGTATTTGTACGTTTCCCCCGCTTGCATGCGCGGGACGAAAATTTCCCATACGCCGGTAGGATGACGCAGGCGCATCGGGTGCCGACGACCGTCCCAGTTGTTGAAGTCACCCACCACCGACACCCTTTTGGCGTTCGGTGCCCACACGGCGAACCGCACGCCATCGACACCGTCGACCGTTTGCAGCTGCGCGCCCAGGCAAGCGCTGAGATCGCGGTGATTGCCTTCGGCGAACAGGTACAAGTCCATCTCGCCGAGCAACGGGCCAAAGCTGTAAGGGTCCTCTGAAACCTGTTCGCCGCCGGCCCACCGGGTTCGCAGCAGATACGGCTGCGCCCGATCGAAGTGCCCGACGAACAGGCCCGGCGTCTGGGTGGCCTCAAGGTTGCCGAGTTCCTCCCCGGAGTCCTTGGCCAGTAACTGCACGCTCAAGGCGTCCGGCAAATAGGCCCGAATGAATTGCCCGCCGGCACCATCACCGTGGGGGCCGAGAATTGCAAAGGGGTCATGATGCTCGGCACGTACCAGCGCATCGATATCCCGTGCTCTGGGCAGCAGCGCTTCTTTAGCGTGACCCTGTTCCTTGTTCGAGAAACTCATAACTACTCTCCACCAAGATCGGAAAAGGGTTTAAGCCCACTCAATAGTCCATATAAACCGTGCAACGGCACGGGCAACCATGTGGGGCGATTTTCAGCCTCATACGCCACCTCATAAGCCGCCTTCTCCAGACTGAACAACGCCAGAGCGGCGTCTTCGCCTTCCGGATCTTGCCACGCATGAGCAAGACTAGCTGCCGCCAGCCGATAAGCGTCAACAAATGCTTGTCTTGCTTCATTTAAATAGCGATCGGCGACACGTTGACGAGCGGCTTGGGCATCGGCCGTGTTATCGACGTTGTGCACATTGATCGCCATCGCCGCAGCGTAGTCAAAGGAACGCAATACGCCACTGACATCTTTGTACGGGCTGTGTTTGCCCCGTCGCTCATGCAGCGGCCGCGCCGGCTCGCCTTCGAAGTCGATCAAGTAGGCGTCGCCCTTGATCACCAGCACCTGGCCCAGGTGCAAGTCGCCGTGGACACGAATGCGCAGACCACCGGCGGCTTGTTTGCCCAGCTCCTGAACATGGCTGAGGATGGCTTTTTTGTTGTCCAGTAAACGACTGACCAAGGCTTTGTCTGCCGGGTTCAATTCGCCTTGATGCTGCTTGAGCAACTTCAGCGCGTACTCCAGTTGCGCCGCCACGTCCTTGGCCGAGGCCAGGGCATCTTTCTGAGTGGTGACCTGCGGAGCGAAGTCAGGGTTGACGCTGGGCGCCGCCAGCAGCTGATGCATTTCTCCGAGACGCTGACCGAGCATGCCGGCGAAGTCTCTCAGTTCGCCCAAGGCGTTGTAGTGTTGCTCCTGCTCGGACATGGCGTCGGCCAGCTCGTCGCGCAGCGCCCGTTCGAGGTTGTTCTGGGTCCATTCCCAGGCGTCGCCCTGATTGCTCAAATAGCCTTGGGCAATCATCAGCAGGTTGTCCTCGCCCGCCGGATCACGGCGAACCACTGAACCCAGCAGCGGCGAAATATTGCGGAAACCGGCGTGAGTCAGGAACGCGCTCATTTCCAGTTCCGGGTGCACACCAGACGCGATCTTGCGGATCAGTTTCAACACCAGGCTGTTGCCGATCACCACCGAACTGTTGGACTGTTCGGCGGACAGGTAACGCACTTCCGATTCCCCGCTCAAGCCGAGATTCGCCAGTTCCGCCGTCGGCTCGAAATGGATCTCGCCCGCGCTGGATGGCAATACGATATTGCTTTGTATGCCATGCAAAACTGCATGAACAAAGGTTTCGAGGCTGAAGGCGTCGGTGATCAAACCGACCTGACGCACGCGCCGGACTCGAGACAAGGCCAGTTGCTGAGGCAACGCGGCACCCACCTGATCTTCGGAGATAAAACCGAACGGCAACTGATAGCGGCTGGTCTGGCCGCCACTGGTGACGTCGATTTCACTCAACAACACTGGGTGCAGCGGATCGCCGAAGCGTACGCCGTAAGCGATGTTGACCTGTTCGATGGCCGCGTCCTTGCCGGCAAACCAGCGGCGATTCTGTAGCCAGCTCGGCAAGATGCCCTGCTCCAGAGTGCCGCGGGACGGCGCTTCGAGCAGTTCTTCCATGCGTTTCTTCAGCACCAGCGTGGTGAAGTCCGGCAGGCTTTGCGCCGGTTCCACGTGCCAGCTTGGCATCTGGTTTTCTGCTGCCAGGCCGAACCAGTAAAAGCCGTAAGGCGCCAGGGTCAGAAGGAAATTCAACTGGCCGATCGGCGGGAAGGCGTTACCGCCAAGCATTTCCACCGGCACCATGCCGGCATAAGCGGATAAATCCAGCTCCGCCGCTTGCGCACTGCGCGATACGTTGGCCACGCACAGAATGATTTCGTACTTGCCATCCGGTCCGGTGAATTCCCGGGTGTAGGCCAGGATCCGCCGGTTGCTCGGCGAGAGCATTTTCAGTGTGCCGCGACCGAAGGCCTTGGACTGCTTGCGCACGGCGAGCATGCGCCGGGTCCAGTTCAACAGCGAATGCGGGTCGCCGGCCTGGGTTTCAACGTTGACCGACAGGTAACCGTATTGCGGGTCCATGATCGGCGGCAGCACCAGGCTGGCCGGGTCGGCGCGGGAGAAACCGCCATTACGGTCAATCGACCACTGCATCGGAGTGCGCACGCCGTCACGGTCTCCGAGGTAGATGTTGTCACCCATGCCTATTTCATCGCCGTAATACAGGGTCGGCGTACCGGGCATCGACAGCAGCAAACTGTTGAGCAGTTCCACGCGACGACGATCACGCTCCATCAACGGCGCCAAGCGACGCCGAATGCCCAGGTTGATCCGCGCCCGACGGTCGGCCGCATAGTAATTCCACAGGTAATCGCGTTCCTTGTCGGTGACCATTTCCAGGGTCAGCTCATCGTGGTTGCGCAGGAAAATCGCCCACTGACAATTGGCGGGAATTTCCGGGGTCTGACGCAGAATGTCGGTGATCGGGAAGCGATCCTCCTGGGCCAGCGCCATGTACATGCGCGGCATCAGCGGGAAGTGGAACGCCATGTGGCATTCGTCGCCGTTCAGGCCTTTGGCGTCGGTGTCGCCGAAGTACAGCTGCGTGTCTTCCGGCCATTGGTTGGCCTCGGCCAGCAGCATGCGGTCCGGGTAATTGGCGTCGATTTCGGCGCGGATCTGCTTGAGGACGTCGTGGGTCTCGGGCAGGTTTTCGTTGTTGGTGCCGTCGCGTTCTATCAGGTACGGAATCGCGTCCAGACGCAGACCGTCGATGCCCATGTCCAGCCAGTAGCGCATCACCGACAGCACGGCTTTCATGACTTGCGGGTTATCGAAATTCAGGTCTGGCTGGTGGGAATAGAACCGGTGCCAGAAGTACTGACCGGCCACCGGGTCCCAGGTCCAGTTGGATTTTTCGGTGTCGAGAAAGATGATACGAGTGCCGTCGTACTTTTGATCGTCATCAGACCAGACGTAGAAGTCCCGCGCCGCCGAACCTTTCTTGGCTTTGCGCGCTCGCTGAAACCAGGCGTGCTGGTCCGAGGTGTGGTTGATGACCAGTTCGGTAATGACCCGCAGGCCACGTTTGTGGGCTTCCGAGATGAAACGCTTGGCGTCGGCCATGGTGCCGTAGTCGGAATGCACGCCACGGTATTCGGCAATGTCGTAGCCGTCATCGCGCCGTGGCGAGGGATAGAACGGCAACAACCAAATGGTGTTGACGCCCAGATCGGCAATGTAATCGAGTTTGGCGATAAGACCGGGAAAGTCGCCGATCCCGTCATTGTTGGAGTCGAAAAAAGACTTAACGTGAACCTGATAGATCACCGCATCCTTGTACCAGAGCGGGTCCTTGATAAAGGTGGCTGCCTTGGGTTTCTTCGCCATTTGAAACTCCTGAAAAACTCTGGAAAAACATCAACTGCCTGAAGAAATGCGATCAGTGTGGGAGCTGGCTTGCCTGCGATAGCGATGTGTCAGCGAGTATGTTCGGCGCTGACCCGCCGCTATCGCAGGCAAGCCAGCTCCCACATTTGATCTTTGTCAGGCTCAGGAATTGGTAATTCGCCAAATCCCGAACGGTTGATTCGCCGGGTCGATCCGCATGAATTGGTACTTGCCGTGCCAGGTCCAGCGATGACCGCTCATCAAGTCTTCGCCCTGGGTGCTGGCGTCGTCGGGCAAGCCCATTTCCCACAGCGGTAATTCGAAATTCGCTTCCTGGACGTTAAGCGGATCAAGGCTGACAGCCACCAGAATGAAATTGCTGCCATCCGCGCTGCGTTTGCCGAAATACAGAATGTTGTCGTTCCAGGCGTTGTAGACCTTCAGGCCCAGATGCGTCTGCAGCGCCGGGTTCTGCCGGCGGATGCGGTTGAGCTGGGCGATCTCGGCAATGATGTTGCCCGGCGCGTTGAAGTCCCGTGGGCGGATTTCGTACTTCTCGGAATTGAGGTATTCCTCCTTGCCCGGCACCGGTGCCGCTTCGCACAGTTCAAAGCCTGAATACATGCCCCACAGACCGGAGCCCATGGTGGCCAGCGCGGCTCGGATCAGAAAACCGGCGCGTCCTGACTCATGCAAAAACGCCGGGTTGATGTCCGGTGTGTTGACGAAGAAATTCGGCCGGAAGCATTCGCGCCACGGTGACTCATTGAGTTCGGTGAAATAGGTGGCCAGCTCAGACTTGTTGTTGCGCCAGGTGAAATAGGTGTAGCTCTGGGAGTAACCGACCTTGCCCAACCGCGCCATCATCGCCGGGGTGGTGAAGGCTTCGGCCAGGAAGATCACCTCGGGGTACAGCGCCCGCACATCAGCGATCAGCCATTGCCAGAACGGCAGCGGTTTGGTGTGAGGGTTGTCGACTCGAAACAGTTTCACGCCCTCCTCGACCCAACCCACCACGATGTCGCGCAACTCGACCCACAGACTCGGTATCGCATCGCTGGCATAGAAATCGACGTTGACGATGTCCTGGTATTTTTTCGGCGGGTTTTCGGCGTATTTGATCGTGCCGTCCGGCCGCCAGTTGAACCAGCCCGGATGCTGCTGCAGCCATGGGTGATCCTGGGAACACTGAATCGCGAAGTCGAGGGCGATTTCCAGCCCATGGTCAGCGGCTGCCGCGACAAGACGCCGGAAGTCTTCGCGGCTGCCCAGCTCTGAATGAATGGCTTCATGCCCGCCCTCTTCGCTGCCAATGGCATACGGACTGCCCGGATCGTCCGGCCCGGCGGTCAGGGAATTGTTCGGACCTTTGCGGTAACTGCGGCCGATCGGGTGGATCGGCGGGAAGTACAGCACATCGAAGCCCATGTCCTGGATCATCGGCAGCCGCGCATGCACATCGTTGAAGGTGCCATGCCGGGCCGGATCGTCAGTGATCGAACGCGGAAACAATTCATACCAACTGGCGAACTGCGCCAGGTCCCGTTCGACGTCGAGCGGGTACTCGGGGCTGATGCTCAAATAGGTACGATGATCGGCCTGCGTCATCAGCTCGGCGCTACGCTGGTGCAAAAACAACTCGACCTGCTCGATTTCGAGCAGACCCGACAATTCATGGTGCAGCGCCGCCAGCTGTTCACTCAGCTGCCCTTCGGTGCGTTCGGCGGCTTGCTGGACCAGCGTTCGCCCCTCCTGCAACTCCAGGCTGATCGGCACCCTGGCTGCGTGTTTTTTCTCCAGCTCATAACAGAAGCTGGCGAACTGATCGATCCAGGCTTCGATGCAAAACACATAACGGCCCTGGCGCGCGACCCGGAACTGGCCCTGCCAACCGTTATTGCCCAGGTCGGCCATGACTTCGCTTTGCCAGGTTTCCTCGCCCTCGGCGTGCCAGCGCACTCGCACGGCCAACTTGTCGTGACCGTCGGCGAACACTTTGCTGGTCACCACCACGTCCTGACCCACCACGGCTTTGACGGCGAACTGCCCGCCATCGAGGGTCGGCATGGTGTTTTCGATTGCGATGCGCGGTAGTAGTAAAGCCTGCGACAGCGGCATATGAGGGTTGTAGTTCAGCTCTGTCGGTTTTTCAGCAGTCATCGAGCATCTCTCCTTTACGCCCCATGGACGCTCTTGTGTCTGTGGCTTGTAACTGGATAGCCATCCCGCAGAATCGTCCGCCCCGGAATGAACTCACTTAGGTTCCGAGCGACAGGCACCGGTAAAGTTCACGAGGATTTGCCTGGGTCTTCGGGGGAATCAATTCCTTTGCATGGTGGTCAACACACTTAAGCACGACTTACGCCATGTGCCACTGGAGACTGAATTTATGAGCATTCCGATCCCTGCCGAAACGCCTGATCCAAACATCGACAGCCCGACCATTCCGCCGACCGAACCTACGCCTGTGCCTGAGCAAGATCCGCCCGGCACCACCCCGCCACCTCGGGAAGAACCGCCAGAGACGATGCCGCCGGTGATCGTTACACCGTAGGAGCTGCCGAAGGCTGCGATCTCTTGATTTGCTTTTCAAGATCAAAAGATCGCAGCCTTCGGCAGCTCCTACGGGGTGTGATCCCTCTCCAGTAATCGCACGATCCTCGGCATCACACTGAATATCGCCAGCGCCAGCAACGTACTGAACACCGCCGTCGCCTCTCGCCCCAACCCGGCCGAGACGCCGATGGCCGCGGTCATCCACAATCCGGCGGCGGTGGTCAGGCCTTTGACGTGCCCCTCGTCGCCCTCGTTGTTTTTCAGAATAGTCCCTGCGCCAAGAAAGCCGATCCCCGCGATCACACCCTGCACCACCCGGCTCATGGCATCGGCCTGCGAGCCGGACATTTGCGGCACCAGCACGAACAGCGCGGCGCCGAGGGCAACCAGCATGTGGGTGCGGACCCCGGCGGCCTTGCCCTTGTGCTCGCGTTCGAAGCCGAGAATCCCGCCCAACACCGCCGCCATCAGCAAGCGCACGGTAATGCGCGTCAGTTGTGAAGCGTCGCCAATGTCGGCGAACTCCGCTTGCAGGGTCACCCAAACCTCATGCCACCATGCGTTCATGGCGTTGTCCCTGTTAAAGGTCGTTTCAGGATGGACCGCGTCGACCATTAATCGGTTGCACAGAACGATGATCCTCGGCTGTGCCCTAACACCTTATAACCCGCAGAAAAAAGGACGCCTCCATGACTGTGCGCATCGAAAACCAGACCAGCTTCTTCATTACCGAGAACGGCGAAGAAATTCGTTTGTGTCCCGACGTCACCATCATTACCGACTCGGAAAAAGCCATGTCGGCGGTGGAGCTCAATGGCCAGCGCTTCTACATTACCGAAGCAGAAGCCGAGGCATTGACCGTAGCAGGCGCAGTCGACGGGCGTAAGCATTTGAAGGCAACCGACAGTGATTCGGTGATTTGACTGACCCGGATCAACAACCCCCGCGGACGCTTGATATAGGCGCCTGCATCCCGCTGCAGCGGGTGCATCAACTTGTCGCAGGCAGCGGATCAACGCCCATCTGATCCGCTTTTTATTGCAATAGGTGAGTCTGTTATGCAAACAGATCGCCGCTCATAGTGCTCAGGCCTGATGGAGGCTGATGAGCGAAAGACCATGAGCGATAGAATCCCCGTCCGAACCGTAGAAACCGCCCCTTTAATACAGAACCCTTCAGTGCAGAGCTATGAGCCTTCGCGTCCAAAGATGAAGGCCAAGTCCAGCGACAACCTGATCCACACCCGCAGCTTCACCGGTTTATTCCGCACCCTGCGCATGAGCGGCGCGGGGTTTCTGTTTCTGCTGTTCTTCGGCACGGTGTGGTTGAACTGGGGCAGCCGTCAGGCTGTGCTCTGGGACCTTTCCGAAAGCAAATTCCACATCTTCGGCGCGACCTTCTGGCCGCAGGATTTCATCCTGCTGTCGGCGCTGCTGATCATTGCCGCGTTCGGCCTGTTTGCGATCACCGTGTTCGCCGGGCGAGTCTGGTGCGGTTACACCTGCCCACAGAGTTCCTGGACCTGGATCTTCATGTGGTGCGAGAAGCTCACCGAAGGCGAACGCAACCAGCGGATCAAGCTGCAAGCCGCACCCTGGGGCCTGAACAAACTGATCCGCCGCTCGGCCAAGCACACCTTGTGGCTGGCCATCAGCCTGTTGACCGGCCTGACCTTTGTCGGTTACTTCACCCCGATCCGGCCGCTGGCCGAAGAACTGCTGACCTTGCAGATGGGCGGCGTCAGTCTGTTCTGGGTGCTGTTCTTTACCGGCGCGACATACATCAACGCCGGTTGGCTGCGTGAAGCGGTGTGCATGCACATGTGCCCGTATGCACGGTTCCAGAGCGTGATGTTCGACAAAGACACCCTGACCATCTCCTACGACGTGGCCCGTGGCGAAAACCGTGGCCCGCGCAGACGTGACGTGGCACCGGCTGAAGTAGGCCTCGGTGATTGCATCGACTGCCAGTTGTGCGTGCAGGTCTGCCCGACCGGCATCGACATCCGCGACGGCTTGCAGATGGAATGCATCGGCTGCGCCGCGTGTATCGACGCCTGTGATTCGATCATGGACAAAATGGGCTACGCCCGCGGGCTGATCAGCTACACCTCGGAGCATCAATTGCAGGGTGGCAAGACACATTTGTTGCGGCCACGTTTGATCGGCTACACCGCGGTCCTGCTGGTGATGATCGGTGCGCTTGCCCTGGCGCTGGTGGAGCGGCCGATGGTGTCGCTGGACGTGAGCAAGGACCGTGGCCTGTTTCGCGAGAACAGTCAGGGGCAGATCGAAAACATCTACAGCCTGAAAGTCATCAACAAGACCCAGCAACGTCAGGACTATCGTCTGACCCTGGTCGACGGCGACGGCTTCCTGCTGCAAGGCAATACCGAACTGAGCCTGGCCCCGGGCGAGATTGTGGATGTGCCGGTGTCGGTGGCAATGACTACGGAACGGCCGAGCAGCAGTTCGCAGACGATCAGCTTCAAGATTGTCGACAGTGATGAGCCAGAGATTTATAGCGTGGCAAAAAGCCGGTTTGTTGCGCCGATGAATCGTTGAGCCTTTAAGATGCAAAGCCAAAGATCGCAGCCTCCGGCAGCTCCTACAGGTGTACGCCGATCCATTGTAGGAGCTGCCGAAGGCTGCGATCTTGGCGACCTGACTGCCACCCATTTTTTCAATGAATGACACCCATCCAGGCACTCGATGAAACGCTACGAAAAATTCGCCGACGACATCGCTGAACTGATCCGCTCCGGTGTCCTTGGTCCCGGCCAGCGCGCCCCTTCCGTGCGTTACGCCAGCCAGACTTACGGGGTCAGCCCGTCCACGGTGTTTCAGGCCTACTACCTGCTCGAACGCCGCGGCCTGATCCGCGCTCGCCCGCGTTCCGGCTACTTCGTCAACGCGCACGCGCCGAGCCCGTTCTCGGAGCCGGTGATCAGCAGCCAGGTCAATGAGTCCACCGAAGTCGACGTCAGCGAACTGGTGTTTTCGGTCCTTGACTCGATCAAGGACCCGAACACCGTGCCCTTCGGCTCGGCCTTCCCCAGCCCGACCCTGTTCCCGTTGCAACGGTTGTCCCGCTCTCTGGCCAGCGCCGCCCGAGAGATGGACCCGCGCATGGTCGTCACCGACATGTCTCCGGGCAATCCGCAACTGCGTCGACAAATCGCCCTGCGCTACATGGTCGGCGGGCTGATGCTGCCCATGGAAGAACTGCTGATCACCAACGGCGCGCTGGAAGCGCTGAACCTGTGCCTGCAAGCGGTCACCGAGCCCGGCGATCTGGTGGCCATCGAAGCCCCGGCGTTCTACGCCTGCCTGCAAATACTGGAACGGCTGAAGCTCAAAGCCGTGGAAATCCCTGTGCATCCGCGCGATGGCATCGACCTTGGCGTACTCGCGCAAACCCTGGCACGGCACCCGATCAAGGCGGTCTGGTGCATGACCAGTTTCCAGAACCCGATGGGCGCGACGATGCCCGAGGCGAAGAAACAGGAACTGGTTGAGCTATTGCGTAGCCATCAGGTGCCGTTGATCGAGGACGACGTCTACGCAGAACTCTATTACGGCCAACAAGCGCCGAAACCGGCGAAGGCGTTTGATACCGAAGGGTTGGTGATGCACTGCGGTTCGTTCGCCAAAAGCCTGGCCCCCGGCTACCGCATCGGTTGGGTCGCCGCCGGGCGCTATGCGCAGAAGATCGAACGGCTGAAACTCATGACGTCGCTGTGCGCGTCGATGCCGGCCCAGGCGGCCATCGCCGATTACCTGCAACACGGCGGCTACGACCGGCACCTGCGAAAACTGCGCTACGCCCTTGAAGAACAGCAAAGCGCCATGCTCGCCGCCATCGCTCGCTACTTCCCGGCGCAAACTCGCGTCAGCCAACCGGCCGGCGGTTACTTCTTGTGGCTGGAATTGCCACCGCAGATGGATTCTCTGAAGTTGTTTCAGATGGCGTTGGCGCAAGGGATCAGCATTGCGCCCGGGCCGATTTTTTCACCGACCCAGCGCTTCAGGAATTGTATCCGGCTGAATTACGGCAGCCCCTGGGATGAGACAGCCGAGAAGGCGATGGAGACGTTGGGCCGGATTGTGCGGTCGTTCTGAAGGTTTGATAGCGTCACGACTAGCGCCTTCGCGAGCAAGTCGGATCGCCGCACCGCCGCTCCCACAATTGAACACATTCCAATGTGGGAGCGGGCTTGCTCGCGAAGAGGCCAGATCAGACAACAACGAATCTATAGGTTAACGCCCGCCACCGAGGTCAACGAATGTCCCGGTCGCATAGGAAGCCTTGTCCGACAGCAACCACACAATTGCTTCAGCCACTTCCTCCGGACGCCCGCCCCGAGCCATCGGAATCGCCGACTCCAGCTTGCTGACCCGATCCGGGTCACCGCTCAACGCATGGAAATCGGTGTAGATGTAACCAGGACGCACCGCGTTGACGCGGATGCCTTCGCCAGCCACTTCTTTGGACAGGCCGATGGTGAACGTATCCAGCGCACCTTTCGACGCTGCGTAATCAACGTATTCACCGGGAGCGCCCAAGCGTGAGGCCACCGAGGACACGTTAACGATGCTGCCACCCTGCCCGCCATGCTTGGGCGACATGCGCAGGATCGCGTGTTTGGCGCAGAGGATAGGCGCCAGGACGTTGGTTCTGAGGATTTTGAGAATACGGAATTCGGACATTTCATCGACTCGGGACTTATGCCCGACGGTGCCGGCGTTGTTCACCAGTGCCGTGACCCGGCCCAACTCAGTGTCCACGCGGTGGAACAGCGCGATCACTTCATCTTCAATGCTGACGTCAGCGCGCACTGCGATGGCTTGGGCGCCGAGAGCGCGGACTTGCTCCAGCACAGTTTGCGCAGCGGATTCGTCGGCCAGGTAGTTGATGCAGATCCGATAACCTTGTTCGGCGGCCAACAGGGCGGTGGCAGCGCCGATACCGCGGCTGCCGCCGGTGATGACGATGACTTTGTCCATGCGAATTTTCCCCCATTCCAAGCGTTAGCGGTCGAGGGCAAGAATAACCGTCATCGCTGGCTTTTGCATGGGCTCACATCAATCACATTGTTATCAACTCACCGCCAATTGCTCTGCACGCAGAATATCAACCATGAAGCGTTCGGCCGGCAGCGGGTGCCCGAGCAGATAACCCTGCAGCGAATCACAGCCGAGTTGCGTCAGGAAGTCTTGCTGCGAGTCGGTCTCCACCCCTTCGGCGACGATCCGCAACCCTAGCGCCTGACCTAGGGCGACGATGGCGGAAACGATGGCGGCGTCATCGCTGTCACGCTCCAGATCGCGGACAAAACCCCGGTCGATCTTCAGTTCGTTGGCCGGCAAGCGTTTGAGGTACATCAAACTCGAATAACCGGTGCCAAAGTCATCGATCGACAGGTCGACCCCCATTGTCGACAGCTCCTGAAGCACCGTCATGCTCGCATCGGCATCGCTCATGGCGGTGGTTTCCGTGATCTCGAGGGTCAGGCTGTTGGCCGGCAAATGGTGAGTGGCCAAGGCTTTGGCGACGCTCTGGACCAGGCCCGCGTGGCAGAACTGCAAGGCTGAAAGGTTCACTGCGATGCGCCAGTCGGTGTACCCGAGCACGTACCACTCGCGCATCTGACGGCAGGCTTCGTTGAGCACCCATTCGCCAATCGGAATGATCAGCCCGGTCTTTTCCGCCAGTTCGATGAACTTGTCCGGGAGCAACATGCCCTGGGTCGGATGCACCCAGCGCAGCAGCGCCTCGGCACCGACCGGCCGGCCATTGTTGGCATCGAACTTGGGTTGGTAATAGAGACTGAATTGCTGCTGATCAATGGCGATACGCAAGTCCTGCAATAACTGCAGCTGTTTGCGCGCGTTGCTGTTCATCGAGGCATCGAAGAAGCTATAGCCGTTTTTCCCGGCACCCTTGGCGTGATACATCGCCGCGTCGGCGTTCATCAGCAATTCCTCGGCGGTTTCACCGTTGCCCGGATAAATCGCGATGCCGACGCTGGCGGAAATCTGCAAGTCATGTTCGCCGACCCGGAACGAACGCCCGATCAGCCCGACCTGACGGGCCGCCAGGCTCAATGCGTCATTCTGCTCGCCGAGTTGCACCAGCAATACAAATTCATCACCGCCGATCCGCGCCAGGGTGTCCTGGCTGCGTAAATCCTCACGCAGGCGCAAGCCGACCTCACGCAACAACAGATCGCCCATATGGTGCCCAAAGGCATCGTTGACCGGTTTGAAACCGTCCAGATCGATGAACATCAACGCGAAACAACCGCCCTGCTCGCGCACCATGGACATCGCCTGATCGATGCGGTCAGCCAGCAACACGCGATTCGGCAGGCCGGTCAGGGTGTCATGCAGGGCCAATTGAGTCAGCTCGCGGTTGGCCTCGGTCAATGAGTGGGCAAGGCCTGCGGTGCGGGCCTCAAGGCGCGCATCGAGGATCGAGGTCAGTAACGCGAGGCTCAACACCGCCAGGGTGGTAATCAGTACCAGATTGTCCAGGCCCTTGCCGTTCAGGCCGCTGACGGCCGCGCCACAGAAGCTGCCATCCGGGAAACGCGCTGCCGCCATGCCGGTGTAGTGCATGCCGACGATCGCGAACCCCATGATCACCGCCGCACCGCCACGGATCAGGCCGACATAAGGTGTGTGCTGGCGCAGGCGGAAAGCGATCCACAACGCGGCGCCCGAGGCGACTACGGCGATCAGCAGCGAGGCGCCGAACAGCGTCGGATCGTAATCGATACCCGGCTGCATGCGCATGGCGGCCATGCCGGTGTAGTGCATGGCGCTGATCCCGGAACCCATGACCAGTGCGCCGAACGCCAATTGCCACGCTGGCAATTGTGGCTGGCTGACCAGCCACAGGGCAAAGCCGCAGGACAGGATGCCAATCAACAGTGACAGCAATGTGATGCCGACGTCGTAACCGAGGTCGATGGGCAATTTGAACGCGAGCATGCCGATGAAATGCATCGACCACACGCCAACCCCCATGGCAAAGGCGCCGCCAGCCGTCCATAGATGCACAGCCCGGCCCTTGGCCGTGGCGATGCGTTCGGTCAGGTTGAGCGCGGTATAGGAGGCGAGAATCGCCACAAAAAGCGAGATGATAACCAGCGTGGGGGAATAGCTACCGATAAGCATGAGACTACTCGCGACAGCCCTCCGTTCTCGGGGGGCAAATCGGGCGATTGTACTGATTACGCAAAAGAACGCACTGACAAAATAAGCAAATGGCCATCAAGCCGATGAAACACTCGTTTGATACCTCGCGGCGGCCGCGTTCACCTGCAGCTGCCGGGCCTGCGAGGCTGCGTTCGGCTGCGAAGCAGTCGTAAACCCGGCACACGCGGTCTTCCTGAAACACCGTGTCGTCTGATTTCACGACTGCTACGCAGCCGAACGCAGCCTCGCAGGCTCGACAGCTGCTACGGAGTCTCGACTTGCCGTCAGAGAATGTGTCGCTATTCTTTGTCGCTCACCTGTAGCTGACCATCCCAGCCACCACCCAATGCCGCGATCAACTGCACACTGGCAATCAACCGGCTCTGCAACAGGCTCAGCACGCTGCGTTCATTGTTCAACGCTGTGGCCTGAACGACCACCACGCCCAGATAAGCGATCACACCGGCTTTGTACTGGTTCTGGGTCAGGCGCAAGGACTCTCGCGCCGCGTCCAGTGCTTCCTGGCGCACGCCCGCTTCGTCTTCCAGGACCTTGAGCTGCACCAGATAGTTTTCCACCTCACGGAAACCATCGAGCACGGTCTGGCGGTACTTGGCCACGGTCTCGTCGTAGGCCGCTTCGCTGCGGTCAACTTCCGCGGAGCGCTGACCGCCGTCGAACACGGTCATGGCCAATTGCGGTCCGACCGACCAGAAGCGGTTCGGCACGCTGATCCAGTTGGCATAGGTGCTGCTGCTATAGCCGCCGTTCAGGCTCAGGGTCAAATCCGGGTAATACGCAGCCTTGGCCACGCCGATGTTGGCGTTGGCAGCCATCACCGAACGTTCAGCGGAGGCGATGTCCGGGCGGCGCTCGAGCAATTGCGAAGGCAGGCTCAGCGGTATCTCGGGCAACGCAGGGATGTCTTTGGTTTCTGCCAGGCTGAACTCGGCCGGCGGTAGCCCGATCAGTACGGCAATGGCGTTCTCGAATTGAGCGCGCTGCCAGATCAAATCAACCATGTCAGCCTCGGTGCTTTTGAGCTGAGTCTGAGCCTGAGCCACCGCGTCCTTGCCGGAGACACCGGCGCGGTATTGGTTTTCGGTCATTGTCAGCGAGCGCTGATAGGCCTCGACCGTCGCTTCCAGCAGGCGTTTCTGCTCGTCGATCACGCGCAGTTGCAGATAGTTCTGCACCAGTTCCGACTGCTGGCTCAAGCGCATCGCCGCCAGATCGGCAAAACTGGCCTGGGCGTTGGCGGTGTCGGCCTCAAGTCCACGGCGCAGTTTGCCCCAGATATCCGCTTCCCAACTGACCCCGGCCTGTGCGGTGTAAGTGTCGCGAATCCCGCTGGAAGAACTGGTCAGGCTCGAACTGCTGCTGCCGGTGCCCTGGCTGGAGCGGTTTTTCCCGACGGTCAGGTCCACGGTCGGAAAAAACGCGCCACGAGCACTGCGCACCAAGGCCTGGGCCTGACGGTACTGGGCTTCGGACTGCGCGACGGTCTGGTTGGAACTGTTGAGTTTTTCGATCAGGCCATTGAGCTTCTGATCGCCATACAACTCCCACCAGGCGCCACGGGCCAGAGAATCGCCGGGATTGGCCTGACGCCAGCCTGCCGCTTCCTTGTATTGCGCCGGCGCAGCCGCTTGCGGGCGCTGGTAATCCGGGCCGATGGCGCAGGCGCTGAGCATCGCCACGCACAGCGCCAGGCTCAACAAACGCGAGCCTCGGGCCGTTACCAGCGGTGCAGCCAGAGTGATAAGCGAACGGTCAGTCATAGCGGAGTTTCCAGAGCAGCATCGGTACGCACCCCACGCCAGTGGTTGAAACGATGGCGCAGTTTGTCGAGATAGAGGTAAACCACCGGGGTGGTGTAAAGGGTCAGCACCTGGCTGAAGATCAGCCCGCCGATGATGGTCAGGCCCAGCGGCTGACGCATTTCCGCACCTTCGGCGCGGCTCAGCAGCAACGGCAACGCGCCGAGGATCGCCGCCAAGGTGGTCATCAGAATAGGCCGCAGACGTTGCAAGCAAGCGCTGCGAATCGATTCCAGCGGCGCCATGCCCTGATGCCGTTCCAGCTGTAACGCCAGGTCGATCATCAGAATGGCGTTTTTCTTCACCACGCCGATCAGCAGGAACAGCCCGAGCAACGAGATCAGGCTGAACTCACCGCCCAGCGCGTAAATCGACAGCAACGCACCGACCCCGGCCGACGGCAAGGTCGAGAGAATGGTCAGCGGATGGATATAGCTTTCATACAGCACACCGAGCACCAGATACACCGCCACCAGCGCGCCGAGAATCATCCAAGGCTGGCTCTTCTGGGTCGCGGCGAAGGCGTCGGCGGTGCCGGCCATTTTCACGATCACGTCTTCCGGCATACCCAGTTTGGCGATAGCCCGCTCGATGGCCGCAGTGCCCTGCTCCACCGTCACGCCTTCGGCCATGTCGAAGGAAATGCTCTCGGAGGCGAACTGGCCTTCGTGGCTGACGCGGTCGTCTTCCAGGCTGTTTTCGTAATGCGCGATGGTCGAGAGCGGAATCCGCGCACCGTCAGCGGTGATCACCTGAACCTGTTTGAGGGTGATCGGGTCCTGGGCATATTTGGGATTGACCTCCATGACCACCTGATACTGGTTAAGGCTGTCGTAAATCGTCGAAATCTGCCGCTGGCTGTAGGCGTTGTTCAGCACTGCGGTGACCATGTCCATGTCGACGCCCAGGCGTTTGGCCTGATCACGATCGACGATCAGGGTCACCTGTTGGGCGCCGCGCCCTTCACGGGCATCAATCGCCGTCAGTTCCGGCAAGGCCTTGAGCGCAGTCACGACTTTCGGATACCACTCGCGCAACTCGCCAAGGTCGGCGCTTTGCAGGATGTAGGAATACTGGGACGTGGTCTGTTCACGACCGCCACCAAACTGCAGGTCTTGATCGGCCATCAGCATCAGCTGCGCACCGGCGACCTTGGGCATTTCCTTGCGCAGGCGTTCGATGACCTTTTGCGCAGAAATGTTTCGCTCCTTGATCGGTTTCAGCCGCACCAGCATGAAGGCATTGTTGGTGCCGTTGGTGCCGCCGATGAAGCCGGCGACACTTTGCACCGCGTCATCCTTGAGCACGGCACGGCGGAAGGTTTCCATTTTCGGCTGCATCACACTGAATGACAGCCCGTCGTCGCCGCGCACGAAACCGATCAGCTGGCCGGTGTCCTGCTGAGGTAAAAATGTTTTAGGAACAACGATATACAGCGCAATGTTAACGCCGACTGTCACTATCAGGGTAAGCAAGGTCAACCGGCGGTGACGCAGCACCCAGTCGAGGCTTGTGGCGTATTTGCCGACCATCCACTCGTTGGCGCGCTGACTCCAGCGCTGCAAACGGTTTTCCTCACCGGGTGTATGCGGCTTGAGCCACCGGGCGCAGAGCATCGGGGTCAGCGTCAAGGAGACCACCAGCGACACCACGATGGACGCCGCCAACGTGATGGAAAACTCGCGAAACAGGCTTTCGACAATCCCGCCCATGAACAGGATCGACAGGAACACCGCCACCAGCGAGACGTTCATCGACAGCAAGGTGAAGCCGACTTCCTGCGCCCCGAGGTACGCGGCCTTCATCGGCGGTACGCCTTTGTCGATGTGCCGGGAAATGTTCTCCAGCACCACAATGGCATCGTCCACCACCAGCCCGGTGGCCAGAATCAGCGCCATCAGCGACAGGTTGTTCAGGGAGAATCCGTAGAGGTACATGACCGCAAAGGTGCCGACCAGGGACACAGGCACCGCAAGGGTCGGAATCAGCGAGGCGCGGAAGTTACCGAGGAACAGGAACACCACCAGAATCACCAGCGCCACGGCAATCAACAGGGTCATTTCCGCTTCGTGCAAGGTCGCCTTGATCACCGGCGACCGGTCCATCGCCACGTTCAGCTTCACGCTGGCCGGCAACACGGCCTGCAACGCCGGCAGCTGAGCCTTGATTTCGTTGACCGTCTCGATGATGTTGGCGCCGGCCTGACGGTTGATCACCAGCAGTACCGCCGCGTCGTTGTTGAAGAAACCGCTGTTGTAGCGGTCTTCGACGCCGTCGCTGACCTTGGCCACGTCCTTCAGGCGCAGGGCCGCGCCGTCCGCGTAGTGAATGATCAGCGACTCGTAATCCTTGGCTTTTTCCAGTTGATCGTTGGCCTGAACCTGCCACAGCCGCTGGCCGTCTTCGACCGAGCCTTTTGGCCTGCGCACGTTGGCGTTGGCGATTGTGTTGCGCACATCGTCCAGCGCCACGCCGTATTGGTTGAGCGCCTGCGGTTCGAGTTCGATGCGCACCGCCGGCAAGGAACTGCCGCCGATCTGCACTTCGCCGACACCCTGCACCTGAGACACGCTCTGGGACAGAATCGTCGAGGCCAAATCGTAGAGCTGGCCTTTTTCCAGTACGTCGGAGGTCAGCGACAGCACCATGACCGGCGCCTGGGACGGGTTGACCTTCTTGTAGGTCGGCATGCTGCGCATCCCGCTCGGCAGCAGGTTGCGCGAAGCGTTGATCGCCGCCTGCACTTCCCGCGCCGCGCCGTTGATGTCGCGGTCCAGGTCGAACTGCAAAATCACCCGGGTCGAGCCCTGGCTGGAGCGGCTGCTCATGGTGTTGACCCCGGCGATGGCGCCGAAGGAGCGTTCCAACGGCGTGGCCACCGTCGAGGCCATGACCTCCGGGCTCGCACCGGCCAGACTCGCCTGAACCACGATCACCGGGAAGTCCATCTGCGGCAACGGCGCCACCGGCAACAGGCCGAAGCTCACGCCGCCCAGCAGCAGGATCGCCAGGCTCAGCAACATCGTCGCGACCGGGCGCTTGATGAAAGGTCCGGACAGGTTCATGGCTGTTCTGCCGCTTCCACGGCTTCAGGCTTGCGCCCCCAGCGCCGACCGAGGCGGTCGAAATACAGATAGATGACTGGAGTGGTAAACAACGTCAGCACCTGACTCACCAACAAGCCGCCCACCATTACCAGACCCAACGGTTGACGCAGTTCCGCGCCGGAGCCGGTCGCCAGCATCAGTGGTACCGCGCCGAACAACGCGGCCAGTGTGGTCATCAGAATCGGCCGGAAACGCAGCAGCGCCGCCTGATAGATCGCCGTTTCCGGGTCCATGCCCTGATTGCGTTCAGCGTCGAGGGCGAAGTCGATCATCATGATCGCGTTCTTTTTCACGATACCGATCAACAAAATGATGCCGATGATCGCGATCATTCCCAGATCATTCCCGCTCAACAGCAACGCCAGCAGGGCTCCAACCGCCGCCGAGGGCAAGGTCGAGAGAATGGTGATCGGGTGGATGTAGCTCTCGTAGAGCACGCCGAGCACGATGTACATGGTCACCACTGCCGCCAGAATCAGGAGCAAGGTGCTCGACAGCGACGCCTGGAATGCCTCGGCCGCGCCCTGGAACTGGGTCTGCACGCCAATCGGCATGCCGATGTCTTTCTGCACCTGGTCGATGATCTCCACCGCATGCCCCAGCGCCACGCCGGGCGCGAGGTTGAAGGACATCATCACTGCCGGGAACTGACCGATATGAGTGATCGCCAGCTGCGCCTGACGCTCCTCGATGTGCGCCAGACTGGACAGGCGTACTTGTCCGCCGTCGGTGGTTTTCACGTGAATCTGATTCAGCGCATCCGGGCCGATCTTCTCGCCGGCCTGCGATTGCAGCACCACGCGGTATTGGCTGGCCTGGGTGTAGATGGTGGAAATCTGCCGCTGACCAAAGGCGTCGTACAGCGCATCGGTGATGTTCGACACCGACACACCGACCCGCGACGCCGCATCGCGGTCAATCACCAGATAGGCCTGCAAGCCCTTGTCCTGCAAATCGCTGGCGACGTCGGTCAGCTCAGGCCGTTGGGCCAGGGCTTCCACCAGACGACCACTCCACAGACTGAGCAGCTCGGAATCCGGCGACGACATGCTGAACTGGTATTGAGTCCGGCTGACGCGGTCTTCGATGGTCAGGTCCTGCACCGGCTGCATGAACAGGCGTATGCCGATGAGTTTGTCCAGTTCCGGTTGCAGACGTGCAATCACCTCGGTGGCGCTCAGGTCGCGATTGCTGTGGGATTTTAGGTTGATCAGTAGACGACCGCTATTGAGCGTCGAGTTGTCACCGTCGACGCCGATGTAGGACGACAAGCTCTCCACCGCCGGATCCGCCAGAATCACTTTGGCCAGTTCCTGCTGACGTTCGCTCATTGCCGCAAAGGAAATCGACTGCGGCGCCTCGGAAATACCCTGGATCACCCCGGTGTCCTGCACCGGGAAGAAGCCCTTGGGCACCACCATGTAAAGAAACACAGTCAACGCCAGTGTGCCGATGGCCACCATCAGGGTCAGCGGTTGATGCTTGAGAACCCACTTTAACTTGCGCCCGTAAGCCGCGATCATCCAATCAATTGTGGCGCCACTGGCCCGGTAGAAACGGCCCTGTTCCTCTTCCTTCGGTTCACGCTTGAGCAGCCGCGCACACATCATTGGCGTCAGGGTCAGGGACACCACCAGGGAGATCAGGATCGCCACCGCCAGGGTGATGGCAAATTCGCGGAACAACCGCCCTACCACGTCGGCCATGAACAGTAACGGAATCAGTACTGCAATCAGCGACAGGGTCAGGGAGATCAGGGTGAAGCCGATCTGTTTGGCGCCCTTGAGCGCCGCATTCAGGGGGCTGTCGCCCTCTTCGATAAATCGGGAAATGTTCTCCAGCATGACAATCGCATCGTCCACCACGAAACCGGTGGCGATGGTCAGTGCCATCAGGGTCAGGTTATTGACCGAGAAACCCGCGAGGTACATCACGCCGAAGGTGCCGATCAGCGACAGTGGCACGGCCACTGACGGAATGATCGTAGCGCTGGCCCGACGCAGAAACAGGAAGGTCACCATCACGACCAGCGCAATGGCGATCAACAATTCGTGCTGCACGTCGGTGACCGAGGCGCGGATGGTCTGGGTACGGTCGGTCAGCACGGTGACTTCGAGACCGGCCGGCAGGTTGTCGGTGATGCTCGGCAGCAGGGCTTTGATCCGGTCAACCACTTCGATGACGTTGGCGCCAGGCTGACGCTGGATGTTCAACAACACCGCCTGGTTTTCATTGGCCCACGCCGCCAGACGTTCGTTTTCCGCACCATCGACGATCTCCGCCACGTCCTTGAGCCGCAACGGCGCGCCGTTGGCGTAGGCGAGGATCAGGTTGGCGTAGTCCTTGGGCGAGGTCAGTTGATCGTTTGCATCGAGCATCGACACCCGGGTCGGGCCGTCGAAGTTGCCCTTGGGCTGGTTGACGTTGGACGCGCCGATCAAGGTGCGTACGTCCGACAGGTTCAAGCCATTGGCCGCCAGCGCCTCGGGGTTGACCTTGATCCGCACAGCCTGACGCTGGCCGCCGGCAATGCTGACCATGCCGACGCCGCTGATCTGGGCAATTTTCTGCGCCATGCGCGTGTCGACCAAATCATTGAGCTTGGGCAGCAGCATGGTCTTGGAGGTGATGGCCAGCGTCAGCACCGGGGTGTCCGCCGGGTTGACCTTGTTGTACACCGGCGGCGCCGGCAGGTCCTTGGGCAGCAAATTGGTCGCGGCGTTGATCGCCGCCTGCACCTGCTGCTCGGCGACATCCATGTTGATGTCGAGGCTGAAACGCAGGGTCAGCACTGAAGCACCGCCGGAACTGGTCGAAGCCATCTGGGTCAGGCCGGGCATCTGCCCGAATTGACGCTCCAGCGGCGCAGTCACGGCGCTGGTCATGACATCCGGGCTGGCACCGGGGTACAGCGTCATGACGCGGATGGTCGGGTAATCGACCTGAGGCAATGCCGACACCGGCAACAGCCGATAGGCGATCACGCCGGCCAGGATAATGGCCAGCATGCTCAGGGTCGTGGCGACCGGGCGAAGGATGAACAGCCGCGAGATGTTCATGCGCCGCCCTTTTTCGCCTTGTCGGTGGTCGTCGCGTCAGGCACCGTGGCGGCCGATTTGCCTTGCAGGTGCTCGGTCGGGGTGGTCGGTACATCCTTGGTGTCGTTGACCACTTCCACTTCGCTGCCTTCCTTCAAGCGGTCAGTGCCTTCAAGGACCACGCGATCCCCGGGGGCCAGGCCTTCGGTAATCACGGTGTTTTCACCGTCACTGGCGCCAACTTTCAACTGACGAATCGCGACTTTCTTGTCGCCGTCCAAGGCGTAGACAAACGTGCCGTTGGTGCCGAACTGAATCGCTGCCGAAGGTGCGAGCACCACGTCTTTGAGGGTGTCGGCCAGCAGGTGGACGTTGACGAACTGGTTCGGGAACAGCGCCTGATCGCGGTTCTCATAACGAGCCTTGAATTTCAGGGTGCCGGTGGTGACGTCGATCTGGTTGTCCAGGCTCTGCAAGACGCCGGTGGCCTGCAACTTGGTGTCGCCACGGTCCCAGGCTTCGGCGGGCAGTTTGGCGCCGGTGCGATAACGGGCCAGCACGGTCTCCAGGCTGTTTTCCGGCAAGGTGAACGCAACGCTGATCGGTTGGGTCTGGGTGATGATCACCAGCGCGGTGGTGTCGTTGGCCGCCACCAGGTTGCCGACATCCAGCTGACGCAAGCCCACACGCCCGGCAATCGGGGCGCGGATCTTGGTGAATTCCAGATTGAGCTTGGCGTCGTTGACCGCCGCCTGATTGGTTTTGACCGTGCCCTGATACTGGCCCACCAGCGCTTCGGCGGTGTCCAGGGTCTGCTTGGCAATACTGTCTTCGCGATACAGGCCGCGATAGCGTTCCACATCGACCTGGGCGTTTTTCAGTTGTGCCTGGTTCTGCAGCAACGTGCCTTCAGCCTGAAGCAAGGCGTTCTGGTAAGGACGCGGGTCGATTTCAGCCAGCAGATCGCCAGCCTTGACCATCTGCCCTTCCTCGAAGGAGATCTTCATCAGCTCACCGCCGACGCGGCTGCGCACATTAATGGTGTTCAGCGCCGTCACGGTGCCCAGCGCCTTGTAGTACAGCGGGAAGTCGCCCTTGACTGCTGGCGCGACACGCACTGGAACAGGCCCCGTCGCCCCGCCGAAACCCGGACGCATCCCCCCCGACCTGCCGGTATGGCCGGCAACGGCTTTTTGCCCTGCGCCCTCTTTTTGGGCAGTGCCGGCGGGCCAGAATTTCCAGCACAGGCCAGCGATGACCAACAGGACAAGCAGGCCGAACAGCCAGCGACGGGGACTACGGGAAACGGAGGATTGCATGGAATGATCAACCATTGGGCGCGTGGGCTTCTTCTACAGGAGGCTGAACGATAAGCACTGGCGGGCATTAAGCAAAGCGGCTTTACCGGCAATTTACCTTTGGCTTACGTAACAGGATGTTTTGCCAAGACACTGAATCACAAATGAAAACGGCCTGGACAGTGCCAGGCCGTTAACAATTGTAATGCTTTACTTATTTAAGAACGGCAAGTGCCGCTTCGTAGTTCGGTTCTTCAGCGATTTCCTTGACCAGTTCGCTGTGCAGAACGTTGTCGTTTTCGTCCAAAACCACGACGGCACGGGCCGTCAGGCCTTTGAGCGGGCCGTCAGCGATGGCAACGCCGTAGTTCTCGATGAACTCGGCACCGCGCAGGGTCGACAGGTTTTGTACGTTTTCCAGGCCTTCGGCGCCGCAGAAGCGCGCTTGAGCGAACGGCAGGTCAGCGGAAATGCACAGCACGACAGTGTTGGCGACATCACTGGCCTGGGCGTTGAACTTGCGAACCGAAGTCGCGCAGGTCGGGGTATCGACGCTTGGGAAGATGTTCAGCACTTTGCGCTTGCCGGCGAAGCTCGCCAGGGTCACGTCGGACAGATTGCCGGCAACCAGGGAAAAGGCTGGCGCCTTGGAACCGGCTTGTGGCAGTTGGCCGTTGACTTGAACCGGGGAGCCTTTAAGAGTGACTTGAGCCATGAACGGAGTCCTTCTGAACGTTGTTGTAGAGAGTTTTGAAGAGGCCGAAGTTAACCACGAAATGGCCCGACGACCTATGCCCAGATACAAATTGTGAAGTGTCGCCCCCTAAATTGGATACAACTCTAACAATCAACACAAAACCTGTGGGAGCGAGCTTGCTCGCGATAGCGGACTAACATTCAAAATGGGTGTCGACTGGTACACCGCTATCGCGAGCAAGCTCGCTCCCACAGGATCGGATGCATGCAAGGCAGCCAGCGCTGTCGATTCAAGTGACGGCCATTCGACTAACCTGTGAATCACTCACATCCAGCGGAGATAAGACCATGCGATTCATGATCATTGTGAAAGCCAGCCAGGATTCCGAGGCCGGTGTGATGCCCAGCGAGGAACTGTTGACCGCGATGGGCAACTACAACGAGGAGCTGGTCAAAGCCGGCATCCTCATCGAGTGCGATGGCCTGCAACCCAGCAGCAAGGGCGCCCGGGTGCGATTCTCGGGTGAAAAGCGCACGGTGATCGACGGCCCGTTCGCCGAAACCAAGGAACTGATCGCCGGCTACTGGATTTGGCAGGTGAAGTCGAAACAAGAGGCAATCGAGTGGGTCAAGCGCTGCCCCAACCCGATGCCAGGCACCGACGCCGAGATCGAGATTCGCCAGGTGTTCGAGGCCGAAGATTTCGGGGCTGAGTTCACACCGGAGTTGCGAGAGCAGGAGGAGCGACTTCGCGAGCAGGCGAAAAAACGCTGAATAATCCAATCAATGTGGCAAGGGGGCTTGTCCCCCTCGCCACATCGGCAGTCCATGGATCTCTACCCCCTGTTTCCCAACAACTTTTTAGTACACGGAACTCACGCAAACGTGTACAAAAAACCAAGGATTCCCCCTTCGGCTGGCGAACCCGGCGTCAGCTGCTAGCTTCAACAGAGTGTCCTACAGGCCCGGTACCCACCCTCCAGGATGACTACACGCCCGCGCCTCACGACACCAATATCCACACCAATGACGTTCTAATGCGTGGCACTTAACCCTCGCTCCCGGCGATATTATTGGTGTGGCGCAGTTGCTGCGCGCCACCGTGCCAATCAACACTCGCCCCCACCCAAACGGCGGCTACAGCAACGGCGATGGCCTACTGCAATTCGCACAGCTCGCCGGGACCAACGTCACCTTCGGTATGAGGACTTTGATATGCACGTTGCAATTCGCGCAGCCGGTTTCAGCCTGATGACGATGTTCGTCAGTTGCGGCGTCGGTGCTCGGGACCTCGATATGCGGATCGGCAAGATCGCGATGGCAGGCGAATCGCCGACCCAAGAATCGATCGCCAGGCTTTACGCCGAGCTGGATTTCCAACAGGCGACCCAAAGTTATCTGTGGGCCTTGCCGCTGGTTTCCTACGCGCTGTGACAGGAAGAACTCCGTGACAAACTCGGCGTTCAGGCGGCGACCTGTCGGTGAGTGATGCAGCGCCTCCACGATCATTCCCACGAGTGCCTCAGTGGCTAGGTCGGTTTCCTGAGCGCGAATGCCACTGGCCGTGTTCACAGCCGCTGCCACCAGGGCGATCGAGATCACTTCATAGAGCTTCAGGCTTTCAGTCTTGCTGCTCACGGCGGTGATGGCGGCGCGCACCACGATCACACCCGGATCAGGACCTGCGGCCAACGGCCAACGGCAGGGATTTACCGATTTCGCGCTTGAGTGCCTGATCGTAGTAACGGGTGATTCCGTTCAGGGTCGCCTGAGGGATTTTCACGGTCGGTTGAGGTTTGGGATAGAGCTGGGTCGGTTCGATGTAAACACTGGTGAATTTGTTGATGTCGAGTTTGGGGTCCACCCAGCGCATCACCATGACCGTGGCACCCGAGGGTGGCAACGCTACACAGTAAATCACAACCGTCATTTGACAGACGCCGGCCATCCGGCAAAGTTGCGTCGAGCTTGAACGCGCGCCTGACGGCAAACGCACCCGGACTATGGAAGTCGCAATGCCGAAACATAAAAATAAAGCGGTACAGACAAACCCTGATTCGCCACCGACCTTGATTAACCGTTACCTGTTTCCCGTCACCCTCGGCGTCTTGCTATTGGCCGTCGCGGGCATCGGCTGGTTTCTGTTCAGCAGCAAACCGGCCCCCGTGACTTATGCGCCTGTCAGTACGCCGGTCGCTCAGCCGGTCAAACCGCAACCGGTTGCCGTGGCGCCGGCAACGATGGTCGATGAGCAACAATGCCAGGGCTGCCACAGCGAGCAGGTCAAGGACTGGCAAGGCTCCCATCACCAATTGGCGATGCAGGAAGCCAATGCCGAGACGATGCTGGGCGACTTCAATAACGTCTCCTTCAAAGCGGAAAATGAAACCACCCGTTTCTCGCGCAAGGGCGACGAATTCTGGGTCAACACCCCCGGCATTGACGGCAAGAATGCCGACTTCAAGGTCGCCTACACCTTCGGCATCGCGCCGTTGCAGCAATACCTGATCGAGGTCGGCGAAGGTCGGTTGCAGGCCCTCGGCGTGGCCTGGGATACCGAGAAGCACCGCTGGTTTCACCTCTATCCGGGCCAGGGTGTGAACTTCAAAGACCCGTTGCACTGGAGCAAGCCGAGCCAGAACGCCAACTTCATGTGCGTCGAGTGCCACACCACCGGTTACAAACGCAATTTCAATGCCGCAAAAAACACCTTCGACAGTCACTGGAACAGCCTCGGTGTCGGCTGTCAGGCTTGCCACGGTCCGGCCTCCAATCACCTGGAATGGACGGCAAAAAAAGGTGACCTGGTCCATGCCGGTTTTGCCCTCGACCTGAAGGACAAGAACGCCACTGTCGAAATCGAAACCTGTGCCCGCTGCCACTCGCGCCGCGCGCCTTTGGGCGACGGCTTCACCACTGGCAAGCGCCTGATGGATGACTACCTGCCGAGTACCCTGACCCGCGAGTTGTATGCGCTGGACGGCAAGATCAAGGACGAAGTGTTCGAACACGGCTCCTTCGCCCAGAGCAAAATGTTCGACAAGGGCGTGCGCTGCAGCAACTGCCACAACCCGCACAGCACCGAGCTGAAGGCACCGGGCAACGGTGTCTGCCTGCAATGCCACAACACCGCCGGCAAGACTTCGGTGAACGGCGTCGACGGCAAAGGGCTGCAAGCGAAGAACTACGATTCCATCGAACACACCCGCCACACCATGGGCCAGCCGGGTTCGCAGTGCATGGATTGCCACATGCCCGGCAAGTTCTACATGGGTAATGACTTCAGGCATGACCACAGTTTCAGCATCCCCAACCCTGAGCGGGCGAAAAAACTCGGCACGCCGGATGCTTGCCTGACCTGTCACCAGGGCAAGGCTGGCGACAAGGTCACCGAGCAATTCAAGCTCTGGAACACCACCACCGCGCAGGCGCCGCGTTACGACGAAAGCCTGTGGCTGATTCGCAACGGTCAGCCCGGCGCGGCACAAGCCTTGTACGAACAGCTTCAACGCAGCAACTTGCCAGCGATTCAGCGCGCGACCCTGCTCGCCGAGTTGCCGCTGTACCCAAGCGAACAGGCGTTGAAACTGGCTACCAAGGACTTGAGCCACCCGGCACCGCAAGTGCGTGAAAGCGCCGTCCGGGCGATCAGCGCGTTCCTGCCACCACCGGAGCGCGCGTCGCTGCTGACGCCGTTGCTGCATGATCCGGTGAAGGCTGTGCGGATTGTCGCGGCTCGTGACCTGCTGAGCGTGGCCCGTAATGGTTTAGGCAACGCCCAGGACAACTGGAATGCAGCCATCGCCGAGTACGAGGAGGTCCAGAAGAGCCTGGCCGAACGCGCTGAAGCCAACCTCAACCTCGCCATGCTCTATCAGGCCAGCGGTCGTAGCGGCGAAGTCGCAGCGCTGCTTCGCACCGCCCTCAAACAAGATCCTGATTTCTACCCGGCACTGGTGACGCTGGTGCAATGGCTGGAGGCGAACGGACGCAGTCAGGAAGCTCAGACGCTGCTGGAGCAGAGCCTGAAAGCACATCCGGATGCCGCCCTGCTGCAACACACTCAAGGCCTGTCCCTGGTGCGCGCTGGCAAATCCGCCCAGGCCATGCCGGCCCTGCGCAAGGCTGCGCAACTGGAACCTCAGAACGCTCAGTACGGTTACGTGTTGGCGGTGGCGTTGCACGACAGCGGCAAGGTCGATGAGGCCTGCCAAGAGCTGGAGCGGCTGCTGAAAGTGCAACCGGCCAATCGCAATGCCCGGTTGTCGTTGATCCAGTACTACCTGGATAACGGGCAGGAACCGAAGGCGCAGGTGCTGCTGCAAGGCTGGAAGAAAATGAACATGGGGGATCCGGCGTTGAAGTGATGGGGGGCTGATCCAAAGGCCCCTCGCGAGCAAGCTCGCTCCCACATGGATCTCTGGTGTACACAGATTGTGTGGCCACAACAGACCCACTGTGGGAGCGAGCTTGCTCGCGATGAGGCCGGCGCAGACGACAACAATCTCGGCTCTGAATTACCAGGACGACCCGCTCTTCAACGCCAACTCCCGCCGACTATTCGCCCGCATCGCCTTGATCGACGACACCGTCCCCACCAGTAAAATCGCCGCGCCGAACAGGAAGTCGATGTTGTACAGCTGAAAGTCCTGCAACGGCCCGACCAGAAACACCCGGATCGCCCCGATACTCACCAGCGTGGCGAGAAAATCGATGCCCGGCTCGTCGCGATAAAACACATGCATCAGCGGCAGGCAAATCACCAGCAGCAACAGCAAGACGATCACTTTGAACGAGCCTTTGCGCTCGACGCTGAACGCACATTCGTTGACGGCGTAAGGCTTGTAATCCTCGTCACGCACCAACGCGTTTTTCTCGTTGATGTACTCGGCCCGGTTGTACTTTTGAATGGGCGTAAAGGTGTTCGACATCTCCATCACCGTGGTGATGTGGCGAAAGCGCAAGTCGATGCGCTCATTGCCCTTGAGGTAATACAGCACCGGTTTGTAGCCGTAGCGGTAGGTGTCGAAGGGAAACTCGGTGAAGCGCCCCTGCACGCCGATCGGTCGCGGCTCCAGCTCCGCATAGGCGCTTTTGTTGTCTGACGCGAGGTTACGGCTCAGGGGTTTGATCCTGACCTGTTCGAGAAAAATCGGCGTGGCGCCGTAAGACCATTGCAGCGGTTCCAGGCGCAAGCGCAGCTCGTTTCGGCCCAGGTCGTAGCGGTTGAAAGTGCGCTCGGAAACAATCACCGCGCCGCTGAGCATGAACTCGCCACGCAGGTTGTTGGTGATGCGTAGGGTCAGCTGATCCTTGCCCAGCGACAGCGCATCAGCGGCCGGTGGCGTGCCGCACCAGGCGTAACTGTCGAACGCGCCACCCAACTGCCCGCCGCGGTTTTCCTGGAACACATAAAAGTAACCGCCCCACAGGGTCAACATCAGCAGAAACGCGGTTAACCCTAAAATCTTCTTGCCCACACTCAAACCAGACTCCTTTCGGTACGACTTCCTTATGAGGTGCGGACTCTACCAAAGTGCCATCATCGACCCAAGTACAAATGCCTTGCGCCACCACACAACATCTCCCAAGGCGTGCGACTACACCGAATTAATTTAAATTCTGGATGATGGCTCACTGCCATTAGTGCTAGAGTCCGCGCCGGGCAGTCAGCCCCCAATACTCACAACGAGGCGACATGAAGCGTACCTCGGCCAATGACGGCAATCCCGGTCTCAAGGATCATCAATGAAAGCTCTCCGCACGCTGTTCACCGTTACAGCCCTGACCGCCACACTGCTGACTTCGGGCTGTGCAAGCATCGTAGGCGACAGCAAATACCCAGTGAACGTGTCGAGCACTCCAAGCGGTGCCGACTTCACCATCAAGAACAAGGACGGAGTCATCGTTCATAACGGTTCCACGCCCAATACCGTTACCCTGCCTTCAGGTCGTGGCTACTTCAAAGGTGAGGCCTACACCATCACGTTTAAGAAAGAAGGTTATGCCGATACCAGCGCTACGCTGGAAACCAGCATGAGTGGCTGGTACTGGGGCAACCTGTTATTGGGGGGGGTGATTGGCATGCTCGTTGTCGATCCACTCACTGGCGCGATGTACAAACTTCCCGCCGACGCTGCGGGCAATCTTGGCAACCCACTGCCTGGTGAAGCGCCAAAAAGCCTGACGCTGCTCGAAATTGATCAGCTTTCTCCAAGCGATCGAGCTGCTCTGGTCCGCATCAACTGACAGCGCTCGGCGCATCCAGCTCTACAGGATGCGCCGTCCTCACCGGGGTTTCTACTGACGCCGTCGAAACAACGGCCGCGGCTCAATTACCGAACGCCCATACAGCACACTCATCCCGGCCAGCCCCTTGAGCGCATCTTCAACCGACTTGTCCTCACGCACCGCAAAGCTGTCGAACCCGCATTGACGCATGTGGCTAAGTTGATCGCGCAGTACGTCGCCGACCGCGCGCAACTCGCCCGTCCAGCCCAATCGAGTGCGCAGCAAGTACGCCTGGCTGTAACCGCGACCATCACGGAAACTCGGAAAGTCGAGGGCAATCAGCGGCAGGTGTGAAAACCACGGCTTGAGGCTGTCCACTTCATCGTCCGGCCCCAACCACACACCCTTTTGCGGTGGACCTTCAAGCCAGCGGGCCAACGGCAGAATCACTGCACCCGCCGGCCATTCATCGTTGACATCCCTGACCAGGGTCCATGGATCATCAGCGACAATCCGCGCCACACCCTCCTCCAGCCGTAGCACATTGTTCATGCCGACACCTCCAACAGCTTCGGATAGACCTGCTCTTTGAACGGTTCCAGACCGATGCGCTGCAAGGTGTCGACGAACACTTCCTCACTCTCGCGGTAATTGACGAACGTGGCGATGATCCGCTCGATCACCCCGGGTACTTCGGCGGCGCTGAAGGACGGGCCGATGACTTTGCCCAATGCGCTGTTCTTGCCCTGAGCCCCGCCGAGGGTGATCTGGTACCACTCGCTGCCGTTCTTATCGACCCCCAGAATGCCGATGTTGCCGATGTGGTGGTGGCCGCAGGCGTTTATGCAGCCGGAGATGTTCAGGCTGATGTCGCCCAGATCATGCAGATAGTCGAGGTCTTCGAAGCGTGCCTGAATCGCTTGCGCGATAGGGATCGACTTGGCATTGGCCAGCGCGCAGAAGTCGCCGCCGGGGCAGGCGATGATGTCGGTCAGCAAGCCGATGTTGGCGCAGCCCAGGCCCTGTTCGCAGGCGCGGCACCAAAGCGTGTAGAGATCAGCCTTGGGCACGTCGGGCAACACAATGTTCTGTTCATGGGCGATGCGAATTTCGCCAAAACCGAACTGCTCGGACCAGTCGGCCACGGCCTCCATTTGCTCGGCCGTGACATCACCCGGCGGTGAGGCGATGCCCGGTTTGGTCGACAGCACCACGCTGGCGTAACCCGGCACTTTGTGTGGCTGAACGTTGCGCGACACCCAACGGGCAAAGGCCGGGTTTTCGGAAAGGCGTGTGCCGAAATCGAGGTCGGTGTCCGCCAGAGCGCGGTAATCCGGCGGCACAAAGGCACTGGCCACGCGCTCATATTCGACTTCAGTCAACTGCGCCGGACCGTCCTTGAGGTACTGCCACTCCTCCGCCACTTCCCGGGCAAAGGCTTCGATGCCCAGCGCCTTGACCAGAATCTTGATCCGCGCCTTGTACTTGTTGTCGCGCCGACCGTGGCGGTTGTAGACCCGCAGCACCGCCTCTACGTAGGACAGCAAATGCTGCCACGGCAACCCTTCGCGAATCTGTAAACCAAGGATCGGCGTGCGCCCCAACCCGCCGCCGACGATGACCCGCAGCAGCATTTGCCCGTCAGTGCCCGGGTAAAGATAGAGGCCGATGTCATGCATCATGATCGCCGCCCGGTCCTGTTCCGCCGAGCAGATGGCGATCTTGAACTTGCGCGGCAGGAACAGGAATTCCGGGTTGATGGTCGACCATTGCCGCAGGATTTCCGCCAGCGGTCGTGGGTCGATCATTTCGTCCGCCGCCACCCCGGCAAAGGCTTCGGTGGTGATGTTGCGCACACAGTTGCCGGAGGTCTGGATCGCGTGCATTTCCACTTGCGCCAGGCGCTCGAGAATGTCCGGCACCTGGGCCAGTTCGATCCAGTTGAACTGCATGTTCTGCCGGGTGGTGAAGTGGCCGTAGCCACGATCGTAATCCCGGGCGATGCTCGCCAGCGTACGCATTTGCGGCGCGCTTAACGTGCCGTAAGGAATCGCCACCCGCAGCATGTAGGCGTGCTTTTGCATGTACAGGCCGTTTTGTAAACGCAGCGGCAGGAATTCTTCTTCGCTCAACTCATCCGCCATGAAGCGTTCGATCTGATCGCGAAACTGCGCGACCCGCTCAAAGACCAGGGCCCGGTCATAGTCATCGTACTGATACATGTGGCTACCTCATCAGGATTGATCGGGCTCTGCACAACCCCTGTGGGAGCGAACTGTGGTGAGGGGATTTATCCCCGTTGGGTCGCGAAGCGGCCCCCGCGTCCGTTCAGACAGACCGGTTTGTCCGGATTGACGACTGCTTCGCAGCCGAACGGGGATAAATCCCCCCACCACAGGTCGCTCCCACAGGAATTTCAGTGAGCTTGAAGCTCTATGGCCCGTTTTCTTGAGTCGACTATGGACCTGCGACGCAGTGCGTTACAGATTCAGCTGAACGCTAAAAAACCGTATCAGGTTGTGGCAGATGGCCGCAGGGTTACCTCAAATCTGATTCGCATAAATGATGTTTTCCTGAGCCTGTTTTGTTTTTCACAAGGTTTCTACAGTGCACGACATGCCAGTCCGGGTGGCCTGGCAAGACTTTGCAACCGTGGAAGCATTGACCACGAGCACAGCAACAATCGGACTGGCCTATAACTACAAGGTCGTCCGCCAATTCGTCGTGGCAACCGTGGTTTGGGGTGTCGTGGGGATGGCGATGGGGGTGTGGATCGCCTCGCAACTGGTGTGGCCACAGATGAACCTCGACCTGCCGTGGACCACCTTCGGCCGCTTGCGCCCGCTGCACACCAGCCTGGTGATTTTCGGCTTTGCTGGCAGCGCGCAATTCGCCGCCAGTTACTACGCGGTGCAGCGCACCTGCCAGGTGCGGCTGTTTTCGGAGAAGCTCGCGGCATTCACCTTTTGGGGCTGGCAGTCGGTAATCGTGGTGATGCTGATCACCCTGCCGCTGGGCTACACCACCACCAAGGAATACGCCGAGATCGAATTTTCCGGCGCGGTGTGGATGACGGTGGTCTGGGTCGCTTACGCCATTGTGTTCTTCACCACCGTGGTGCAACGCAAGACCAAACACATCTACGTCGGCAATTGGTTCTTCGGCGCGTTCATTGTGGTGATCGCCATGTTGCACGTGGTCAATCACCTGGCGATTCCGGTGGACTGGTTCAAGTCTTATCCGGTGTATTCCGGGGCGACCGACGCCATGGTGCAGTGGTGGTACGGGCACAACGCAGTGGGTTTCTTCCTGACCACCGGGTTCCTGGGGATGATGTACTACTTCGTGCCAAAACAGGTCGGGCGACCGGTGTATTCCTATCGGCTGTCGATCGTGCATTTCTGGGCGCTGATCACCCTGTACATCTGGGCCGGCCCGCACCACTTGCATTACACCGCGCTGCCGGACTGGGCGCAGTCGCTCGGCATGGCCATGTCGCTGATCCTGCTGGCACCGAGTTGGGGCGGGATGATCAACGGCATGATGACGCTCTCGGGCGCCTGGCATAAATTGCGCACCGACCCAATCCTGCGCTTTTTGGTGTTGTCCCTGGCGTTCTACGGGATGTCGACTTTCGAAGGGCCGATGATGGCGATCAAAACGGTCAACGCCCTCTCCCACTACACCGACTGGACCATCGGCCACGTTCACGCCGGCGCTCTGGGTTGGGTGGCAATGATCACCTTCGGCTCGCTGTACCACATGGTCCCGAAAGTCTTCGGCCGCGAGCAGATGTACAGCACGCCGCTGATCAACCTGCACTTCTGGCTGGCGACCATCGGCACCGTGCTGTACATCGCCTCGATGTGGGTCAACGGCATCACCCAGGGCCTGATGTGGCGGGCGATCAACGACGACGGCACGCTGACCTACTCCTTCGTCGAAGCCTTGCAGGCCAGCCATCCAGGGTTCGTGGTGCGCTTCGCCGGCGGTGTATTCTTCCTCAGCGGCATGTTGCTGATGGCTTACAACGTCTGGCGCACAGTGCGGGTTTCGGACGTTGAAATGGCCCACCGCGAAGCGCAGATTGCCTGAGGCAAGGGGCTTGAGATGATTGAGGTCGTGCTGAATGTGTTGGGCGTCGCGGGGCTTTGGCTGGCGGTTGAATACTGCCTGAAGCATCAGACGGCAGAGAGTCTGGATGAAGCCAGTTTGATTGCGTTTGCCGATGACCCGGAGGTGGCGCGGCGGGTGGAATTGGCGACGGGCAAGCGTGTGAAGACGGTGGCGCCGGAAGAAGCGAAACCGGGTTGGGGCAACCTCGAAATTTGACGCAACGCAAATCCAATGTGGGAGCGGCGATGCGGCGATCCGACTTGCTCGCGAAGGCGGACTGTCATTCAACATTGATGTTGAATGTTATGGCCTCTTCGCGAGCAAGCCCGCTCCCACAGGGTATGTGTCAGGTCAGAGAGTTCAGCTGCGTTCGCGGGGGATCAGGCTCTGCAACTGCTGCGCCAAAAAGTTCGCATCGAACGCAAATGTATCCGGGTCTTTCAAGCCATTGGTCTTGCGCCATTGCCAGCTACTGGACGGTGGCAGGCACACCAGCGAAATGCTGCCGTAGCGCGCGGCCGTCAGGCCCATTACGGCCAGTGAAATCTGACCACCGGCACCCATCACATCCGGCACAAACTCCACCGGTTTACCGGCAATCACAATGGACAGCTTCTCGGTCTTGAAGGCTGACGTCTCGACCGGAACGCTCGGCCCCGAGGCGACATAGGCCTCGCGGCTCACCTCCAGCAGATTCGGCGCCTGGACCGGTTCCAGCCATTGCTGGATCTGATCGAACAGTTCACCAATGCGCGTCGCCCACACGGCCGATTGCGACTCGAATAGTTGCTTCTTGTGCGCTTCGCTTTCTGCGTAATGGCGAAGCATCTCACCCAGTTGCTGTACGTCGTCCATTGCGGTGTTCCTTTGTTGAAGCGGTGCTGCGGACTTTGAGCATGGCAGATGCGCGCTGCCGGCGTACGACTAAAAGCGTGAACGGTATTGGCTGGGGGTCATGGCCAGGTATTTGCGAAAGGCACTGCCCATGTGGGACTGATGGGCGAACCCCGCGTTCAGGGCGATGTCGGCCAGGGACAGGTCGGTGTGTTCGATCATCCGGCGTGCCGCCTGAAGCCGCACTTCAACGAGGTAAGCGTGGGGTGTCAGGCCGATGGCCCGGGTAAAGTCGCGCAGGAAGCGCAGCTCGTTTTGTCCGTAGGTGGCGGCCAATTGTTCCAGGGTCAGGGGTTCGTGGAACTGCTCGGCGATCTGATCCAGCACTTGGGTGAAAACCCTGGACGTGACACGTTGCGCGGTATTGGTCTTCGGGTTCATCAAACCAACGAATTCCACCGCCCTTTGCTCAAGCGCCAGCCTGTCCGGTTGCGGAGCGAGCAACAGACGCCGCAGTTCCCGGCCCAGCATCAGCGCGCGGCGATTGCCCGAAGACTGCACACGGCGGTCAACCGAGGGTAAACACTGATTAGCCAACGGCTCGTCCAGACGCATCAGCAGGTATTCGCCACCGCTGGCCGATTCGGAAAACACCTCCACGCCGACCGGGGTGTAAGCCAGTACGCCAGGCAAGGTGTCGAAATCCACCCGATGATCCGAATCGATGGCGTGCACGCCGTGTTGACGTTCCAGCGTCACCCCAAGGGTTTGCCACTGCACAGGGTCACGCGCGCTGTAAGCCGCACGGGGCAAAAGCTGCAAGCAGAGTCTGCCGCCCAGCAGCTCCTGGCTCAGCGCCGCTGGCATGTGAAATTTCCTGATATATCGCGATGAAGAGCCACGGGTACTCTCAAATAAGGGCATGCTCGAACAAGGGTTGCCATCAACAGGAGCACGACATGCGCACCATCGGCCTTATCGGCGGCATGAGCTGGGAGTCCAGCGCCGAGTATTACCGTCTCATCAATCAGCAGGTACGCGACCGGCTCGGGCCGTTGCGTTCGGCGAAGTTGCTAATGTACAGCGTCGACTTTGGCCCTGTCGAACAGGCCCAGCATGCCGGGCGCTGGGACGATGCCGCGGCGATTCTGGTGGATGCGGCGCGTAGGCTAGAGGCCGGTGGTGCCGATTGCGTGGTGCTGTGTACCAACACCATGCACAAAGTGGCCGGGCAGATTCAGGCAGCGATCGCCATTCCCTTCCTGCACATCGCCGATTCGGCCGGTCAGGCTGCCGTCGATACGGGTGCGCTGGAGGTCGGATTGCTCGGCACAGCGTTCACCATGGAGCAGGACTTCCTCAAGGAACGCCTGACTTCAATGGGGCTGACCGTACTGGTGCCGGAGGCCGAGGAACGCCAAGCCGTGCACCGGATCATCTATGACGAGTTGTGCGTCGGGGTGACCAGCGAGGCGTCACGCAAGGTCTATCAGCAGGTCATCGAATCACTGAGCCGACGTGGCGCCCAGGCCATCATCCTCGGTTGCACGGAAATCGGCCTGCTGATCAAACCTGAGCACAGCGCCCTACCCTTGCTCGACACCACCGAACTGCATGCACAGGCGGCGGTGGCGTTCGCGTTGGGTGAGTGACTCAACCGGCCTTGGGCGTGCGACGCAGCCGCGCCATACTCAAGGCATCGACCCATCCGCCATCACGCACGGCGTAGTCGCGAAACAGCCCTTCGGTTTCGAAGCCGAACTTGCGATAAAGCCCGATGGCAGCTTCGTTGTCGGCGTAAACCGAAAGCTCGAGCCGTTGCAGGTTCATCCAGTTGTCAGCGATGTCCAGCGCCGCCGCCAACAGCTTCGAGCCGACGCCCTTGCCCTGCCAGCCCACCGCGACGCCCATGCCGAGATTGCCAGCATGGCTGCGACGGATCCGCGAAAACTGCTCCAGGCCGATATTGCCGATGACCGTCCCTTGATGCAGCGCCACCAGCTGCACCACACGCTCATTATCCGGCGCCAGGCGCTTGCGCCAGACTTCGGGGGACTGAAATGGCATTTGCAGTACCTGCCGGGTAATGGCCGGGTCGTTGTAGAGCGCGGTAATACCGTCAATGTGGGATTCTTTGAAACGTTCGAGGGAGATGACAGCGTCAGTGGCGGGCATGGGTGATTCATCCTTGAGACAGACATGGCCGCCCACTCTATACCGCCGAAGGTTGTTCGAACCACTCCCGCCGCTCTTCGAAGGTGTTCTGGATCAGCTCAACGATCATCTGCACCTGCGCTGAACCCTCGGACTGCGCATTGACCGCCACCCACACCTGCCGCTGCATCGGTTGACTGAACAGCCCCGGCAATGCAATAAGGCCGCGGTCGAAGCGGCTGATGTATCCGGGCAGCAGGCCAATACAGGCGCTGCAACGGATCATCTCCAGCATCAGTTCATAGGAATGCAACTGCACCACTCCGGCCAGGCGTTGGTCCACGAGGGTATTCCACGGCCGAAAACAGTCGACCTGACGGTCATGCTGCCATTGCACCAGCAGGAAATCCGCCAGGTCATCGAGGCTGTCTGGCCGCGACGCGACCCGTGAATAACGTTTGGCGATGTGGGGCAGATAGTCGAGCCGCGCCAGACGCCGAGGCTCGCTGACAGCAAAACTCGGGCCGGGCAGCGGTGAATCGGTGCCGGCCAGCCACAGCACCACATCGGCACTGACCGCTTGCAGGGACAGTTCACTGTCGAGGGTGATGATGTCCAGGCGCACGCTGGCGTTGCGCCGCAACAAGGCAACCAGATCGCGACCGAGAATGTCATGCAGGATCGATTCGGCGACGGCCAGGCGAATCAACGGCTGTTCGATCACCTGCAAGTCGCGCTCGTGGGCCAGGGCAATCAACTGCGATTGCAGCTGCAATCCGTCACGACTGAGGGCAACGCCATTCTCTGAGTGGCTGAACAGCGAGCACTGCAGTTGCGTTTCAAGCTGCGCCAATTGTTTGCGCAGTTGGGTGGCCTTGATGTTGAGGCTGCGGGCTGCCTGCATGAAACAGCCGCAACGGGCACTGACCCGAAAAGACTGCGCCAGCACCGGATCGATCCCTGCCGCCAGTGCGCGCCAGGATGAGGTTTTTTCTACGGGAGAGCGGTACTGCGCAACTTGCTGACGATCTGTGGTTTCCATGAATCGCATCGCTGACTCCCTGTCGATCTGTCCTTGAAAGCCTCATCCTGCGCAGCGTTTATGAACCTGACGTGACACTCAGGGCGGAAAATCGATTCAGCCTCCAGGGGTTTGCCGAAAACTCACCGCCAGTCGATTCCAGCTGTTGATGGTGGTGATGGCGATGGTCAGGTCGACCATCTCGCCTTCGCTGAACTGCTCCCGGGCCTGCGCGTAGACCTCGTCCGGCACATGGCTTTCAGAGAGCAAGGTGACGGCTTCGGTCCAGGCCAGCGCCGCGCGTTCTCGCGCATTGAAGAAACCGCTGTCGCGCCAGACCACGATCGAATACAACCGACGGTCAGTCTCGCCCAGGCGCCGGGCATCCACCGAGTGCATGTCGGTGCAGAAGGCGCAGCCATTGAGTTGCGAGGCTCGGATTTTGATCAAGTGCAGCAAGGCCGGCTCGATGCTGAGGTTGCTGGTCAAGGCCTCCATGGCAATCATCGCTTTCATCGCTTTGGGCGATGCGCTGTAGTAATCCAGGCGGGGGTTCATGGAGTGACCTCGTGGATCGAATGTGTGCCCCTCAAGGTAGGCGTTGATACGCAGGCGTTACAGATCCAATTCTGCGAAATACCCGTGGACCACTCAGGCACCAGACCAATCGGAGGTTTTTCGCCCTCGCAACTTTTGCGCTGGCGCTCATGCGGGTAATCTGGCCCGACGCACACGCGCCTCAATCGCCCCAGGAGCCTCGCCGGTATGGAACTTCACGTTGTCATCAACGGCCGCAAGGACCTGGCAGGCCAGTTGTACAACCAACTGCGCAGCGCCATCGAATCCGGCCGTCTGGCAGCCGGGACGCAACTACCGCCCAGTCGTTTACTCGCTGAACAATTGGGCATTTCGCGCAAGACCATTTCCGACACCTACACGCAACTGACCTACGAAAACTTCCTCACCGGGGTCATCGGCAAAGGCACCTACGTCAATGCCCGACCGGCGAAAATCACCCGTAAACAGAGCCATTCGGAGCTGGCCAGTGCCGAGGTCATCGAGTCCTGGCGCAACCTGCCGGTGTTCCTTCGCCATCCGACACTGGAAGGCTCGTTGCGCTACGACTTCATCGGCGGCGCCACCAGCAAGGGCCAGTTTCCCCAGGATGACTGGCGGCGCTGCACCGCTCACGCCTTGCGCCAGATCGCAGCTTCCAAGGGTTTCTACAGCCTGCCCGAAGGCCTGCCGGCGCTACGCAATGCGATCGCCCGGCACATCGCGTTTTCCCGCGGGGTCAATTGCCAGGACGAAGACGTGGTGGTGTGCAACGGCGCGCAACAGGCACTGGACCTGATCTCCCGGGTGCTCACCCGTCCCGGCAGCATTGTCGCCATGGAAGACCCCGGCTATCCGCCTGCACGCCTGTTGTTCGGTACCCACGGCGCCACGGTGATCGGCGTCCCGGTGGATGCGGAAGGCATTCAGGTGGACAAGATTCCCCTTGGCACCCGGCTGATCTATGTCACTCCGTCCCACCAGTTCCCGCTCGGCATGCCGATGAGCCAGGCGCGCCGGGTGGCGCTGCTGGAGCGGGCCCATGAGTTGGGCGCGATCATCATCGAGGATGATTACGACAGCGAATTCCGCTACGAAGGCCGGCCCACCGACTCGCTGCAAAGCATGGACGAACGCGGCATCGTCGCCTACGTCGGAACCTTTTCGAAAACCCTGCTGCCGGAGCTGCGCCTGGGTTATGCGATCCTGCCGCCAGCGATTCTCGAAGCGGTCATTCGCGCCAAGCAGCTCACCGACCTGCACACCTCCACCTTGCCCCAATGGGCGCTGGCCAAGTTCATCGCCGAAGGCTGTCTGCTCAAGCACATTCGGCGCTGCCATACGATTTATGCCGGGCGTCGTGAGCGGATCCTCGAGCGCATGGCCGGCGATCTGTCACCGTGGCTCGAGGCTGTCCCGACCACCGCCGGGTTCCACATGGTGGTTATGTGCAAAGTGTCTATCGATATTCCATTGGTGATTACACTTGCGAAAAAGGTCGAAGTCGGGGTGTATCCCATCGACAGCTTTTTCTATCAGCAAGCGCCGCAGTCCGGGCTTTTCCTCGGTTTTGGCGCCATTGAAACCCTGGACATCGACATCGCCCTGGACCGCCTGCGGGACATTTTGCAGCAGGTTACCTGACGGATTGGTCTGCGTTTTTATCCCGCGATTGGCTATTGGTGGTCCGGGGATGCGGGCCTATCCTGCATAAGTGTTATCCCTCAATGAGCAGGATTCGTCCGGCCTGATTCAGGAGTGTGAGCAATGTCCAACGAAGTGATCAATACCGTTAAGGTGCAGGCCGCCGCCGGCCGCTCGGACGAACTGGGCAAGCAACTGCAAAAAATTGTCGACACCCTGCGCGAACTACCGGGCTGTGATTCCTATATGGTTGACCGCTGCCCCGAGGACGACAACCGCTGGACTGTCAGCGCCCGCTGGCAATCGGAAGCGGCCATGCAAATGCATTTCAACTGCCCTGAAGTACAAGGCTTTATCGGCCTGATCGACAGCCGTCTGGCCAACAGCGTCGACTTCAACAGCTTTCCTATCGTTTAGAAAATTAGGTCGCCGCCTTCGGCCACTCCTACAGGGCAATGGGTACCCCTGCAGGAGTGGCTGGAGGCGGCGATCTTGTTTTTTCAACGCGCATGATTGGTCCCCTCGCCTTCACGAAAATTGGCTGTTTGATTGGCCTTGGCCGAGACTTACTGTGGTCCCTGACGACTAACCAAAGCAGGTGATACCCATGAAAGCCTTCCGCTACTGCGCTGCCCCCCTCGCCGCTCTCGCCCTGACCGTTTCCGTCGCGGCATTCGCCCACGACCCATCGGAAAAAGTCACGGTGTTGCAGGACCAGATGCTGAAAAACGTGCCGGGTAAAAAAGCGCTGATGATCGAAGTCGATTACAAACCCGGCCAATCGTCCATTGCCCACAAGCACGAGGGCACGGCCATGGCTTACGTTATTTCTGGATCGATCGTTTCTCAAGTGAAAGGCGAGCAACCGAAGACCTACAAGGCCGGCGAGTATTGGTATGAACCGGCCGGATCGGAACATTTGGTCTCGAAAAATGCCAGTGCAACCAAACCTGCCAAACTCTTGGTGTTTATGGTGTTAGCGCCCGACGAAAAAGTATTGATCCCTTTGGAAAACTGATAGCTGTTGCGCCAGCCATAAATAAACAGGCTCGAATTAAGCATTCGGGCCTTTTTATTTCCCGGCGTAATTAACCGGGGCCTTTTAAACCAAACAAAACTAGTAGTCACCTGACAACCGCGGTGATTGGCCATTTCATTCAGTGACGACAGGTTTAGTCTGGAATCTCCGCCGTCTGTGTCCGGCCTATTAACTTTCCGACCCAAGTTGTTTCACGGGAGAAACACCATGAAACTTGCACTTGTCAGCACCTTGACGATGACGATTCTTTTAACGGGCTGTTCAATACCCACTGCACCGAAGGCTGTTTCTTCGCTCGACGGCGTCTTCACCGAGCCGGTGGGCCGCAGCAGCGCCACGCATGTCACCAATGGCAGCAACGTGTCCCTGGGCATCGTCTACAGCCGCAACACTCAGACTAACCGCGCCTACCTTCAGGATTACCAGGCCAACGCCGGCACCGGTTTCGGCCAGAGCCTGCTGGTGCAGTCGATTCACGACGCCTACGTCGCCACCTCCAAACCGGACCTGGCGGTGGACTGGGTCAAAGCATCCTTGCAACGTCAGTTTGGCTCGGCGACCGTATACCCCGACATGCAAAGCCTGAGAGCGGCGAAGCCGGACGTGGTCGCCATTGTCGATACCCGCAGTCAATTGATGACATCTCGCAGTTCGGATATCAGCGCGAATGTCAGCGCAGCATTCTACGATACCCACTTCAACTACATCGGCACTGCGAAAGGGCATGACGCTAAAGAACTGAGTCCGGTATGGGCGGACTATAAACGCAGCGAAGAGATAGTTGCCGACATTAACGAACAACAAAACGTGCAAGTTCGGGCCTTGCAGAAGTTTGACCAGTCGCTCAGCAATTTATTGACCAGACCGACAGATAAAGTGTCGATGATCGATAACACAACAGGCATAAATTTGTATTGAATGTGATACCCCCTTCGCGAGCAAGCCCGCTCCCACATTGATTATGTGTACGACGCAAAACTAATGTGGGAGCGGGCTTGCTCGCGAAAGGGTCCGACCAAACGACACAAATCCATCAGACCAAAAAAAAGCCCCGCCTCTTTCGAGACGGGGCTTCTTCATTCAGCGCCTGATCAGGCGGCCGGCTCCAACTCAGCGCTGGCAGTGACAGCGGCAGTGGTAGGCACTACCGCTTGACCGCTCAACGCCAGATCCAGCAACTCACGGTTGGCCACCGCATACATGGCGTAATCAGTGCCGCTGGCGGCACGGATTTCTACCAGCATGGCGCGCCAGCGTTCGATCATGCCTTCGTGCTCTTCCATCCACAGCTCCAGACGGGTTTCCACGTCCTGGGTGCCGTCGCCCTGTTGCAGGACCGAGATGGTGATTGCACGTTGTTGCCAGTCGACGTCATCTCGGAACGCTTCACGGGCCAGGGCCTGCCAGTTGTTTTCAACCGGCAGAGCGCTGATCTGTTGCAGGTACCAGGTGATGTCCAGCGCGCTACCAACAGCGAAGTAAGCCTTCGCCACGTCAGCTGCGTTCTGACCGGTCACGTCGGACGCTTCGATGATCGGCAGCAAGGTGTACAGGTGAGTGGTGCCTGCAACCATGCGCGCCAGCAACTCAGGAACGCCAGCCGCAACGTACGCCTGATAACGGGTCTGCCAGCCTTCGCGGGTCGGGCCTTCCAGCAGTTCGTCGAGCTTGAGGCCCAGCGCTGCCAGATGTGGACCGAAGTGCGCGACGTCACGGGCAGCATTCTGCTCGTTGCGACGGCTGCGCAGGAACCAGCGCGTAGCGCGACGGCCCAGACGCATCAGCTCATCCATCAGTTCCAGTTGCACGTCAGCGGAAACCTGGTAGTCCAGGGCTTCTATCTGCCGGAACCAGTGCGGGAGGTGGAAGATATCCCGAACAATTACATATGCACCGGCAACATTCGCCGGGCTCATGCCGGTCGACTCTTTCAGTCGTTGAACGAAGGTGATGCCCATGTGGTTGACCAGATCGTTGGCGATCTGGGTGCTGACGATCTCACGCTTCAGGCGGTGACGGCGCATGGCGTCGGCGAACTTGCTCACCAGGGTCGGCGGGAACGCAGTTTCCATGTCGCGCGTCAGGTAAGCGTCATCCGGCACCTGGGAGTTGAGCAGCGCTTCCTTGAGGTCGATCTTGCTGTAGGAGATCAGCACCGACAGCTCGGCACGGGTCAGGCCGTGGCCTTCCGCGAGGCGCTCGTTGATCGCTTCTTCAGACGGCAGGAACTCGATGGCGCGATCCAGCTTGCCGCGGCCTTCCAGATCGTTCATCAGACGCTTGTATTCGGCAATCCGCACGAAGGCACGGCGTGCCGCCAGGGACAGTGCCTGAGTCTGCTTGTAGTTGTTGCCCAGAACCAGGTTTCCGACTTCGTCGGTCATGCTCGCCAGCAACTGGTTACGTTGCTTGTCGGTCATGTCACCGGCATGAACCACTTCGTTCAGCAGAATCTTGATGTTTACTTCGTGGTCGGAGCAGTCCACACCACCAGCGTTGTCGATGAAGTCGGTGTTGGAACCGCCGCCATTGAGGCCGAATTCGACACGACCCAGCTGGGTCATACCGAGGTTACCGCCCTCGCCCACGACTTTGCAGCGCAGTTCGTTGCCGTTCACGCGCAGTGCATCGTTGGCCTTGTCGCCGACATCGGCGTGGCTTTCGCTGCTGGCTTTGACGTAAGTACCGATACCGCCGTTCCACAACAGATCCACCGGCGCCTTGAGCAAGGCGTTGAGCAGTTCGGTCGGGGTCAACTTGTCCGCCTGAATGTCGAAGCGCTCTTTCATCTGCGGGGAAATCGCGATGCTTTTCGCGCTACGGGAGAAGATCCCGCCGCCTTCGGACATGATGCTGGTGTCGTAATCCGACCAGGCCGAACGCGGCAGGTCGAACAGGCGCTGACGCTCGGCGAAGCTGTTGGCCGGCTCCGGGTTCGGGTCGATGAAGATGTGCAGGTGGTTGAACGCTGCGACCAGTTGCAGCTTGTCGGACATCAACAAGCCGTTACCGAATACGTCACCGGCCATGTCGCCGACGCCGACCACCGTGATGTTGTCTTCCTGAACATTGATGCCGCGTTCACGGAAGTGACGTTGAACGCCAACCCACGCGCCCTTGGCGGTGATGCCCATTTTCTTGTGGTCGTAACCGGCCGAGCCGCCCGATGCGAATGCATCGCCGAGCCAGAAGCCGTAGTCGATGGCGATGCCGTTGGCGATGTCGGAGAAGGTTGCAGTGCCTTTGTCCGCTGCCACCACCAGGTACGGGTCATCATCGTCATGACGCACGACGTTGGCCGGCGGTACCAGCGCGCCGTCTTTCAGGTTGTCGGTGATGTCCAACAGGCCCGAGATGAAGATGCGGTAGCAGGCGATGCCCTCGGCCGCGATCTCGTCACGGCTGCCGCCCAGTGGCAAGCGACGCGGCAGGAAGCCGCCCTTGGCGCCCACCGGCACGATGACCGAGTTCTTCACTTGCTGGGCTTTTACCAGGCCCAGGACTTCGGTACGGAAGTCTTCTTCACGGTCGGACCAGCGCAGACCACCGCGAGCAACGTTGCCGAAGCGCAGGTGCACGCCTTCGACGCGTGGCGAGTAAACGAAGATTTCGAACTTCGGTACTGGCTTCGGCAGCTCTGGAATCTGGTGCGGGTTGAACTTGAAGCTGAAGTAGGACTTGTTCTGACCGTGCGCGTCGGTCTGGTAGAAGTTGGTCCGCAGGGTGGCCTTGATCAGGTCCAGGTAGCGACGCAGGATACGGTCTTCGTTCAACACCTGGACGTCGTCCAGTGCGCTCAGAATCGCGTGTTCCAGACGTTGCTGCTTGTCTTCCAGATCGTCAGTACCGAGCTTGCGGGCCAGGTAGAAACGGGTTTTGAACAACCGGGTCAACTCGCGAGCGATGTCGGTGTGGTTGTTCAGGGTGCTGGCGATGTAACCCAGGTCGAAGCCCAGGCGAATCTGCTTCATGTAACGGGCGTAGGCACGCAGCAGCGCGACATCGCGCCATGGCAGGCCGGCGGTCAGCACCAGACGGTTGAACGCATCGTTCTCGGCATCGCCGCGCACGATGTGGACGAAAGCGTCCTGCAAGGTGTCGTTGAGTTGCTGGATGTCGAGTTCCAGGCCTTCAGCGGCGGTGAACGCGAAATCGTGAATCCAGAACTCGCGGCCATTGTTGTGACGCAGGCGATACGGGAATTCACCCAACACGCGCAGGCCAAGGTTTTCAAGGATCGGCAACACGTCGGACAGTGCCAGCGGGGTATCGGCGTGATACAGCTTGCAGTGCAACTCGCGTTGACCGGACACCTGGCCCAGTGGCTGATAGAAGCTCATCACCAGCGGATTGGATTCTTTCAGGCTCAGCAGGTGCTGCATGTCGACCACAGCCGAATGCGCGGCGAAACGCTCGCGGTAACCGGCCGGGAAGCCTTTCGGGAAGTCGGCCAACACGTTGGTGCCGTGGGCTTCGCCGAAGGTTTCGACGGTCAGGGCCGAGTAGTCGTCCTGCCAGCTGCGGCAAGCCTGGATCACTTCGTTTTCCAGCTGCTGCGGGTCGATGTCCAGACGGTTTTTCGGATCGACACGCAGAATCAGTTGCACACGGGCCAGCACGGACTCGGAGAAGAAGGTCCAGAACTCGCAGTCCGAGGCTTTCAGGCGATCCATCAGCACTTGCTGGATCTTCTGGCGCACTTCGGTGGAGTAGATGTCGCGCGGCACGTAGGCCAGGCAGTAGCAGAAGCGGCCGTACGGGTCTTTGCGCAGGAACACGCGAATCTTGTTGCGTTCCTGGATCTGCACAATCGACATCACGGTGGCAAACAGTTCGTCGACCGGGGTCTGGAACAGGTCGTCGCGGGGCAGCACTTCAACTACCTGCGCCAGTTCCTTGCCCAAGTGAGCCTTGGCCTGGAAGCCGGAACGGCGTTCGATTTCTTCGACCTTGCGACGGATGTACGGGATGACCCGCACGCTCTCGCCATACACCGAGGAGGTGTACAGGCCCATGAAACGGCATTCCTTGATGACGTTGCCGTCGGCGTCGATTTCACGGATCGACACGTAATCCGGGTAAGCCGGACGGTGTACACGGCTCGGGTGCGCAGCCTTGGCGAACGACAGCAGGGTCGGTTCGCGCAGGTAGTTCACGGCGTAGTCTTCGATGCGCAGGTCATCGTAGGTCAGGCCGGTGCGCAGCAATTTTGTCAGGCCGAGGAAGGAGTCCTGGTCGTAAACGATGTGGCCGCCATCGGCTTCATCGCGAACCACGAACTCTTCATAGCCGAGGAAGGTGAAGTGGTTGCCCACGAGCCATTCCAGGAAGCTTTTGATTTCGGCTTTTTCTTCAAAATCGACAGCGAACTGGCTGTTGTCCAGGCCGGTGAGGATTTCCTGGACCTTGGCTTTCATCGGCTCGAAATCGGCGACCGCGACGCGGACTTCACCGAGAACCTGTTCCAATTCCTTGCTCAGGACATTCAGTTCGGCCGAGTTGGCGCAACGGTCGATTTCCAGGTACATCAACGACTCTTGCAGTACGTCGTCGCCCTGGGTGCCTTTCGGCAGGATTTCCAGCAGCTCGCCCTTGCTGCCGCGACGCACGCTCAGCACAGTGGTTTGCAGGGTGTGGATGCTGTAGCCGCGACGGTTCAGCTCGGTGCGTACCGAGTCCACCAGAAATGGCAGGTCGTGGTGCAGCACTTCGACCGCGGTGTGGGTCGACTGCCAGCCGTGGCGTTCGTAATCGGGGTTGTAGACGCGCACTTGCGGTTGCGCGTGATCGAAGCGCTCAAGCAGGCGCCACGCAGAAAGGGTGCAGCCGGCGAGGTCGGACAACCGACGCTGGGTCAGCTCGTCCAGGGAAATGATGCCGAAAAATTGTTCAGCGAACAGCGCCACTTGTGGCAGTGCCTGTTCACTGATGTGCTGGGCCAGTGCCGCTTGCAGTTGGTGCTGGAAGTCGGCTTTGCTGGCTGCGGTGAAGAACGCCATCTGTGGTACTCCGCTTGGGCTTGTTATTGATGGAAGCGTCGCGTGCAAACCCCTTTCGGGGTAATCCGTCACCCTGCTCCTGATTCTCGGGCAGAGGAAACAGGATGACAGGTGGGTGAAGCTGGACGAGACACTCAGGTCACATTCACCTTCCATGAATGGGCATCTGCAAAAACGACTGGGCAACGTCCCGCGCAATGTCTTTACAGGTGCTCATCCGTTGCGCAGCTTAACCAGTGCGGCAAGCCCCGTGCTTGCAGCGCTGCGACATATTCGGTCATCGGTACGCAGCTTGCGCCTTGTGCATCGAACAACACTAGCAGCCGCACGGCAAAACGGGGGGTTCAAGCCCGGTTTTGCGGCACATCCGTACCAGAAATGACCAGCAACACCCCAAATGTTCACGACACATCCTCTGACACTCAGGCGAGCAGAAATTCCCGAGGGCTGGCAGAATCGCCCTTTGTTCGTCTTCACAACGCTCGTCGAGCCAGGAATCCCCCATGCAAATGACCACCGCCCTCTTGATCGTCAACCCGTGCGACGACGAAGAAGACAACATGGCCATGCTCTGCTGCCACAGCGATCAGGGCGATATGTTCCTGATGACCCGCTACCCGGACGAGGACGCGCTGGACATCACCCTCGACGGCGAGCCTTCGACGCTGGACGGCGTAAAAGTCACCCTCAGCCCTACCCGCCTGCTGATCGAAATCGCGGCGGCGGACGCTGATGCGCTGAATGGTGATGATTCGCTGGAAATCATTCACAGCACTGATGCGGCGGATTTGGCGGAAGTGGAAGAAACGTTGCAGAACATTCTCAAGGGTACTGGCACCTATATCAGCCAGCTTTGAATCTCAGCGCCTGAGCGGACGCCTTCGCGAGCAAGTCGGATCGCCGCACCGCCGCTCCCACATTCGATCGCATTTCTCCTGGCAGAACGCGATTAAGTGTGGGAGCGGGCTTGCTCGCGAAGAGGCCCGAAAGAACACCACCACCCTACCCACCCTGCAAAACTCCAACCATTTCCCGCACTTTGCACAAAATGCCGTTAGTCGCCGCCCCCCGCGATAGATTAAAGTAACGCCCCCAGCCCTGGCGTTATTCGAACGTCTTCGGTCACCCTTTCCAGGAACAGTCATCGATGGAACATCGTGAAGCGCTGCTAGCGCTGCGAACCTTTCTTTCAACGCAGATTCTCGGCCAGGAAAAACTCATCGAGCGCTTGCTCATCGCCTTGCTTGCCGATGGCCACATGCTGGTCGAGGGCGCTCCGGGCCTGGCCAAGACCAAGGCCATCAAAGAACTCGCCGAAGGCATCGAAGCACAGTTCCATCGCATCCAGTTCACCCCCGACCTGTTGCCCGCCGACATCACCGGTACGGAAATCTATCGCCCGGAAACCGGCAGCTTCGTGTTCCAGCAAGGCCCGATCTTCCACAACCTGGTGCTGGCGGACGAAATCAACCGCGCCCCGGCCAAGGTTCAGTCGGCCTTGCTCGAAGCCATGGGCGAGCGTCAGGTCAGCGTCGGGCGCAGCACATACGAGCTGTCGCCGCTGTTCCTGGTGATGGCCACGCAAAACCCGATCGAGCAGGAAGGCACCTATCCACTGCCCGAAGCGCAGCTCGACCGCTTCCTGATGCACGTGAAAATCGGCTTCCCGGACGCTGCCGTCGAACGACGGATCCTGCAACAGGCCCGTGGCGAAGCGTTGAATGGCGAAACCAAGCCCGAGCGCCGGGTCAGCCAGCAGGCGATTTTTGCCGCGCGCAAGGAAATCCTCGGTTTGTACATGGCCGACGCCGTGGAGGAATACCTGGTGCAGCTGGTCATGGCCACGCGCACCCCGGCCAAGTTCGACCCGGAGATGGCCGAGTGGATCGCCTATGGCGCCAGCCCGCGCGGTTCGATTGCCCTCGACCGTTGCGCCCGGGCCCACGCCTGGCTGGCCGGTCGCGACTTTGTCAGCCCGGAAGACATTCAAGCGGTGCTGTTCGATGTGCTGCGCCACCGCATCATTCTTTCCTTTGAAGCCGAAGCCGCGGGCATCGACCAGGACCGGGTGGTCCAGCGGATTCTCGACGTCGTAGCCGTCGCTTGACCCCGATGAACGCCCTCCTGCCGCCCGAGCCGGGCATCCGTGTCAGCCTCGCCGAGCTGATCGAGATGCGCCATCGCGTGCGTGAAGTGCAACTGTTTTCCACGCCGAGCCAGCGCAGCCCGCTGATCGGCTTGCACCACTCCAAACTGCGCGGGCGCGGGGTGGACTTCGATCAGGTGCGGGTCTATCAGGCCGGCGATGATGTGCGAAGCATCGACTGGCGCGTCACCGCCCGCACCCAGGAACCCCACACCAAGCTGTTTCATGAAGAGCGCGAGCGGCCGATTTTCATCATGGTCGAGCAAAGTCGCCGGCTGTTTTTCGGCTCGGGGCTGATGTTCAAATCAGTGCTCGCCGCCCAGGCCGCGAGCCTGATCGGCTGGGCCGCACTGGGTCATAACGATCGGGTCGGCGGACTGGTGTTCGGCAACAACGAACACTATGAAATCAAGCCACGACGAAGCAAACAGAGCCTGCTGCAGTTGCTCAACCGTCTGGTGCGGGTCAATCAGTCGCTGCACACGGAAAACGAGCCGGACCGGGACGCCTTCAACATTGCCCTGCGCCGTGCCCGGGAAGTCCTGCGCCCCGGCAGCCTGGTGATCATAATCTGCGACGAACGCACCTTGTCCGATGGCGCCGAGCAACAGCTGAGTCTGTTGTCGCGGCATTGCGATCTGTTGCTGCTGCCGGTGTCCGATCCACTGGATCACGCCCTGCCCGCCGCGGGGCTTCTACGCTTCGCGGAACGCGGTGCGCAACTGGAACTCGATACCCTGAATTTCGAGCTGCGCCAGACCTATCGCGCCCAGGCCGAAGCGCGCATCGCTCGCTGGGAATTACTCGCGCAGAAACTGCGGGTATTGCTGATGCCCCTGAGCACCCAGAGCGAGATGGTTGAACAATTGCGCGAGTACCTGAACCCACAGAAACCGGGGAAAGGCCGATGAGCAGCCTCGAGCAACTGCAACCACTGATCTCCCCGCCACCGATCGAAATCTGGCCTCCGGCACCGGGCTGGTGGCTGTTGCTGCTGTTACTGCCGCTCATCGGTTTCGGTCTGTGGAAGGCAAGGCACTTCTTTGCGAACAAACGCCCGATCGTGCGCACCGAACAACCGCTGGACCCGGTGCGCCTTGCCGCGCTGGCAGAACTCGCGCGGATGCCAAAACCCTACGACGGCGCTCCGGCCGGTGCCTGGTTGCAGCAACTCAACGGTTTGCTCAAACGCCTGTGCCGCAACCACTACCCCTACAGCCAGAGCCATACCCTCAATGGGCGCAAATGGCTGGCATTCCTCGACAATCGTTGCCCGGCCGCCGGCCTGACCCGCTGGATGGTGCTGGTCGAAGGCGCCTACAAACCCGAATGCAAACTCGACGACAAGGCCATCGCCGGCCTGACTCAAGCGGTCGACACCTGGATTCGTAAACATGTTTGAGTTCGCCTGGCCGTGGATCTTTGCCCTGCTGCCGCTGCCCTGGCTGATGCGCATCGTGCTGCCTGTCGCCGACAGTGGCGAACCGGCGCTCAAGGTCAGCTTCCTCGGCGACCTCGAAGGCCTGGTCCGCCGCCGCGCCCGGGCCAACCTGCCGGCCTGGCGCCAACAGGCACCGTTCATGCTGCTGTGGCTGTTGCTACTGATCGCGGCGGCGCGCCCGCAATGGCTTGGCGAACCGCTGCCCATCGCCGCCAGCGGTCGCGATCTGCTGGTAGCGGTCGACGTGTCCGGCTCGATGGATTTCCCCGACATGCAGTGGCAGGACGAAGACGTCAGTCGACTCACGCTGGTTCAGCACTTGCTCGGTGACTTCCTTGAAAGTCGCGATGGCGATCGCGTCGGCCTGATCCTGTTCGGCAGCCAGGCGTATCTGCAAGCACCGCTGACGTTCGACCGGCACACGGTGCGCGTGTGGCTCGACGAAGCGCGGATCGGCATCGCCGGCAAGAACACCGCCATCGGCGACGCCATTGGCCTGGCCCTCAAACGCCTGCGCCAACGCCCGGCACAAAGTCGCGTGCTGATTCTGGTCACTGACGGCGCCAACAACGGTGGCCAAATCGACCCGCTCACGGCTGCGCGGCTGGCAGCCAGCGAAGGCGTGAAAATCTACCCGATCGGTATCGGCGCCGATCCGGAGCAAAGTGGCACGTTGGGTTTCCTTGGGGTCAACCCGAGCCTCGACCTCGATGAACCCTCCTTGATGGCGATCGCCGAAGCCTCCGGCGGCCAGTATTTTCGCGCCCACGATGACAAGGAACTGCAAGCGATCAAGGACACCCTCGACAAACTGGAACCGGTGACCCAGCAACCGACTCAGGCCCGCCCGGCTCAGGCGCTGTACCACTGGCCTTTGGCAATAGCGTTGCTGTTGAGCATGCTGTTGGTGGTTCGCGAGCGCTGGCCTGACAACCCGTTGCAGCGACTGTTTACCAAGGATCTGTTTTTGCAAACGCAACTGCCCGACTGGCGCCAGCGGCTTAAACGCCTGCGTCTGCGGAGGCGCCGATGAGTGCACTCTGGCCGTACTTGTTCCGCCCCTGGTGGTTGCTGTTGTTGCCATTGCTTGGCTGGTTGCTCTGGCAGCTCTGGCATCGGCAGAAACGCGCCGGGCGCTGGCAGATGATTCTGCCACCGGCCTTCCACGCGGCGTTGCTCAGTGGTGGCAACGGTCGCGACAGCAAATTGCCGTGGGTCATCCTTGGATGTGCCTGGGTGCTGACCGTTCTGGCGCTGCTCGGGCCGAGCTGGGAACGTGTCGAGCAAGCAAGCCAGAAACCCGCCGACCCGCTGGTCGTGGTCCTTGAGCTGACCCCGGAAATGCTCGCCACCGACGTGCCACCCAACCGGCTGGAACAGGCCCGGCGCAAGCTGTTCGACTTGCTGGAGAACCGCAGCGACGCCCAGACCGCGATTGTCGTCTACTCCGGCAGCGCTCACACGCTGGTGCCCCTTTCGGATGACCTGTCGACCAGCCGCAATCTATTGGATGCCCTCAAGCCTTCACTGATGCCCCAAGCAGGACATCGCGCCGATCTGGCGGTGACCAAGGCCCTTGCCCTGCTGGAACAGGGCGCCCTCGGTGACGGACGTATCCTGCTGATCGGTTCGACCTTGACCGAACTGGAACGCCATGGGATTGAGCAGGCGCTGGACGGCAAGTCGACACAATTTCTGATGCTCGGTATCGGCACTGCCGAAGGCGCGCCGATCACCCAGGAGGACGGCAGTTTTCTGAAGGACGACCAGGGCGCAATTCTGGTACCACATCTGGACGAACCAGGCCTGAAAGCCTTTGCCAACGACCTGAACGGAAGCTATCGCCACGCGCGCCTGGATGATGCCGACCTGCGCGCCCTCGGCTTGCTCGACGGTCCACGCGCGTTGCGCAACGACGGCCAGACTCTGCGCCTCGATACTTGGGCCGACCAGGGTTACTGGCTGTTGTTGCCGTTGTTGCTGCTGGCGGCGTGCGCCGGCCGTCGGGGCTGGTTGTTCTGTCTGCCACTGCTCTTGCTGCTACCACAGCCGAGTTACGCCTTCGACTTCAACGATTTGTGGCTGCGACCCGACCAACAGGGGCTGATCTTGCTGAAGCAGAAGCGCCCGGCCGAGGCTGCGCAGCATTTCGAAGATCGCCAATGGCAAGGCGTGGCGCTCTACGAGGCAGGCGACTACAGCGGCGCCGCCCAGCGGTTCGCCGAAGGCAGCGACGCCCACGCCCACTACAATCGTGGCAACGCCCTGGCCAAAAGCGGTGAATTGGAAGCGGCGCTGGACGCCTACGAACAGGCGCTGGAACGCCAACCGGATTTGCGCCCGGCCCTGACCAACAAGGCGCTGGTGGAAAGTCTGCTTAAGCAGAAAAACGCTCCACCGCCCGTTGCGCCGGACAAAAACGCTGGTAACGAGACCGAGCCCCCCACGCAAGAACCGCCGCCGGGCGCGGCCACGCAACCGTCGGATGAGGGCGACCCGAAAACCGACGGCCAACAAACCACGACGGACTCCGAGCAACAGAGCAAAACGCCGCCGAAACCCGGCACCAATGAAGTCCCGGGCAGCGAGCTGGGGAATGAAGACAGCACCAGACCACCGATGCGTCCGGCCAGCGACAGCATCGATGGTGAACAGCGCCAGGCGCTGGAGCAATGGCTGCGCAAGATCCCGGATGACCCGGGTGAATTGCTCAGACGCAAATTCTGGTACGAACAGCAACAACATCAGGATCAGGGAAAAACTCGATGACCCGCTTCACCGCTTTCTTGCTCGCACTGCTTCTCTGGACTGTTCAAGCCCAGGCTGCGGGGCTGGTCGCCAGTGTCGATCGCAGTCGCCTGAACAGCGGCGAAACGATTGAACTGACCTTGGAATCCAACGACGTGACGCAGTTCGGCAAGCCTGATCTGACACCGCTGGAGCCGCTGTTCGAAGTGCGCGGCACCCGTCAAGTCAACCAACTGACCACCCTGAACGGCGACAACCGTGCGACCACCCGCTGGATCATCACTCTGCTTCCTCGGCAGAACGGCAGCGTGGTTGTTCCGTCACTGCAATTGGGTGACGTGCAGAGCCAGCCAATCACCGTGCAAGTGGTCGAAACCGAAACCCAGGACAGCCCGACCAAACGGGCCCCGGTGTTCATCGACGCCAGCCTCGATCAAAACAGCGTGTACGTACAAGCCCAGGCGATCCTGACCTTGCGCATCTACCATTCGGTGTCGCTATACGACGACAGCAGCCTGCCCCCTTTGCAAATCCCCGATGTGCGCATCGAGCAACTGGGCGAGGCGCGCACCTACGAGAAAGACATCAATGGTCTGCGCCACGGAGTGATCGAGATGCGCTACGCAATCTACCCGCAACACAGCGGTGAGTTGGTCATTCCGCCGCAGATATTCAATGCCGCACTCGTGGACGTACAGCCCGCGAAGGACTCCGCCGCGCAGGCACCGAAATCCGGCAAATTGATGCGGGTCAGCTCCGCCGAGATTCTGCTGACGGTCAAAGCCAAACCCATCACCTACCCGGCCGACATGCCATGGCTGCCGGCCCGTAGCCTCAGCCTGAGCGAAAGCTGGAACCCGGAGCCGGATCATGCGCAGGTGGGTGACTCTTTGACCCGCAGCCTGACAGTAAAGGCTGAAGGCCTGGACAGTTCGCAATTGCCGCCGCTGCCTGCCACCGACGTCAACGGCTTGCGGCGCTACCCGGATCAACCGGTGCTGGGCAACCAGAACAGCGAGCGCGGGCTGATCGGCAGTCGCGAGGACCGTGAGGCCCTGGTGCCAACACGTAGTGGCGCAATCGAGTTGCCAGCGGTTGAAGTGATCTGGTGGAACACCTTCGAGGACCACCTGGATCACAGCAGCCTGCCGGCCCGAACCCTGCCGGTGGCGAACAATCCGAGCCTGATGGTCGACACCCCGGCCGGCACGCCTCAAGTCTTTTCCGCGGCCGACAACGAAGCCCTCTGGTGGTGGAAACTCAGCACCCTGATCCTGGCCTGCACTACCCTGCTGGGCTTCGGTCTCTGGTGGCGCGCCCGCTGGCAACCGGCAATCCTGCGCGCCGCGCAGACCGGCCCGAGCCCGCGCACCGTGCTCGACGATCTCAAGCGCGCCTGTCAGGCCAACGACTCCCACGCCACCCGCCAGGCCCTCGACGCCTGGGCCCGGCAACAACCGGAAACCCTGGCCGATATGGCGGCGCGTTTTGTGCCGCTGTCCGACGCCCTCGATGGCTTGAACGGCGCGCTCTACAGCGAAACCGGCCAGCATTGGCAAGGTGAAGACTTGTGGCGGGCGATCAAGGCGATCCCGATTGCCGAGCGGGTTCAGGACCCGGTGGGCGACAGTGGGTTGCCACCGCTTTATCCGAAGTAACGGCCCCTAGCTGTTGAGATGGAACTCGGCGTCCAGATGAATGGCCTGTAAAAAAGCGCTGTCGTGGGAGACGACGATCAATGCCCCTTGGTTCTGATTGAGCATCTGCTCCAGCGCAATTTTACTGGGCAAGTCCAAATGGTTGTCCGGTTCGTCCAGCAACAGCAATTGCGGTGGCCGCTGTGCATATAACTGCGCAGCCAGTGCGATTTTCAGACGCTCACCGCCACTCAACTGACAGGTCTTGAGCGTCGCACGATCCGCATCAATGCCCATCTGCGCCAACCGGGTTCGCGCCTCGGCTTCGGGCAACTGCGGATTACTCTCGTAGAGCCATTGCACCGCCGTGCGTTCGGGGTGCTGCAATCCGGCGTGTTGATCCAGCCAGCCAACATGACAACTGCGCACGACCTCGCCTTCGCGCACCGGCAGTTGGCCGGCAATCACCTGCAACAAGGTCGACTTGCCGCTACCGTTAGCGCCTAGGATAGCCATGCGCATAGGCCCCGTCAGCGTCAGATTGACCGGCGTTGCGTAACCGAACGGGAGAATGACGTCGTTGAGCTGCACAATCAGCTTGCCATTGGGCACTACGCTTTCCGGAGACAACATCATGCGTTGTATGTCCGGCGCACACCGCGCACGGGCCTCGGCGATCCGTTGTTGTTGCTGCTCCCGGGCCACCTGTTGATTGAGGCGCAATTTTCCCTGACTGTTTTCACTGCGCTCTTTCTGGGCGTTGGTGATCAGCTTGGTCTGATTGCCGTCGCGGGCCTGACGGTCTCCGCGCGTATTACGCCGTTGCTGACGCTCCATCTGAACGGCCATCTCACGTTGCTCGCGCTTGGCCTGCGCCCGCTCCCCTTGCAATGCCGACTGGAACGACTGCTGTTCTTGCTCGCGTGCCGCCGCATACTGACTGTAGTTGCCGCCATAAACCGCCAGCCCCAAAGGTGAAAGCTCGACAATTTCGTTTACGTGCTCCAGAAGACCCCGGTCGTGGCTGATCAACACCAGGCCGTTGGGCCAGCGATCGATCTGCTGCGATAACTTGTATTGCTGATCAATATCCAGGTGATTACTGGGCTCATCCAGAATGAGCCAGTCGGCTCTGGATAACCACGCCCCCAGCAACGCCACCCGTTGCCGTTCGCCACCACTGAGTGCATCGGTGCGCGCGTCGGCATTCAAATGGCCCAGGCCGATCTGCTGCAGTTCCGCCTCAAGGCGTGTGGCGCAATCCCATTGGTCGACCGCCAGCGAATGGTCGTCATCGTCGACGCTGCCTTGGGCAATGCGATCCAGCGCCGCCAGAATAGGGTCGACCCCGGCCAGCGCGGCAACGCTGGGATAGCGCTCGGGTTCCAGTAACTGCGCCACGGCGTAAACCCGGCCTTCGCGACGGACGATGCCGCTGGTGGGCCGTTGCTCCCCCGTCAGGAGCCGGCCAAGCAAGGACTTGCCACAGCCATTGGCGCCCACGATGCCGGTGGCCCTGGTACTGAAGGTGTGGTTCAAGTGATCAAACAGAACGCGCCCGTCGGGCAGGTTGAACGACACTTGATCCAGTTGAAGTAACCGTTGAGTCATGACGCCTCCTTAAACATTAAAACTCCCTGATGCTGCGCAACAGCGTTCGACTGCCCTCCACCATACTGAAGCTGCACCACCCAATCGACAGGCAATCTTTCAAGGCATTCAGCATCCCCGGTCTTTTGCCAGTAAACTCCCTCCCCTTTAGCCGCCATCATTTCCCACGCGGCCATTACCTTATTTCCTACGGAGTTTGCCTTGCGTCTGTTTCACACCTCCGACTGGCACCTTGGACAAAACCTACATGGCCAGGAACGCGATTTCGAGCACGGCTGTTTCCTTGACTGGCTGTTGCGTCAGCTAAAGCTGGACCAGCCTGATGTGCTGCTGATCGCCGGCGATATCTTCGACACGGTCAACCCGCCGGTCAAAGCCCAGGAACGTCTCTACGATTTCATCGTCAGCGCCCATGAACAACAGCCGAAGCTGACCATCGTGATGATCGCCGGCAACCATGACTCCGGTTCGCGGATCGAACTGCCCGCGCCATTGATGCGGCGTTTGCGCACGCATGCGCTGGGGCGTGTGCTGTGGCTGGATGACGGTCAACTCGACGCCGAGCGCTTGTTGCTGCCATTGCCGGATGCCAAGGGCAAAACCGTCGCCTGGTGCCTGGCGCTGCCGTTCCTGCGCCCCGCCGAAGTGACCGGCGCGCACTTGGGCGACAACTACCTGCGCGGCATCGGTCAGGTTCACGAATGGCTGATCGAAGCGGCTAATGCCAAACGCAAGCGGGGCCAGGCACTGATCGCTATCAGCCACGCGCACATGGCTGGCGGTTCGGTGTCGGAAGACTCCGAGCGCAGCCTGATCATCGGCAATGCCGAAGCGCTGCCCGCCAACCTGTTCGGGCCGAGCATCAGTTACGTCGCCCTCGGTCACTTGCACAAGCCGCAGAAGGTCAATGGTGAAGAGCGTATCCGCTACAGCGGCTCGCCAATTCCGCTGTCGTTCTCCGAGATTAGCTATCAGCACCAGATTCTCGACATCAAACTCGAGGGCGAAACCCTGGTCAGCGTCGAACCCAAACTGATCCCTCGGGCGGTGAATCTGCAACGCATCGGTCCCGCGCCATTGGCGGAAATCCTGCTGCAACTGGCCGACTTGCCGAACATCGACCTGCTGGCCGATATCCAGCGCCAGCCGTGGCTGGAAGTTCGGGTGCGCCTCGATGAGCCGCAACCCGACTTGCGTTTTCAAGTGGAAACCGCCCTGCAAGGCAAAGCCGTGCGCCTGGTGCGGATCGCCGCTGAATACGCCGGCAACGGCAGCCGCGATGGCGTCGATGACGGCACGACCTTGATCGAACTCGACCAGCTCTCACCTCAGGAACTGTTCAGCCGCGCCTGGCAGGACAACTACGGCAGCGAGGTCGACGAGCAAACCCTCAAGGACTTCGCCGAGCTGTTGCAAGACGTGCAGATGGAGAGCGAACAACCATGAAGATCCTCGCGATCCGCCTGAAAAACCTCGCCTCACTGGCCGGGCCTTTTGAAATCGACTTTACCGCTGAGCCGTTGGCCAGCGCCGGTCTGTTCGCGATCACCGGGCCGACGGGCGCCGGTAAAAGCACCTTGCTCGATGCCTTGTGCCTGGCGCTGTTCGGTGCTGTGCCTCGGCTTAGCAATGCTCAGGTGTCTGCCAAAGCGCCAGACGCCGACGGCGAGATCAGCACTGGCGACCCGCGCACGCTGCTGCGTCGCGGCACGGGTGAAGGTTATGCCGAAGTAGATTTCGTTGGCATCGATGGCCGTCGCTACCGCGCTCGCTGGGAAGCTAACCGCGCCCGCGAGAAGGCCGGCGGCAAGCTGCAAGCCAGCCGCCAGAGCTTGCGCGACATCGATCTGGATCAACTGCTGGCCAGTCAGAAAGTTGAATTCAAAATCCATCTCGAATCCGTACTGGGCCTGAACTTTGAGCAATTCACCCGCGCGGTGCTGTTGGCCCAGAGTGAATTCAGTGCGTTCCTCAAGGCTAACGACAACGAACGTAGCGAACTGCTGGAAAAACTCACCGACACCGCGCTCTATACGCGCCTGGGTCGCCGGGCGTTCGACAAAACCAAAGAGGCTCGCGAAACCCACAAGCTGCTGCAGGACCAGGCCACCGGCGTGACGCCGTTGTCGCCAGAAGCTCGGGCAGAACTCGATGGACGCTTCAACGAGGCTCAGCAACAACTCAAGAGCCAGCAAGCGCAACTCAAGCAACTAGAACTGCAACATACCTGGCTCAAGGAATTGCGCCAGTTGCAGGACGAGCAGCAGAGCGCCACCGAGCAACTGCAATCGGCCCAGCAACACTGGGAAAGTCTGGCCGGCGAACGTTTGAAGCTGACTCGCCTGGAGCAACTGGCCCCGCAACGGCACCAGTTCGCCCGCAAGACCGAACTCACCGCCCAGCTCACACCGCTGGCCGCGCAGATTCAGCAACACACCCAACAGCAAACCGAGCTGAACGAGCGCCAGACGCAACTCGAACACAGCCTGAGTGCCGCACAGACCGCACTCGTCGAGGCCCAAAGCCAACACACCTCAAGCGCTCCACTTCTGCGCCAGGCCTTCGAAGAGCAAAGCACCCTCGCCCGTCTGGTCAAGGATGCCGGCCTCAGTGCCGACCTCAAGCAGCAGGCGGAACTGGCCTGCACTCAGGGCCAAAACACGATCCAAGGCTTGCTGAACCAACAGAAACAGGTGGCCGAACGTTTGCAGCGGATTGCCGGGGAGCTTGAGCAAAGCACCCCTCTGGCGCCTTTGAGCGATGCCTGGAGCGCCTACCGTGATCGCCTCCAACAGCTGATGCTGATCGGCAATCGCCTGAACAAGGGCCAGGCCGAACTGGCCGCTCTGGAACAAAGCGCCGCTCGCGCTGCCGAGGACCTTTCCACTCAGCGCCAGAGCCTTGAAGTGCTGTACAAGGAGGCCGGCGCCGAACCGGAGGCGGTGGCCGAACAGATCCAGATTCTCGGGAGTCTGTTGCAGGATAACCGCAAGCAACAGCGGGCCTTTGAAGAGCTGACGCGCCTGTGGGCCAGTCAGCAGGAACTGGACAAGCGCGCGTCCGAACTCCAGCAGCGCCAGCTCACCGCTCAGCAAGAACGAGAACGTCTGACCCAGGACGGTGTGAAAGCCAAGAACGAATTGGTCGTTGCCGAACAGACCCTGACCGTCACCCGCGAGCTGCTGGAACGCCAGCGCCTGGCCCGCAGCGCCAGCGTCGAAGAACTGCGCGAGCAGTTGCAGGACGATCAGCCGTGCCCGGTCTGTGGCAGCCCCGACCATCCTTATCATCAGCCCGAAGCCCTGCTGCAGAGCCTTGGCCGGCATGATGAAAGCGAACAGGCCAACGCCCAAAAAGCCGTCGACCTGCTGAAAGAAAAGCTCACTGACCTGCGTGCTGAAGTGGGCGGTGTGATTGCGCAGCAAAAGGAGTTGCTGCAACAACAAGAACACCTCGCGACCCAGCAGCAGAGCCTGGCACCGAGCCTTGAAGCACATCCGCTGTCTGCGCAGCTGCTCATGCAGGATGCGCTCAAACGCGATGCCTGGCTGACGCAGCAAAGCAGCCAGCTAAACCAGAGCATCACTCAGGACGAACAACGGCAAACCTCCCTGCTCACCCTGCAACAGGACGCCGCGCGCCTTCAACAGCAACTGCGTAGCGCTGAAGCGGCGAGCCAGCAAGCTGCCCAATACCTGGCCAACCAGCAACGTGAGTTGAGCAGTGATCGCCAGCGTCTGGACGAGGAGTTGACGGCGTTCAGCAACCTGCTCCCGGCCGACACGCTGCAAGCGCTGCGCAACGAACCGGCCGCGACCTTCATGAAATTGGACCGGCAGATCAGCCAGCGCCTGGAACAACTAGATCAGCAACGCGATGAACTCGGCGAACAGCAACAACGGCAGCAGACGCTGGAGAAAGAACAGGACCGCCAACTCACTCGCCTCCAGCAGTTGGAAACGACCCGCCAGCAGTTCACCGCCCTCGCCGACCAGCAACAGGCCTGCCAGCAAAAACTCACGCAATTGCTCGGCGAACACACCAGCGCCGAGCAGTGGCAGCAGCAACTGGATCAAGCCGTCGAACAGGCGCGCAATGCTGAGGCGACCGCCAATCAGGAACTGCAAACCGTGCGTACGCGGCTGGTGCAACTGGGCGCCGAACTCAAGGCCCAGCAGGAACGCTCGCAGGCACTGGAAACCGAAGATCGCGAGCTGAGCGGCAAGATTGCCGACTGGCGCGCATTGCATCCGGAACTGGATGACGGTGGTCTGGAAGATCTGCTGAGTGTTGACGACCAGCAGGTCAGCGAACTGCGTCAGCAATTGCAGCAAAGCGAAAAAGCCATCGAACAGACCAAGGTTCTGTTGCAGGAACGCGATCAGCGTCTGCTCAATCATCAAGCACAGCACAACGGCAATCTCGACGCCGAACAACTGGCGACGGCGCTGGCCGAATTGCATAACCTGTTCACCGCCAGCGAACACCGTTGCGCCGAGCTGCGCGCCGAACAGGCCGAGGATCAGCGCCGGCAAAACGCTAATCAGGCCCTCGCGCAGCAGATTGCCGATGCTTACACCGAATACCAGCGCTGGGCACGTTTGAATGCACTGATCGGTTCGGCCACGGGCGACACCTTCCGCAAGATCGCCCAGGCCTACAACCTCGATCTGCTGGTGCACCACGCCAACGTTCAGTTGCGGCAACTGGTGCGGCGCTATCGCCTCAAACGTGGCGGCAGCATGCTCGGGCTGTTGGTGATGGACACCGAGATGGGTGATGAACTGCGTTCGGTGCATTCGTTGTCCGGCGGCGAGACGTTCCTGGTGTCGCTGGCTCTGGCGCTCGGTTTGGCGTCCATGGCATCGAGCACGCTGAAAATCGAGTCGCTGTTCATCGACGAAGGCTTCGGCAGCCTCGATCCGGAGTCCCTGCAACTGGCCATGGATGCTCTCGACGGCTTGCAAGCGCAGGGACGTAAAGTCGCGGTGATTTCACACGTACAGGAAATGCATGAACGGATTCCAGTGCAGATTCAGGTCCGCCGTCAAGGCAACGGCCTGAGTACGCTGGAGGTGAAATGAATACGCTGTATTCCTTCCGCCGCTGCCCCTACGCGATGCGGGCGCGCATGGCCCTGCGCTACTCCGGCGTTGCGGTGAACATTGTCGAGGTCAGCCTGAAGGCCAAACCTGCCGAAATGCTCGCGCTGTCGAGCAAAGGCACGGTGCCGGTGCTGAGCGTCGACGGTCAGGTGATCGATGAAAGCCTGGCGATCATGCACTGGGCCCTGGCGCAGAGCGATCCGCAGGATTGGTTGCTCAAGGATGACCCTGTCGGGCAGCAACTCATCGCCGGGTTGATCGAAGAAAACGATCAGATGTTCAAGGTGCATCTGAATCGCTACAAGTACGCCGAGCGATACCCCGAGCAGCCAATGGCGTTTTATCGCGCCGAGGGCGAGGTGTTTTTGTGCAGGCTTGATCAGTTGCTGGAAGGACGCGACTACTTGCTGGCCGAGCATCCGAGTCTGGCGGATGTGGCACTGATGCCGTTCGTGCGGCAGTTCGCCCATGTGGATCGCGAGTGGTTCGGGCAGACGCCCTATCACCGCTTGCAGGGCTGGTTGCAGCGAATCCTTGAGTCGGATTTGTTTGTCGGCGTAATGCAGAAGGAGCCGCACCGCCCCCTGTAGCAGCTGGCGAAGCCTGCGTTCGGCTGCGCAGCAGACGTGAAACCAGAGCACGCGGTCTTCCAAATAGATCTGAAATAACGGATTTACGACTGCTGCGCAGCCGAACGCAGGCTTCGCCAGCTGCTACAAGGTGAGTCGTCTCAACGACTCAGGCCAACGCTTTACACATCTCTAACGCCGAGCAATCCACGTGGAACGGCCCGAAAAAACTGCCTTGGCGTTCGATCGGCGGATTGCCGGCCAGCAGCCCCAGGGCCTTCGCGGTTTCAATGTTACGAGCAAGGTTGTGATTGGCTTCGATAGTCCGTGCCACCGACCCCGCCGAGCCCTGTCCGATCCCCAACAAGGAGGATCCATTGGTCATGAACGCCAGGAAGGCGATGACCCAAAGTCTGTGCCCTTTCATTCCCCGGCGACTCCTGCGAGTTCAGCGTGATCGACCATCGCGGTTTGCGAACGGTGTTCAAACTGGATGCCGGGATGAGCGACTTGAATCGGCGCATCGAGGGTCTGTTGCGATTGAGGCGAGAGGCTGACAACCAGCACCAGGACTACGTAAAGACCGATAGCCAGGTAGGCGCCGTGTTTGGCAGAAGTGATGATTGCGCTGGCCATGATGTTCTCCGCAGGCGTGTTTCGATGCCCACAGAATCGATCAAAAAAGCGGTGATAACCACTCAGGGTTATCCATAGTGACCATCAGCTTCGTTGATCATTAAGCCAGTCTATTTCAGTCTTCAATAAAACTCATCAAGCGCTCGCGGGCCGCATCCGGCTCGTCTGGAACGGGCTGGGCAGCCGAAAGAATGGGGGTGGAATAGAGAAACAGAAGAACCACGGCCAGACGCATTGCCATGCTGTCGATCCTTATCATGGGAAGGAGTCAAAAAATCAGCGTCAAATTTAAACTTATGGCCATGTGATATCAAGCAATACATTGATAGCAATATGATGCTGTCGTAAACGCGTTATGCAGGAGCGACATCACTCAGGTTTCTCAAAGCTTTTCAGCTCGATCGGCGCAAGTGACTTCGCTCCTGCATAAAAGGTGCAGGGTTCAAATTTCAGGCTTGGGTCTTGTGATCCAGAGCCGCGTAAAAGTTGGCGCTCTGTTGCAGGTATTTCTGGGTGTAGCTTTGGGCGTGGGATTTTTTGTCGCTGATTTCAACGTTGGCGCTGGCTGGCAAAGCAACGGTGGCTGAGATAGCGGAAGCGGCGATTACGGAGAAGAGATTGAAGTTCATGGCGATGTTCCTCGGATTCAGTTGGCTTGCTTGCCCGGTGGGGCCGTGAAGCAAACTTAACCTTCGAGGTTGGCGCCTTGAAATCTTTTGTAGCATTAGCAGATATCAGCGTCATTAATAGAAGGATGCAGGCCCCATCAACCGGGGCCTGCGGCCTATTGACGCACCATGAACTTGAGGTCGCTCGGGGCATCCATCGGCAGTTTTTGCACGGTTTTACCCAGCAGGCCTGTCTTTGAATCGCGCTCGACGACGACAATCTGGTTGCTTTTCTGATTGGCGATCAACAAGAACTTGCCACTCGGGTCGAGGCTGAACTCGCGCGGGTGATCACCTTCTACTGAACGGCGCTGCAGTTCCTTGAGGTGCCCGGTCGCAGGATCGATGGCGAACACCAGCAGCTGATTGGCGGTGCCACGGTTGCTGACGTAGAGGAACTTGCCATCGCGCGACGCGTGAAGCGCAGCGGCTGCCTTGTCCGAAACGGGTTGCCCCGTCGCCAGCTCGACCATTTGCGTTTGCTTGAGTTGGCCGTCCTTGTAATCGAACACCGCAACCTGCGCGCTCATTTCCATGGTCAGCCACGCGTGCTTGCCATCGGCGCTGAACAGCAGATGACGCGGCCCGCTACCGGGTGGCAACTGGACGGACGCCGGTGTAGCGGCGGTCAAGGGCAGTTCCGGGTTGGCCTTTGGGTCGAAGCGGTAGACAAAGATCTTGTCAGCGCCCAAGTCATTGGAGAACACATATTGGCCGTCCGGCGACGAAACCGTGGAATGCACGTGTGCCGACATCTGCCGCTCGGGATTGACCCGGCTCGACGGATGGCTGCTCATCTGCACCACGGGCTTGAGCTTGCCGTCGGCACCTACCGGCAACACCGCCAGGGTGCCACCCGGATCTTCAGCCACTGAATAGTTGCTGACAAACAGGTGACTGGCTTCAACGCTGAGGCCCGAATGCGTCGGCTCGTTGCCCAGGCTTTGCACCTGATTGATCAGGCTCAGCTCATGGGTTTGGGGGTCGATCGCATAACTGCTGACACGCCCCACCGGATCGGTCTGTCCCGGGCCGTTTTCGTTGACCACGAACAGGTGACGCTGATCCTTGGACAGGGTCAGCCAGGATGGGTTTTCGCTCTTGATCACTTGCAGTGGTTTGGCGTCGATCTGCCCGGTGGCGGCGTCGAAGTTCAGGCGATAGATCCCCTGGCTCTGACCCGCTGTGTAGGAACCGACCAGCAACTGATAATCCTCGGCCGACGCAGCCTGAAAGCCCATCGCACCGACGCTGCCGGCGATCAACAGCGGCCAGAGCTTATGCATCCTCATTCGCTTCTTCCTCGTCGTCATCACCGCGGAACGCGGTCATGCACACCAACCGGTGCTCACCGGAAGTGCCGGTGATCAGCCAGCTTTGCAGGTCTGGATCGAAGGTCGCGGCCTCGACCTCGGCCGGGGTGAACTCCCAATGCTTGGACACACGACCGTCCAAGCATTCGATGTGCAGGTTATCGTCTTCATCGAGGGAGAATTCGAAGGCGTGCAGCCCGTCGATTTCCACCATATCGCAGTGTTCGAGGGTGGCGAGCAAGGTGTCGGCTGGGGCGGTCATGGCAGTCAATCTTTGAATGGGAAAGACGCAATGATAGCTCAATGTGGGAGCAGTCCAGTGCCGGTCACTCAACTCAAAGATGACGTCGAACAAATGTGTGTGGGGCTTGCTCGCGAAAGCGGTGTAACAGTCAAAGATCAGTCGACTGACACTCCGCTTTCGCGAGCAAGCCCGCTCCCACAGGGATTGTGCTCGGTCGTTACAGCGCGTCGCGGGACGGTTGGCCATCCACCAACCGCTGAATACGCAGCGGATTGCCATTCTTCAACGCATCCGGCAGCAAGCTGTCAGGGTAGTTCTGGAAGCACACCGGGCGCAGGAAACGGTCGATGGCCAAGGTGTCCACCGACGTGCCGCGCGCATCGGATGTCGCCGGATACGGCCCGCCATGGACCATCGAATCGCAGACTTCCACCCCGGTCGGATAGCCGTTGAGCAGGATCCGTCCGACCTTCTGTTCCAGCAACGGCGTCAGCTCAGCGAACTGCTCGAAGTCCGCCGGTTCGCCAATGATCGTCGCCGTCAGCTGTCCGTGCAGACCGTTCAGGGCTGCGCTGAGCTGCGTCTGATCGGCCACTTCGACAAACACCGTGGTCGGGCCGAACACTTCTTCCTGCAGCACTTCATTGCCATTGATCAACAGGCTGACATCGGCCTTGAACAGTTGCGGTTGCGCCTGATTGCCTTGTTGCGGACTGCCGGCCAGATGCTCGATACCGGGATGAGCGAGGAGTTTTTGCACACCTTTGCCATAGCTGCTCAAGGTCCCGGCATTGAGCATCGTTTGCGCCGGTTGATCGCCGATCAGGCCCGCCACCTGTTGCATGAAGGTGGTGAACTGCGACGAACGAATGCCGATCACCAAACCGGGATTGGTGCAGAACTGACCGCAACCCTGCACCACCGAAGCGGTCAGGTCACGGGCGACCGATTCGGCGCGAACTTGCAGCGCCTGCGGCAATACGATCACCGGGTTGATGCTCGACATCTCGGCGAACACCGGAATGGGCTGCGCACGCGCGGCAGCCATGTCGCACAACGCACGGCCGCCCTTGAGCGAACCGGTAAAGCCAACCGCCTGAATCGCCGGATGCTTGACCAGCGCTTCGCCGACCCCACCGCCGTAGATCATGTTGAACACGCCGGCCGGCATCCCGGTTTTTTCTGCGGCGCGGATGATCGCGTCGGCCACCCGTTCAGCGGTGGCCATATGACCGCTGTGGGCCTTGAACACCACCGGGCAACCGGCGGCCAACGCCGACGCGGTGTCGCCTCCCGCCGTGGAAAACGCCAACGGAAAGTTACTGGCGCCAAACACCGCGACCGGCCCGAGGCCGATGCGGTACTGACGCAAGTCCGGACGCCGCAACGGTTGGCGCTCAGGCAACGCCCGATCGATCCGCGCACCGTAGAAATCACCGCGACGCAGCACTTTGGCAAACAGACGCATCTGGCCGCTGGTGCGACCTCGCTCGCCTTGAATGCGTGCGGCGGGTAGCGCGGTTTCGCGGCAGACCAGCGCAACAAAGTCGTCGCCCAGCGCGTCCAGTTCGTCGGCAATCGCGTCGAAAAATTGCGCTCGGCGTTCGGCGCTCAAACTGCGATACGTCGGGTGAGCCGCGGCGGCAGCCTTGGCGGCGGCGTCGACTTCTTCAAGGGTGGCCTGGTGAAAACTGTAAGGCAGGTTTTCGCCCGTGTAGGCATCAACGCTTTTGACGATGATTTCGCCGGCAGCGCTGCGCTGACCGCCGATGTAGTTGTGACCAAGAATCTGGGTCATGCCTGTCTCCTTAAAGGGTGCCAACGGTGCCGGGCTCGAACGCCGCTTCAACCGGTGCAATCCCGTTGATCAACGGTGCACCGAACTCGGCCTGACTGATCTCGAACACGTCACCCGGCTGGGTGCGAATGCCGTCGGCAAAGGACAGGGTCGCGGTGCCGAAGAAGTGAATGTGCACATCGCCCGGACGCAGGAACTGGCTGTATTTGAAATGGTGGTACTCGAGGTTTTCCAGGCTGTGGCACATGTTGGCCTCGCCGCTGAGAAATTCGTTCTGCCACAGCACTTCACCGTCACGCAGGATGCGGCTGGTGCCTGCCAGATGCTCCGGCAGTTCACCGACCCGAAGTTCCGGGCCATAACTGCAACTGCGCAGTTTGGAATGGGCCAGGTAGAGGTAATTCTTGCGTTCCATTACGTGATCGGAGAACTCGTTACCCACGGCAAAACCGAGTCGATACGGTTTGCTGTCATGGCCGATGACGTAGAGGCCGCTGAGCTCCGGCTCCTCCCCCGCGTCTTCGGCAAACGGTGGCAGCGGGAACGGTTGGCCCGGACGCACGACGATGCTGCCGTCGCCCTTGTAGAACCATTCCGGTTGTACGCCGGCCTTCCCCGCTACCGGCTTGCCGCCTTCCACGCCCCATTTGAAGATGCGCATGGTGTCAGTCATCGCCGCTTCGTCGCCGACTTGCTGATGCATCTTGTCCCGTGCCGACGCGCTGCCCAAATGGGTCAGGCCTGTACCGCTGACCAGCATGTGCGCCGGGTCCGGGTGATCCAGCGGTGGCAGGATACGCAGCTTGGCCAACAGTTCTGCATAGTCATGGCTGATGCCCAGGCCCAGGGTTTTCACCTGCTGCTCAAGATTGACGCCGGCCTCGATCGCCGCCAACGCCAGGTCGCGAACCGTGCGCGCGTCCTGCACCTCGCGCACCAGATCGTCCTCGACCACGCCCACCCGACGCTCGCCATTACTCAATTCGAACTGAACTAAACGCATGATTTTTTCTCCTGTAAACGAAATTCGAAAACACCGCAAAACCAATGTGGGAGCGAGCTTGCTCGCGAAGGCGGTGTGTCAGTCACCATTGATGTTGAATGTAACGACCTCTTCGCGAGCAAGTCGGATCGCCGCACCGCCGCTCCCACATTTGATTGGGGTTAACCTTCAGATTTATGCGCGGGTAGCGCCACGGGCGCTGGCAGCGAACTGGTCGGCCGGCAGTACGTGCTTGCGTTCCAGCAGGCGATAGACCACACCGGTCAAAATCAGCCCGAACACCATCACGCCGGACAAGAAGTACAGACCCGAAGCCAGGTTGCCGGTGTATTCCTTGAGCGCGCCGATCACGAACGGACCGATGTAGCCGCCAAGGTTGCCCACCGAGTTGATCAACGCGATTCCGGCCGCCGCACTGGCCCCGGCAAAGAAGCGGCCCGGCAAGGTCCAGAACACTGCGGTGCAGGAAAACAGCGCGAAGGCCACCAGGCACAACGCCGCCAGTTGCAGCACCGGCACTGTCAGCCAGGCGCTGAGGAACAGGCCGATGGCACCCAACACGTAAAGGACTGCCAGGTGGCCGTAGCGATCATTCAAGCGGTCGGAACTGCGCGGGATGATCAGCAAACCGATGATCCCGAAGATGTACGGCACCGATGACACGAAACCGGTCACCAGATCCGTGCCACCGAACTGTTTGATCAGGGTCGGCAACCACAAACCCAGGCCGTAAATGCTCAGGGTCACCGGGAGATAGAACAACGCCAGCAGCAAGACACGTTTGTCCTTGAGGGCGTGCAACGGGTTGCCGTGGCGGGTCTGGCCGTACTCCTCAAGATCCTTTTTCAGTTCGCCGGTCAGCCAGTCTTTTTCGGCCTGGTCCATCCATTTCACCTGTTTCGGACCGTCCGGCAGCCAACGCAGCACTGGCCAGGTCAACAGGATCGCCGGAGTGCCGATGACGATAAACAGCCACTGCCAGCCATGCAGGCCAAGAACGCCGTCCATGCCGAGCAGACCACCGGACACCGGGCCGGTGATCAACATGGCGATGGGTTGGGAAAGGATGAACAACCCGAGGATCTTGCCGCGATGGCGCACCGGGAACCACTGGGTGATGTAGTAGAGAACGCCTGGAAAGAACCCGGCTTCCGCCGCGCCGAGCAGAAAGCGCATCACATAGAAACTGTGCGGCCCCTGGACGAAGGCCATGCCGATGGTGATGGCGCCCCAGGTGACCATGATCCGCGCGAACCAGCGCCGCGCGCCAAAGCGTTCGAGCATCAGGTTGCTGGGGATTTCCAGCAGGAAATAACCAATGAAAAACAGCCCGGCACCCAGCCCGTAAGCAGCGTCACCGATGCCGAGGTCGGCGCCCATGTGCAATTTGGCGAAGCCTACGGCGGAGCGATCCACATAGGCGATCAGGTACAGCAGGATCAGGAAGGGAATCAGTTTCAGCGTGATGCGACGAATAAGCCGCAGTTCCTGGCTCAAGAGATCGGTCTCCGATTGTTGTTGTTATAGAACCTCGGGGGACGCCTCTCGCGGAAAACCGTCAGGGCAATCCCTCCGTTGAAACGAACTATATAGTAATACTATTTACGCAACAACACTTCCAAATATCCGAATTTGCGCCTATTTTACGTCTCAGTTCGAACAATATAGTCATACAATAAGAGAACCGATCATGTCTGATAAGAAACCCACCCTGCGCTCCGCCCAATGGTTTGGCACTGCCGACAAGAACGGCTTCATGTACCGCAGCTGGATGAAGAATCAGGGCATCGCCGACCACCAGTTCCACGGCAAGCCGATCATCGGCATCTGCAATACCTGGTCGGAACTGACCCCGTGCAACGCGCATTTCCGCCAGATTGCGGAACACGTCAAACGTGGGGTGATCGAGGCTGGGGGCTTTCCCGTGGAATTCCCGGTGTTCTCCAACGGCGAGTCGAACCTGCGTCCGACCGCCATGCTCACTCGCAACCTGGCGAGCATGGACGTCGAAGAAGCGATTCGCGGCAACCCGATTGACGGTGTTGTGCTGCTGACCGGTTGCGACAAAACCACCCCGGCGTTGTTGATGGGCGCGGCCAGTTGCGACGTGCCGGCAATCGTCGTCACCGGCGGGCCAATGCTCAATGGCAAGCACAAGGGCCAGGACATCGGCTCGGGCACCGTGGTCTGGCAGCTCAGTGAACAGGTGAAAGCCGGCACGATCACCATCGACGATTTCCTCGCGGCCGAGGGTGGCATGTCCCGCTCGGCCGGCACGTGCAACACCATGGGCACCGCTTCGACCATGGCCTGCATGGCTGAAGCACTTGGCACCTCCCTGCCCCACAACGCGGCGATTCCGGCGGTGGATGCACGTCGTTATGTGCTGGCGCACATGTCCGGCATGCGCGCGGTGGAGATGGTTCGCGAAGATTTGAAACTGTCGAAAATCCTCACCAAAGAAGCCTTCGAAAATGCCATTCGGGTGAACGCCGCCATTGGTGGTTCGACCAACGCCGTGATCCACTTGAAAGCCATTGCCGGGCGCATCGGTGTCGAGCTGGACCTGGATGACTGGACCCGCATCGGTCGCGGCATGCCGACCATCGTCGACCTGCAACCGTCCGGGCGTTTCCTGATGGAAGAGTTCTACTACGCCGGTGGCCTGCCAGCGGTGCTGCGTCGTCTGGGTGAAGCCAACCTGATTCCGCATCCGAATGCACTGACCGTCAACGGCAAGACTCTCGGCGAGAACACCAAAGACGCACCGATCTACGGCCAGGACGAAGTGATCCGCACCCTCGACAACCCGATCCGCGCCGACGGCGGCATTTGCGTATTGCGCGGCAATCTGGCGCCACTCGGTGCAGTGCTCAAGCCTTCCGCCGCCAGCGCCGAACTGATGCAACACCGCGGGCGTGCGGTGGTGTTCGAGAACTTCGACATGTACAAGGCACGGATCAACGATCCGGAGCTGGACGTGGATGCCAACTCGATTCTGGTGATGAAAAACTGCGGTCCGAAGGGTTACCCGGGTATGGCCGAAGTCGGCAACATGGGCTTGCCGGCCAAGTTGCTGGCTCAGGGCGTGACCGACATGGTGCGTATTTCCGATGCGCGCATGAGCGGCACGGCGTACGGGACTGTCGTTTTGCACGTGGCCCCGGAAGCGGCCGCTGGCGGACCTTTGGCGACGGTAAAGGAAGGTGACTGGATCGAACTTGACTGCGCCAATGGTCGTCTGCATCTGGACATTCCCGACGCCGAACTGGCGGCGCGCATGGCTGATTTGCAGCCACCGCAGCAATTGATCGTGGGTGGTTATCGTCAGCTGTACATCGACCATGTGTTGCAGGCGGATCAGGGTTGCGATTTCGACTTCCTGGTCGGTTGCCGCGGCTCCGAAGTCCCCCGCCACTCCCACTAACACCACCAGTCCCCTGTGGGAGCGGGCTTGCTCGCGAAGGCGGTCGATCATCCAGCATTAATGTTGAATGTGCGGCCCTCTTCGCGAGCAAGTCGGATCGCCGCACCGCCGCTCCCACATTTGATCTATGCCCGCCTCAAGATTGCGCCGCGCCTGTTATCATGCGCAGCACCCCATCGCCCAGGATCGCGCCGTTCCCCATGGATTACCGCAAACCCTCCGACCGCAAAAGCATGCATTCGCGCATCGTCCAGGAACTGGGCATGCAGATCGTTTCCGGACGCTTCAAACCGTGTGACAAACTGCCCGCCGAAGCCTTGCTGTGCGAGGAGTACGCGGTCAGCCGTCCAGTCCTGCGCGAAGCCACCCGGGTTTTGGTCGCCAAGGGTCTGGTGTATTCCCGTCCGCGAGTGGGCACCGTGGTCAAGCAGCGCAAGGAATGGCACATGCTCGATCCCGATGTGCTGCATTGGCTGATGCAAAGCAGCCCGCAAAATGAATTCTTCGATTTGCTGACCAGCGTGCGCAGCATCATCGAACCCGCCGCGGCCGCCCTCGCTGCGCAGTTCGCCACGGACGATGACATCGCCTCCATCGGTGAAGCCTACCAACGTATGGAAGCCGCACCGACCCCCGAAGCGCTCTTGCAACCGGACCTGGATTTCCATAGCCGGATCGCCGATGCGACCCATAACGACTTGCTGGCCAACCTGTGCAACATGCTGTCGGTGGCGATTGCCGAAGCCTTGAAGCATTCCAACCAGCGACCGAATCTGCATGAGCTGGCGTTGCCACGGCACAAGGCGATTCTGACGGCGATCGAGAACCGGGATGCGCTGGGTGCGCGGCATGCCACCCTCGTACAGCTTGACGATGCGCGCAGTGCCTTGAATGCGGTGCTGGGTACCGATCCCTCATAACTACCACAAATCCAATGTGGGAGCGGGCTTGCTCGCGAAGGCGGCGTGTCAGTCAGCACAGGTGTTGAATGGTAGACCGCCTTCGCGAGCAAGCCCGCTCCCACATTGGGTTCAGCGTCAATTTTGAGATCGAGTAGGAGGCGGCTTTACAGCCGCCGTCCTCTCACACCACCGTACGTACGGATCCGTATACGGCGGTTCAAGCTATGCGGCTAAGCCGGTTTATCGTATCCAGTACCGAAACTAACCCAAGCTGACCCCATAGTTTCTTCGGCAGCGCCTGATTCATATGAGATGCGCCTGAGCTCCACCATGGGCCTCGGCCATTGAAGGCTGATTTGCAGGCGCGAGCTTCGCTAAGCCCCAGGCGCATCAAGTTACGTGCCCTCGTTGAGGGCCGCTTCCATTGTCGCCAGACGACGCA